>JASIBA010000154.1 GCA_030041735.1 Thermoplasmata archaeon | reverse complement strand
GGGGCATACTACCGGCCGGGTTCGAAGAAGGCTGAGATGTGCTTGCGTGGCCGAAGGCTCCTGCTGGAGTTCTGCGACACGGAGTCGATCCCATACAAGATCTGCGGGAAGCTCATAGTCGCCTGCACCGCTGCGGAGCGATCGACCCTCGCGATGATCCGGGATCGGGCCATCGCCAATGGGGTGCCGGGAGTTCGCGAGCTAGACGAGTCGGGGGTCCGGCGGATGGAGCCTATGGTCCGGGGCGTGGCAGGCCTGGAGGTGCCGACGGCTGGCATCGTCGATTACAGGGAAGTAAGTCGGGTCCTTGCCGAGCGCATTCGGAAGCGGGGAGCGACGATCATGACGAAGACCCGGCTCACCGGGATTCGTGAGTGCAAGGACGGACTGATGCTTGAAACAGACGCCGGCGAGCTGCGCGTGGGTTCGCTGGTGAACTGCGCCGGTCTTCAATCCGATCGCGTCGCGAGGCTGGCCGGACTTCGGCCAATGGCTCAGATAGTCCCATTCCGAGGTGAGTACTACTGGCTCAAGCCCGGAGTGTGCGCGGATCTTCGCAGGCTCGTGTATCCCGTGCCTGACCCCGACCTTCCCTTCTTGGGGGTCCACTTGACCCTGACCCTCCGAGGTCGGGTCGAGGTCGGTCCGAACGCGGTCTTCGCGCTCGCCCGGGAGGGATACCACCGATCCGACGTCGAGGGAACCGATTTGGCAGAGACGTTTTCCTTCCCTGGTTTCTGGAGGATGGCACGCCAACACTGGAGAACGGGGATCTTCGAGAACTACCGGTCCCTCGACCGCGAGCGCTTCGCGGCGGATGTATCGCGGCTCGTCCCTTCAGTCCGAGCGGATGACCTTGGCGAGCCCGGGGCGGGAGTGCGCGCGCAGGCCGTCGGTCGTGATGGTCGGCTGATCGACGACTTTGTTATCCAGACGGCAGCTCGGTCGATCCACGTCCTGAACGCACCGTCCCCGGCCGCAACGAGCTCCTTCGCTATCGGAGAGGAAATCGCGCGCCTTGCGCCGTCGCTCGGCGCCTAGGCTCCCTGCGCGGCCGGACCGCAACATCCTTCGTCATTCGGGAATGGGTGATACGCCGAATGCTGCCTTTGGCGTCCTCCGACGTGTTCGCCGGACTCATCGTTCTCTTCGTGCTGTGCGTCCCTCTCGGGCTCCTTCTGGTGCGGGGGACCGAGTGGTTTCTCGGCCGTTCAATCCACTTCTCCTGCCCGGAGCGAATCCTCGTGGCGTTCTACGCGGCGGGCAGCTTGCTGTTCCTCGTCGCGTCGATCCCTCTAGGACTCTACGGCCTCGATACCGTGGTCGCCTTGCTCGCCCTGGGCGTCGTGGGTTTCGCTGCGTTGTCTATTCGAGAGCGGGGCGCGGGCTTGGCGGCGGGAGTCCGGTTCCTGGGGTCGCGACCGGGGGTGGCGCTCGCCCTGGGATCTCTGGCACTTCTGATCGTTGAACTCTGGGGCGCCCTCGTTCCGCTGCCCAACGGGGTCGACGGCACGGTCTACGCGCTTTTCGTCAACGTACTCATACGAGATCACGGTGTCGCGTGGACCCTCGCGCCGTACGCGACCTCGGGCATCATCTATCCGCAGGGCGCGCCCGTCTGGATGTCTGTCCCAGTCCTCCTCTATGGGTGGCCCATTGTATCGGCACCCGTCGTACTGCCCCCTCTTTTTCTGAGCTTTACGCCCGCGGCTGCGTATGCGCTCGGAAGCCGGGTCGCATCGCTCACGCGTCTCAGTCCCTCGACCAGCGGGCTATTGTTCGCGGCATTCTTCGGGCTGCTCGCCAGCTGGCCACGCCTGTACGTCGCCGGGTCGTACGATTTCATCTTCGGCCTACCGATGTTCCTCGTCGCCCTAGGCCTCATCGCGTCGTACGTAGCCCTCCCCGCCCACCGGTGGCGGCTCGCGCTCGCGATGGGCGCTTTGCTGGGGGCGCTCTGTGCGCTCAGTCTCGCGGTCGGGACCGCGTTGATCTTGTTGCTCGCCGGCTACGAGGTGTGGTCGATCGCGCGAGCAGTTCATTCGCCCGGTCGACTCGCTCGCTTTTTCGTAGCGGTCGGGGTCGCGGTCGGCTTCGTGTCGCGGAGCGTGATCGGCGTCATCATGTGGTTCGGCTACCCGGGCCATGTCGTCACCTCGACCGGGAACTCTCCATACGCGCCGATCGTGTCCGGAAACACGTTCACGGGTTGGCAGTCCCAACTCGATCCGTTCGTGCCTTGGAAGCCGAAGATCTCTCCGATCGCACCTCTCTACGTTGAGATTGAAGCGCTGCTCGTCGCGGGGCTGGTGCTCTCGGCCCTCCTTCTAGGGCTTCCGTCCAGCCGCGCCGGACGCTGGCTCTCCCGGGACTTGGTGACCTGGGTTCTCGCGGGCGCGGCGGTGATGCTGCTCGAAACCGCAGCCTTGCTCGGCTTCGGAACGCTCAACACATCGGTTTCCGGGATCCAATCAATCTCGAACGTTTGGGAGACCTCGTTCCTGCTGTTCATCTTCTATGCTCTCGCGGCCTTTCTGCCGATCTTGGCGGCCGCGGAGTCGCTTCGCCATGGGAGGCTCGCGGAACAACGGACCGACGAGTCGGCGACTCGCTCCTCCCGCTGGTCTCTGCCGCGAACGGCGGGGCCGTCCAAGACCAGGCGATGGACCACGCTTGCTGCCACCGCAATCATCGCTCTGCCGTTGCTGAGCGGAGCCGTGTGCACGGTGGCGTACGTTCCCGGATATCTGCACGCCTCGATCGTGGCCGAAGCAAACACCACGGGAGATGACCTGGCCGCGCTCGTCTGGGCGGGGAGCCACTTGCCCCCGTGTTCGGAGGTGCTGGTCGCACCCGGCTCGGCGGCGCAGTTCTTGCCCGAGTACGCGGTCGTGCACCTTGTGTTCCCGGTCTTCCCGTCCCCGACCAACCTCTCCTACCACGAGCTCTACGACGACTTCGTCGCCGGCGAGTATCCTGCTGCGGCGCGAGGGCAACTGCTGTCGCTCAACATCACCGAGGTGTTTGTCACGGGCCAGACCACCAACGCATACCCGGCCTTCCAGACCGCGCCGTTCCTAGGGTCGGACGACTTCTCCGTTCTCTTTCACGAGGGCGACGCACTGATCGTGGAGTTCGCCCCGGGCGTCGCGGCCTCCTCGTGCGGCCCGGGTTAACGGCGTAGCGCTGCTCCGGCCCCACCCTTATCTGCCGAGTCGACGCTGCGCATCCCGGCCTCCACGATGGGCGAATCGACCGACCCGACCTCGTCCGCCGTTTCCGCGACTGGCACCCGTACGCCGCGGGTCTCGGTCATCCTCCCTGCGTTCAATGGGGAACAGGTGATCGCGGCGACGCTTCGGTCCCTCGCCGCGCAGGAGTCGGTGGACGCTGATTGGGTGGTGATCGACGACGCCAGCCACGACGGGACCTGCGCAACGGTGCAGGCGTTTCTCGAGCACGCGCCCGTGCGGGCGCGTCTTCTGCGGCACCCGGAGAACTGGGGTCTGTCACGGACCTTGAACCACGGGATCCGCGAATCCTCGGAAGAGCTCGTGCTCATCGTGCACCAGGACATCAGCCTGGGGTCCGTCGATTGGATCGCCCGGGCGATCAACGACCTGGATCGCGATCCCACGGTTGCGGTCGTCACCGGCAACTACGGCATCCCAGTGCTCGGTGAAGTCGACTTTGTCCAACGGGTCTTTGGCGTCCTCCGCCGGCAGTTCCACCGGGGACCGGATCACGGCGTCGAGTACGCGACGTTCACCGAGTTCAAGTGCGACGTGATCCGACGTTCCGCGCTCTCACGTGTGGGCGGCTTTCCCGAACGGTTCCGGATCGCCGGAGAGGACCTCTGGGTCTCGTACGCCCTTCGGGAGCAGGGTCAGCGGATTCTGAAGGATTTCAGTCTTCAGAGCGTCCAGCGCTTCACCGGCGATTCGACCACAATCCGAGGCAACTTCCGGAAGGAATTCCTGTTCGGGAAGGTTCTCACAGGGACTCTACTGCGCTTTCGATCCGCGGTGGCCCGCGGCCTCGGTAAGACGCCATACTCGCGTTCTCGGTCTTGGAATCGTGCGTCGCAACCAATCGTCGTCCTCGCGGTGCTGGCTCTCCTCGCGGTGGCGCTCCTCGCAGGAAGCTGGTGGTGGTGGGCTGCGCTGGCCGGCGTGGTGCTTGCTCGATACGCGTACTATTCCGTCCGTTTGTTCCCCGACTTACGCGCAATGGTCGGGAGCGACGTTCGCGCCACCGGTGAGGCTCTCGTCGGGAGCTTCGTCGGGCTCGTTTCCGACGTGGTCTATTCGGCCGGGCTCGTCGCGGGTCTTTTCCGCTGGAACCAAGGCGGCCCCGTTTGAGCTCCGCGCCTCTGCTAGGGTCGTTTCCGGGCGAAGGGCTCGAACGCGCCGAGGCGGTACAGGGACCAACCGGCGAGCCAGCCCGGCAGCGCCAATCCGAACCCAACCAGCACCCAGGCGAGGTTGGGTCCCGGCGACTCTCGTGAGAACTGCACTTGGGAGAACTGGATCGAGATGTTCCCCGGGCAGAATCCGAGCTTCCCGACGATCAGGAGCTTGTCCGGCACGGACGAGCCGAAGGCGCTGGTGTTCACGACGAGATGTGAGCCCGAAGCTGAGTTCGTGTACGCCACTCGGATGGACGAGCCCGTCGCGACCACCACGGCCGAGAACGGAGAGCCGACGGCCGCGTAGAATCCGTTCTGGAACTGAGCCGCCCCGGCGGCTCCCGAGTAGAGAGGCGTGATCACCCCGATGAGCGCGAACCTCCGGTTCGCCGAAGAGCTTTCGTTTTCTTTGCCGGTGAAGATGGTCACGGACCCGACCGAGGGGAGCTGGGCCGGGAGTGTCAGGCGCTCGTTGTCGACGAACGCGGTTACCGCGGAGAGATTCGCGTCGATCTCGAAACCTCCCAGCATCCACTCCTCGGGCGAGACTCCGGTAAGCGTACCCGCGTACTTCCACTGCCCCGACGCGTTGGTGCCCAGATAGAACGTCTGCCCCTGAAGGTAGCCGAGGACCTCGATCGGGCCCGCGTAGACCGACCACAGCACGGTGCGCACCGACGACTCCTGAGAGAACTCCGCGGCGAAGTACTCGATCGATCCCGCGACGCTGGACAGCGGTTCCTCGTACTGGATCGCTTGCGATCCGTTCGTCACGTACACTCGGAGCGAGCCGACCGTCACCGACGTTTCCCCGACGATGCTCGACGCGTTTCCCGTCGAAGTCGCGGTCCACATCCCGATGGAGTCGGTTCGAAGCGCCGTGGAGTACAGCACGGTTACGTGGCTGCTCTCCAGGAGGGGCACCGGGCCGCGGTTCGTCGGGGCCTCGACGGAGGCGTTGAAGGCGAGTTCCGTGGACTGATCTGCGACGTTCCGGGCGAAACCGATCGGAGGCGAGCCGGCGGCAAAGGACAGGGTTCCCGTCGACGGCGTGGCGCTGTACGTTGCGTTGGACTCGAGAGGGTAGAGTCCCGGGTTCGCCGCGTCGTAGGCGTAGAACTCCTGCGTGTTGAACTGGCCATCAAGCGCGAGAGTCGTTCCCGCCGAGTCCGCGTAGGCTGCGACGAGGCATACGACTACGAGGATCAGCGCGATGGCGCCCACGCGGAGGGCTTTGCTCCGGTCAAGGGGACTGGGCGAGAAAGGGCGTTGAGGGGTCGATTCCGCCTCGCGTGGGTGCCCCGCCCGCCGTCGACCTAGATCCAGCCACCAAATCGCCCCGATCGTTGCGACGGCGCCCGCGGCGTAGACCCCCAAGGCGATCTCGAGCGTGACATGACCGCCGAGGGTCGGATACAGGATGACGTTCTTCTGGAGCAGAAAGTAGGACCAGTAGTAGACGCCCGTGACCTGACCCGGTCCGTTGACCATCTGCACGATCACGAAGATCGGGAGAAGGAACGCCTGCACGACGAAGGCCCGCGCGAGCGAGAAGCGCGCGGAGGCCGCGAACGCTAGGGCCATCAACGCGAGGGGGGCGAGGATCGCGAACGCGTCGCCCGGTAGAAAGAAGGTGAGGGAGAAGCCGAGCGCGGTGACGCTGAGCAAGCTCGTGAAGAGATCGAGGCCCCACCGCCGGAAGATTTCCGGCGCCACCAAGGCGAGTCCCGCCGCGACGACCAAGAACGCGACCTGTTCTCGGGCGACGGTGGCCGCGGTCTTGGTCCCGAGCAGATTGAGCACCGAGTACGCGTTGAGGGGATTCGAGGTACCCAAGTTCACGGTTCCCGACGAGAGGAGGTGGTACGCTACGACGGGAAATCCGAAGATGGCCAACCCGCCCGCTAGGATCGCGACGGCTCGGGGAATGTGACGCCGATTCGGAAGGTAGTAGATGATCGCAGGAATCAGCAGCGCCGCGAAATAGTACGAGAACACGACCACGACGAGCGCGACCGCGCCGAGCATGACCGCCGGGTAGTTGACCGGTTCGACCCAACCACGCCGGAAGGCCCAGATGCCGAGGAGCAGGAGAAAGACCACCAGTGACTCGGTGCCGCCCCAGACGGCGGTCACGAAGATCAGGTAGGGGTTGAAGAGTAGCGCGAGGAACACGGCTCGGTCGTGGGGCAGGCCCGCGTCGCGGACCATGGCCCGGCCGACCCAGGCAAGGCCGATCCCCGCGGCCACACCCACCGACTTGGCTGCGATGGAGGCCGCGAGGAGGCTGTACCCCGAGGGCGCGTAGACCAGCCACGAGACCGCGTTAAGGGAGAGGAACTGGTAGCCCACACCGGGAAGGATTAGGTATCCCACCCCGACCGTCGAACCGTAGCCATAGGGATTCAGGCCAAGCGCGAGGTAACTCGTCGAGAGGATGTTTCCGTTGAGATTGAACGCATCGTACGTGACCAGGATAAGGGGGACGTTGACCAGGACGTAGACCAGAACCGACTGCCGAAAGAACCGGCGCCAGTCGTCGTTTTCCGTTCCCGCGGCCATCCGATCCGCACCGAACCCGGCCCCGAGGCGAGCCCCTATGCCCGCGAGCGGAAGTGACCCGTCACCGGTGAGCGACCGTCCGACTCGCTCCGGAGCTCGCGGCAGTCGCGGCCGGTAGGCCTCCCGCGGACGGGTGGGCCCGAACGAAGGTCAGCGGACGAGGCTCCGGCGGCAGGGCGCGCCCCTCCATCGCGAGCTGGTGCCAGACCCACGTGTACGTTTGCGCCATTCCGTCGCGCAGGGTGACCGACGGCTCCCAGCTCAGAGTCGCCCGAATCAGTGTGTTGTCGCTGTTGCGGCCCCGAACCCCCTGCGGTCGATCCGGCTCGTGGATCTTCCCGAGCCGCTTGCCGGCCGCCTCGGCAAGAAGGTCCACCAGGTCATCCACCGCGATCAGCTCGCTCGACCCGACGTTGAGGGGACGGGTCTCCTCGGACTCCATGATCCTTCGCACGCCCTCAACGGCGTCGCTGATGTAGCAGAAGCTCCGGGTCTGCTGACCATCCCCCCATACGGGGATCGAACTCCCCGATCGGGCGACGGCGACTTTCGCGGACAGAGCCGCCGGGGCCTTTTCGCGCCCGCCCTCGTACGTGCTCAGGGGGCCGTAGATGTTGTGGAAGCGTACGATCCGGACGCTGAGGTCGTGCTCCTCGCCGAAGTACGAGGTGAGCTGTTCCGCGAAGAGCTTCTCCCATCCGTAGCCCTTCTCGGGGTTCGCAGGGATCGCGTCGTCCTCTCGCAATGCCCGGACATCGCTGTCGCCTTGCAGGTGAGCGGGATAGACGCAAGCCGAGGACGTGTAGAGATAACGACCGACGTGGGCGAGCCGCGCGGCTTCGAGCATGTTGGAGTTGATCAGAATGTTGTTCCGGCTGAGCGTCGCGTGGTTCGCGGTGATGTACCCGATGCCGCCCATGTCGGCGGCAAGCTGGTAGACGTCATCGATCCCTCGGGTGACTCGAGAGCAGTTCTCGAAGAATCGAAGGTCGGCAAGCTCGAACTCGTCCGCCGCGGTAGCCTCGAATTGGGGGATCTTCAGGTCGACCCCGCGGACCCAAAATCCCTCGGCCTTGAGGCGATTCACCAAATGGTGGCCGATGAATCCGCCAGCGCCGGTGACGAGCGCCCGACGAGCTGTGCCGTCACCTTTGCCCATGCCTACGACCTTCTGTGAACACCCGCGGCTTCCGGACCAGAGCGAATCGCGTACGGTCCACGCCTCCCGGTAGCATCTCGGGGTTTGAACTCCTTTGGGGGGGTGGGGTAGATAAGCTCTAGGTCAATGCCGCAGATGGCGGTTCAACCGAAGGGAGAAGTAGGCGCGGCCACCCCTTTCTCTGGTCGGGGCCACCGAGGAGCGCGAGCCAAGTGTCGGGAGAAGTGTACGGTAGCTGGGGCGACCGACCGGCGGTCACCGTCCTCCTGCCGGTCTACAACGAGGCCGATACCATCTCTACGGTGCTCACCGAATTCGACAGCACAGTCGTTCGCCCGATCGGGGCGGAGCTGCTCGTGTGCGAGGACGGGAGCACCGACGGCAGTCCGAAGGTCCTGCGAGATCTTTCGCAAAAACTGAACATGCGTCTGGTGACTTGCCCGGATCGTAAAGGGTACGCTCGGGCAGCCCAGGACGGGCTGAGCCAGGTCGCGACTCCCTGGGTCTTCTTCGCCGACTCCGACGGGCAGTACGATCCCGCCGACTTCTGGAAGATCTGGGCCGCACGCGAGTCATACGATATGGTGATCGGTCGGAAGGTCCGGCGAAGCGAACGGTACTATCGGGTGTTCCTCTCGAAGGGGTTCCACCTGCTGGCGAAGGCCTTCACAACGATCCCGCTGCAAGACATCGACTGCGGATTTCGATTGATCCGCCGCGACGTGCTCGAGCGCGTGCTCCCCGAGGTGCGTTCGCTCCGCTACAGCTTCTGGGCCGAGTTCACGATCATCGCGTATCGCAAGGGTCTGCGCATCACCGAGGTTCCCGTCGGACACCGGCCGAGCCTTCGCGGGGGCACGTCCATTTACTCGTGGAATCGCCTTCCCAAGATCCTCGTTTCGCAAGTCCTCGGACTGCTGCGCCTGGCCCGGCGCCTCAACCGGGAGCGGAGCGTGCAGTCGCGCAGTCCACCCCGCGCGGCGGTCCAGGGCTAGCGCGCATCGGGGGTCACGCGCTCCGCGCCACGAATGGCGTAAATCAGGAGCGCCGAAGGGTTGACAAACCCCCTGTTCTATCGCCCGCCATGAAGCGTACTCCCTCCGCCGTCCGAGCGCGCGTCGCGGCCAAAGCCGCCATTTTCCGGGGCGAGCAGATTTTACTCCTGCACCGCTCTCTGGCCGCCCGCGATCCGGGCGTCTGGGATCTCCCTGGCGGCCTCGTGGAGGAGGGAGAGACGCTGACCCGCGCGGCCCGGCGCGAGGTGCGGGAGGAGACCGGACTCGACGTACGACTGGGCCCGATGATCCATGTAGAGCTGTTCGGTTCGATGTCCCGGCACGGAAAGATCCGGCCCACGGTGGGCGTGTTCTTCCGCGGGGAAGCGTCGGGTCGACTCGTGCCCCGCTTGGATCCCAAGGAGCATACGGACTTCGCATGGGTCGCGCGGGAGGACCTCCGGTCCTACCCCACCGCGCCGTACCTGGACCGCGCGGTCCGGGCCGCGTTCGCGCGCCGACGGACGTCGACTGGTCTCTCGCTGGAGTCCCTTGCGCGGGAGGAGAGGCCTCACCCGTCGCATGTGCATTTGCCCGTTCCCGCGTGAGGGCACGCGGACACCGAGCTCCCCGGCCGCGCGGTGATCAGGTCGCCCGCCGCAGTCTCTCGGCGCGCGTCGCCCGTAGTGCCCGGTAGTACCCCTCGGGGGAGCCGACGCTCCGCCAGTGCGCGGGCGGTGCCAGGACGAGCGCCGCCATTCGACCCCCGCGGTCGAGGACTTCTTGGATCCCCCACGTGAGTTCGAGCTCGTCCGCGTCGGGCTGCCGTCGCTGGACCGCCCGCAGCGCCGAGAAGATCGAGGGCCGGAGCGCATAGATCGCGGTCGCGGCCCACGGGGATTTGGGGGCCGATGGCTTTTCTTCGATCCCCCGCACCGTCAGCCGCTTCCATCGTCCGAACTTTCCGGTCGGCCGGCCTTCGACGACCCCGTATCGGCGGGGATCGGCGACCGGCCGCACGAGCAACACCCCGTCGAGCTCATCCCGGTGGAGGAGGTCCGCCATGGCCGCGGGCAACTCACCGCGACGGGGTTCGTCCAGGATCGCATCCGATGCGTGCAGGAGGAAGGATCGGTTCCGGACATGAGGTTGCGCTTGCAGCGCCGCGTGGCCAAATCCTCGGGGATGGGCCTGTTCCGCGTATCGGAGTCGAAGGCGTCGAAGCTGATCGTACAGAGCGCGCGTATCCCGGAGCCGCTCCGGATGCCGCCCGTTGCGGCGGAGGAGCGTTGGGTCGATCGAGAAGTAGTTCGCGACGGTCGAGCGGTCCCGGGGCCGCACGACCAAGGTCATGTCGTTCACCCCTGCGCCGATCAGGGTCTCGACGACCAGGTGCGCGACCGGTTTGAGTACGAGCTCCCGGTCGACGCCCGTGTCGAACAGCGGCAGGAACTCCTTGCGCAACCCTCGCGACCAAGGAAGCATTCGGGAGCCTTCCCCCGCGAGCGTGAGGACGCCCGCGAGCGGAGGCCGCCGGCGTGCCAAGGATGGTTTCCGAGAGCTCCGACGAGGTCGCGCGGCCATCGGATCGTCGCCGCTCCGATCTCCCTGGCTCACGAGGCAGTGGGTCGCGCGGCTTGCGGTCCCGGTCCGCGAGGTGGGGCACGGGCGACCGATGGGCCAGCCGCGGCCGGTCGACCCCACGCCGTATCTGGCCGGACAGACCAGGTCTGGAGTCCCGAGGCTTCGAGCGAGAATTCACTGACGCGCCCACCAGCCGCCTGGACGGCGCGGGCGACCTGGGCGCGACGTGCGAAGTCGCAGAAGAGAAGGATGAATCCGCCGCCACCGGCCCCGACCAGCTTCCCGCCGAGGGCCCCGGCCTCTCGAGCCTTCGCGTACAGGGCGTCGACGTGCGGGTTCGAGATGCCGTCGGCGAACTGTTTCTTGAGGCGCCAGCCCTCGTCGAGGAGGCGACCCATCTCATCGATGTTGCCTCGGAGCAGCTCGTTCTTCATCGAGATCGCCAGCGACTTCGTCGCATCCAGCGCCTCGACGGTGTTCCGGCGCCGCTTCGCGTAGCCCTCCTTCTGTCGGTCGAGCAGCTCGTTCGAGAAGTGGCCGCCGCCTGCGTAGGCCAGCAGCAGCCGGTACGCGAGTTCGTTCTGGACCTCGGGTCGGATCTTGAGCGGGTTCACGATCGTCCGCTCCCGCCCGAACTCCGTGAAGTTGAACCCGCCGAACGCGGCCGCGTACTGGTCCTGGCGCCCACCGGTGATCCCGAGTTCCGTCCGCTCGATCCGGTAGGCGAGCTCCGCGATGTCGTACGAGGTCCACCCCTGCTTCAGGAACTGCTGGAACGCCCCGACGAGCGCGACGCACATCGCCGACGATCCCCCGAGTCCCGTGCCGGGCGGGGCGTCGGAGTGGAGGAACAGCCGCAGCGACTCTTCGGGCGGGGACCCGTCGGCGGCCGGCCGCAGCACGCGAAGGGCCGCCTTGATGAGATCCAGTTCCCCGTTGTACACGAGATCCGACGGTCGCTCGTAGTTCGCCTTCAGCCCGAAATCGAGCGACTCGACGGCGGTCGCCCCGGTCCGCTCCGGGGCGACTTCGAGGGTCACGTAGGCGAACTTGTCGATCGTGCAGTTGAGCACCGCCCCGCCCCGCTCCTCGGGGTAGGGGGACACATCGGTCCCGCCGCCGGCGAAGCTGATGCGCAGCGGCGCCTTGCTGCGGTAGATCTCCATCGCCGGACCGACGACTCGGGTGGGCGACTTAATCCTTCCTCCGAGGTACCGAGCACGGACCGGAGGTAGCTCTCGCCGTGGCACCCCCGTACGCGAACCCCGCGCTGACCGTCGACGCCGTCGCGATCCGGCGAGGTCGTGTCTTGCTGGTCCGGCGGGGTCATCCCCCGTTCGAGGGCATGTGGGCGCTACCGGGGGGCTTCGTCGACCTCCGCGAGACCGTCGAGGAGGCCCTGGTGCGCGAGCTACGGGAAGAGACCCGACTCGAGGCACGCTGGATTCGACTGCTCGGGGTCTACTCTGGGCCCGATCGGGATCCTCGAAAGCCGACGGCGACGGTCGCCTTCCTGGTACGAGGATTGCGCGGCAACCTCCGGGGAGGCGACGACGCGGCCGACGCCCGCTGGATCCCGCTGAAGGACGCCACGCCCCTCGCGTTCGATCACGATCGCATCGTCGCGGACGCGGTCGCCGCGCTCTCGGGAGCGGGCCCGACCCTTACTTGGCGTCGGCCCTAGGAACCGGCTCGGCCGGGGCTCCGGCGGCCGGCGCGGTCGTTGGCGCGTGGCCCGGCTCGCGACCGCGGGCCCAGGAGAGCACCGCCGCGACGAGCAGAATGCCGACGGACCCGTAGAGGGCCGCATGGATGCCGGTGAGGAACGCCGCGTCGACGCCGCCCAGCAGGTTCCCGATCCCGAGGAAGACGGCATAGGCGACCGGCCGCGAGACGCTGGCGGAAGCGATCGAGAGGGCGACGACGAAGCTCAGCAGCGTCCCCAGGTTCATCAGGGTCGCCCGGAGGCCGCTGATCGCCCCGAACGTGCGGGGCGTGGCCTGCTGCATGATCGCCGTGTTGTTGGCCGGATAGAACGTCCCGATCCCGAAGCCCGAGAGGAGCGAGATCGCGGGCACGAACCCCAGCCACGTCGTGAGCCCGAGCTGGGAGTACGCGAGCACCGCGACGCCCATGAGCGCGATCCCGAGGGTCGCGTACACGCGCGCGCCCTGCTTGTCGACGCGGCGGCCGACCCACGGGCCGAGCGCGGAGCCGACGAGGTATCCCGGCACCAGAAGGAGGGACGCATCGAGGGGGGACAGGCCGCGGATCCCTTGCAGATAGAGTGTCAGCAGGAAGATGACCGCGAGGTAGCCCAGGCTCTGGAAGAACCCCGCGATGAGCGCGAACGCGAGCAGGCGGTTCTTGAGCTCCCGAAGCTCCAGCATCGGCTGAGTCGTGCGCAGCTCGACGAAGACGAACGGGACCACGAGCAGCCCGCCCAGCACGAGGTAGGCAACGTTGGCGAACGTCGTGCCATAGACGGCGATCTCGATGAGCCCGTACGAGATCAGCGTGAGGAACGTCGAGAACAGGATGAACCCCGGGATGTCCAGGCTGGCCCGCTGGGTCTGGTCCTTCGGGAGCGTCCGCACCCCGAGGTACGCGGCGAAGATCCCGATCGGGATGTTGATGAAGAAGATGTAGCGCCAGCCGAGCGTTGTCGTGATGACGCCCCCGAGCAGGATCCCGAGGATGGCGCCCACGCCCCATCCGAGCACCATGTAGCCGAACGCACGTCCCCGCCGCTCGGGCGGGAAGACCGCCGCGATCAGGGCGCCGCCGTTCGCGAAGACGAGGGCGCCGCCGACCGCCTGGATCCCCCGGGCGACGATCAGGAAGAGGTCGCTGGGGGCGAAGCCCGACAACGCCGAACCGATGGTGAAGATGGCGAAGCCGATGTTGTACGACCGACCCCGCCCCGCGATGTCGCCGATGCGCCCGGCCTGGGTCGTGAGGGCCGCGGTGATCAGGAGGTAGATCAGGATCGTCCAGATGATCGTGGAGAACGGCGAGGCGAGCTCCTTCGCCATCGTCGGGAGCGCGAGGATCACGATCGTGCTGTCGACCGCGACCATCAGCGTGCCCAGGGTCGTGAGGAGGAGCACGGCCGTCTCCCGCCGGCGTTGGCTCATGCCGGAGGAGGCCGCGGGAGCCACGGAGGCAGGTGTCGAAACGTTCGATGACATGGTCAGGCGTTTATGGGCGAAGGACCGGCAGCGGGGTTATAGCCGTTCGGTGACCCCGACGCCACCCTCGGAGCCGCGCTTCACTGGGGGAAGTTCGCGGGAATCCTATTAGCGGGTCCGCGGTGGCGGAGGGCAGGACATGGGTAAGGTACGCGAGGAGCACATCCGCCCGGGGCTCCTCTCCGACTTCATTCTCGGCAGTCAGGACGGTCTCGTCAACGTGCTCGGGATCCTCCTCGGCTTGGCCGCGGCCACCTCGGACATTCGCATCATCATCATCGCGGCCCTCGCCGCGCTCGGCGCCGAGTCGGTCTCGATGGGCGCCGTCGCGTACACGTCGACGCTCGCGCGGCGCAAGGTCTACGAGGCGGAGGTCCAGCGCGAGCTCCAGGAGATGCGCGACGTCCCGGACATCGAGCGCGAGGAGGTCCGGACGATCTTCCGGGACTGGGGCTACTCGGGCGACGAGCTCGAGGAGCTCGTCCGGCGGGTCGAGTCAAAGCCGAAGGCGATGCTCGACCTCATGATGGCCTTCGAGCTCAAGCTCGCACCGGTCGAGGTCGCTCAGCCGAGGAACAGCGCCCTAGTCGTGTTCGGGGCGACCGTCGTGGGTTCGTTGATACCGCTCGTCCCGTTCCTGGTCGCCGGCCACGCGATCGTCGACGCGGCGTACGCCTCGATCCTCGTGAGCGGCGCGGCCCTGTTCGGGATTGGCTGGTACGAGGCACGCACGACGGTGGGTCCGTTCTGGAAGAGCGGACTGCGGATGCTCCTGATCGGGCTGGGGGCCGGCTTCGCCGGCTTCCTCATCGGACACTTCGCGGGGGCGCTCTGAGGCGCTGGGCCGGGCGCTAGGCCGGACCGGCGAACCGTCGCCGTCCGCGGGGCGCGTCGCCGCGCAGCCAGGCGAACCGTCGGCGCGGGAGTCGCCCCACCTCGTGGTGCCGGCACGAGGCGCACCAGACGACGATCTCGGTCCGAGCGGCGAGCTCGGGCGTGGCCGTGTGGTCGGACGCAGGATGAGGGCACTCGCGATCGAGGCACTCCGCGGGCGTCGCGCTATCGTGGGGCATGCTCTGAGGTAGAATGAGTGCGCACTGATGCGTATTAAACCTGCCGCTGGCGGCCCCGCGCGGCCGGGGTCCGGGACGGGTGTTACACGCCGAGGGACTTGATCTCCTTCGCGGCCCGGGCGGCCTTCTCCTTGTCGGTCAGGTCGCGAAGGTGGAGCGTCACCGAGACGGTGCCGTTCACCTCGATCGTGTCGGGGACCAGGGGCAGCCGGAGCGAGAGATGCTCGAGCCGCAGGTCCACCTGCCCGTGCCGGTCGGAGATCGCCTCGATCAGGTCGCGGAAGAGGTTGGAGTCACTCGAGTGCGCCGCCATGTGGTCGGGATGGGCGTCGTGCGATACTAAACTATCGCCGGCACCGTTCGGAGGTCCTTACTTGCCCAGCCCCGCGCGATGCCGGAGCGCGTGGTAGAAGCCCCCGAAGCTCGTGGCCGTCGGGGTCTTGAGCCCCTGCAGACGCAGCTGCTCCCGCACTTCCTTGGCTCCCTGACGGAGGTCCAGGATCTTCGCGGTGTCGTACTTGTACTGGAACGTCCCCGGAGGACCGCGCGGGAAAGGCTCCCAGTCGCGGGGCGTTGTGGTCCGCAGCTCGTGGAGCCGCTTCCCTTCCTTCGGCTGGAAGGCCGGCATCACGAGGTGCTCCTCGGTCAGCCAGATCATCGTCGCATCGCGGATCGCCTGCTCGGTCGTCTCATCGAGCGCCCCCGGCGCGACCTGCGCCTGGACCCACTGGACCATCGCATCGAAGGTCTTCTCCGCGTTCTCCTCGAGCATGACCAGCACGGCCAGCCGAATCGCCGAGCGGCGGAGCTGCGCGATGCCCGTATCGGAGAGGCGGTAGTCCGCGGTGAGCCCGAGCATGGCCTCGGAGTTGTCGGCGAGGTCGGAGATGGGGAGGACGAACAGGGGGCCGGGCGCCTCGTCCTTGCTGATCGACCAGAGCGAGAACTCGCGGCCGTTCGTCAGCATCACGAGCGGGACCTTCGCGTCGCGGGCCTGCGAGGCGATCTTCCCGAGCTCGGTGACGTTCGCGGTCCGCTCCCGGACGTCGAGGAAGAGGCGCGGCTGACCCTCGGAGTTGAATAGCGCGTAGTCGATCGGCCCATCGCCGCCGGCGACCGGGAAGTCGAGGAACACCTGTTTCTTGTCGTCCGGGTTCCATCCGAGCGCGACCAGGAACGGATTGACGATCCAATGGCGGATCTGCTGCTCGGTGACGTCCTCTACGTCCCGGAGGACTTCGCTGGCGACCTGACTGAAATCGCTCAACCGCCGACTGAGGTCCATCGCTTCCATGGCCGTCTATCTGAGGTGGTCTCGCCAATTAAAACTGCCTACATTTGTGGGGGACCGACGCCCGCCCCTCGGGGCTTGCGTACGCTACGGCGCGGGGTTCGGGCGGGAAGGTCGCCGGAGTAGCCCCGCCTCTTGCCGCAGGAAAGGGTCGACCTCGTTAAGGGGCGGCTCCAGTCCCGCGTACGGCTCGGACCCGAGCAGATCGGACATCAGCCACTCGACCTCGTACGCATAGAGTCGAGACGAGCCCAGGGATTCTAGGAGGCGAGCCAGCCGGACGGCGCCGGTGGGCGAGAACCGGACGTAGCGCGGCGGTCGAGCGAGCGCCCGGAACATCGCGTCCGTGAGATCGCAGTAACGCCACCGCGTCGGTCCCCCGGCGTCGACGACGTGGGAGCGTTCGAGCTCTACCTCTCGAAGGAGGATCCGGGCGACGTCGCTCGCGGCGATCGGACTCAGGTGGTACTCTCCGTCGCCGAACATCGGAAAACGGTGGTAGCGAGCCATGGTCCGCAGCATCACCGTGAGGAGCTTGTCCCGAGCACCGAAGAGCATCGACGCCCGGACGACGCTGTAGGAGAGGCGACTGCCGATCAGCGCATCGTCCACTGCACGTTTCCAACGGAGGTACGGAAGCCCCGATTCGAGCGAGGGTGGCGCGGGCGGGACGCTCAGCTGCACCCAGCGCCGCACTCCGGAGTCTTCCGAGCTCCGGACGAGGCGTACGAGACCTTCGGACAGCGCCCGGAACCGACGGCCTCGTGCCTGGCGATACCATGCGAGATTGACGACCGCGTCGACGTCCCGAAGGAGCGGCGCCCAGTTGGCGATCGTCGCCGCGTCGCCCGCTACCCATTCGAAGCCGGCTCCGGCCTCGCTGTCGACCGGATGGCGGTGCACCGACCGGATCGTCCACTTGGGCCGGAAAACGGCCGCGACGGCTCGTCCGGCCAGTCCGCCGGTTCCCCCTACCAGAAGCAGGCGAGGGTGGCCGCCGGCGGGGCTCATGCCGCGGATGGGTCGGCCCGTGCGGGGGCGCCGGTCGACACCGACGTCGGGCTCGTGTGGCCGGCTTGGAACCGGGCTTCCCAGGCCCGGCGCACGGGCTCCTTCACGGCCGCCACGGAGACCGACCGACCGGTTTCGCGGGCGATCGAGGTCATGAGCCCCCCGTCCAGGCCGCAGGGTTGGAACCGGGAGAATGGCTCGAGATCGAGGTCGACGTTCAGCGCGAACCCGTGAAAAGTCACCCAGTGTTCGACCGCCACTCCGATCGACGCGATCTTCCGGCGCCCCTCGACCCAGACCCCGGGCTGCCCGGCGAGGTGCGCCGCGGGAACTCCGAACGCCGCGGTCGCGTCGATCAGGATGCCCTCGAGATCGCGGACGAATCGTCGCACGTCCCGGCCCCGGGCTTCGAGGTCCACGATCGGGTAGCCGACCAGCTGGCCCGGACCGTGGTAGGTCGCATGGCCTCCCCGCTCGACCGCGAAGACCGGCAGACCGCTGCGCGCTGCGCCCCCGTCGTCGCCCTGAACTCCCACGGTAACGACCGGGGGATGCTCCACGAGGATCAGCGTGTCGGGGATCCTCCCCTCGCGTCGGGCCGCGACCAGTTCCCGCATCTCGGCCAGCGCCGGGGCGTACTCACGCACACCCCAGTCACGCACCGGGAGCATCGGTCCTCCGACGGGCCACGTGCATCGGCTCGCCGAGCCAAAGGAGCGCCGCTTCCTGGAGCGCCTCCGAGAAGGTAGGGTGGGGATGGATGGTGAGCGCAAGGTCCCGGACGGTGGATCCCATCTCGATCGCGTGCGCGGCCTCCGCGATGTAGTCGCCGACGTCCTCGCCCGCGGCGTGGACGCCCACGATCCGGCCAGAGGCGGCGTCGGCGACGATCTTCACCCAGCCGACGGTGGCGTGGTTCGCGTGCGCTCGCCCGAGCGCGGCGTATGGGAACTTCGCTTCGCGGACCGTGAGCCCCTTCGCCTCGGCTTCGGCGCGGGTCCAGCCGACGGTCGCCAGCTCCGGCGTCGTGAAGACCACGCCGGGCATCGCTTGGAAGTCGAACCGGGTCGGGAGGCCAGCGGCGGCCTCGGCCGCCACGATCCCCTCCCGGTACGACTTATGGGCCAGCATCGGAGGGCGCGCCACGTCGCCGACCGCGTAGATATGAGGGACGTTCGTCCGCATCTGGGCGTCGACGGGGATGAAGCCGGTCTTCGCGTCGAGCGCGACGCCGGCCTCCTCGAGCCCCAGGTCGCGGCTGGCCGGTTTCTTGCCGACCGTGACGAAGAGCCGCTCCGCGGTGAGCTCGCGCTTTCCTTCCGGACCTTCGACGCTCATCGTCAGCGTGTCGGTGCCCTTGCGAAGCCCGGTCGCCCGGGTCCCCACGAAGACGGTCACGCCGATGCGAGCGAGCTGGGCCGAGACCTCCCGGGATAGGTCGGCCTCGATCCCCGGGAGGAGCTGGGGCATCAGTTCGACGATGGTCACCTGGACCCCGACGCGCGCGAGGAACTCGCCGAGCTCGCAGCCGCTGACGCCGCCGCCGAGGACGAGCATCGACTTCGGGAGCGCCGGAAGGTCGAGCAGGTCCCAGGCGTTCAGGATCCGCTGACCGTCGGTCTCGAATCCGGGGATCGTCGCGTGGACAGCGCCCGTCGCGACGATCGCGTGGTCAAAGTCGACGCGCTCGTGGCCTCCGTCGGGAGCGGTGACATCGGCCGAGTGGGGACCGGTGAACCGGCCCTCGCCGGGAAGGACCGACGCCCCCGCCGCCTTGAGCAGGGTGACGACCCCCTGGCGCTCCTTGGCGACGACCGATGCCTTCCACTTCATGGAGCTGGCGAGATCGAAAGTCGGGTCGCGCGCGGTCACCCCGATCTCGGCGCCTTCGGAGCGCAGCGCGTCGTACAGCAGGGAGGCGTGGATGAGCGCCTTCGAAGGGATGCAGCCCCGGTTCAGGCACTCTCCCCCCAGGTCGCGTTTCTCGACGACCAGGGCCTTCTTGCCGAGTTGGCCGGCGCGGATGCCGGCCATGTAGCCACCGGGTCCGCCCCCGAGGATGAGGACCTCGGTCTTGCGCGCGTAGGTGCCCGCCATGGTGCTCCCTCGGAAGTGCTCAGTCGGTCCAGCCCGTAGAACCGGAGGCATAGACGTCTTCGGTCAACGACGCGGGGACGGGAGGGATCGTGGCCTCGGCCGCCTCTACGGCGTCGCGCACGGCGGACTCGCATTCCGCGGCCACTGCGGCGCGCTGATCCGCATCGAGGAGCCGGTTCCGTCCGAGCCACTCCTCCAGCCGCGCGACCGGGTCGTGCGCGACGGCGCGGGCGGCCCAGTCCTTGGGCTGGTACCGCGTCGGGTCGTCGGAACTGGAGTGGGCCGTCATCCGATAGAGCACGAACTCGAGCAGGGTCGGCCCGCCGCCGGATCGAGCCTGCTCGAGCGCGGCGCGCACCTCGGCGAACACTGCCACGAAGTCCGTGCCGTCGACCTGGCGTCCGGGGAGGCCGTACTCCGCCGCCTTGGCGGCGAGCGACGGCGCGGCGGTCTGGTGGGTCACCGGCACCGAGATCGCCCATTGATTGTTCGTGCAGCAGAAGACGACCGGGGCGCCCCATACGGCGCCGAAGTTGAGCGCCGCGTGGAAGTCGTTCGAGCTCGTGGCGCCATCCCCGAAGAACGCGAGCACGGCGCCCGGCTCGTGGCGGTGCCGCAGCGCGAACGCGGTCCCGACCGCATGGTCGATCTGCGTGCCGATCACGGAGGACATCGAGACGTAGCGGACCTCCTGCGCGGTGGGATGGCACGGCATGTTCCGCCCGCGACCGGGGTCCAGGTTGTCGGCGAAGAGGTGGTGCGCGTAGGTGACGAGCGGATGGCCCCGGACCAGCGCGACGAGCTGTTCGCGGAGCCCCGGGTAAACCCAGTCCTCCGGTCGACTCGCGAGCCCAGCGGCGACGTTCACCGCTTCCTGCCCCGTCGCGGCGCCGTAGAAGCCGACCCTCCCCTGCCGCTGAAGCGCTTGCATGCGCGCGTCGAGCGTCCGAGCGAGGATCATCCACCGGTGCGCGGACCGAAGCGTCGGCTGCCAGTCGGAGCCCAGCCGGGCCGCGACCTGGTCGGGGGAATAGGGCAGCGGAACGAGCGCGGGCGCGCCGTTCATCGCATCCCGGCGAACAGCTGGTGGGGGTCCTCGAGGTTCTCGCGGACGACGGCGAGGAACTGCGCTCCCACGATCCCGTCCAGCACCCGGTGGTCCAGGGTCACGGAGAAGTTCATGAGGGCGGCCGGGGCGAGCGTGCCGTCGGGCCGGTAGACCGGCCGGTGGAAGATCCGGTGCACGCCGAGGATCGCTACCTCGGGGTAGTTCAGGATCGGGGTGGCGAGCAGCCCCCCGAGGATCCCCAGGCTGGTGATCGTGAACGTGCTGCCGCTGAGCTCGGCCCGCGTCAGCTTGCCGGCGCGGCCGCGGTCCGAGAGATCCTGGATCTCGCGGGCGAGCTGCGCGAGGCTCTTCTGGTCGGCGTCGCGCACGACCGGCACGATCAGACCCTCGGGCGCGGCCGTTGCGATCCCGATGTGGTAGCCGCCGTAGACCACCAGCTCGTTCTGGGCGTCGTCCATCCGAGCGTTCATCCGGGGCTGGGCGCGGAGCCCGGCGATCACGGCCTTGACGATGAACGGAAGGTAGTGGAGCTGCAGGCCCTGCTTCTCGAAGTGCTTCGACATCCGCTCGCGCAGCGCGACGAGCTCGGTCACGTTCACCTCCTCGACGTACGTGAACGGCGCCGCCTTGTGCGTCGACTCCGCCATGTGCTCGGCGATCACGCGACGGACCCCTCGGATCGGGATCCGCTCGAGGATCTCGCCCGAGGGCCGGGCCGCGGACGTCGAGGGCGGAGGAGCGGGCCCGGGCGAGGCTTCGGAAACGGCTGGAGTCGACGGAGGTGACGTAGCGCCGCCCGCGACGTCCGCTTCCGTGATCCGTCCGCCGGGTCCGGACCCACGAATCTTGCTGAGGTCGATGCCCTTCTCGGCCGCCAGGCGACGCACGTAGGGCGACGCCGAGACCGTTCCCGGCACCGAAGTAGCGGATGCGGCGCTCGGCGCCGCGGGAGGCTGCTGCGGAGGACCGGCGGGGGTCTTCTTCGACGGAGGCGACGGGGGTGCCGCCGTCGGCGCGGGACCGCCCTCGGTGTCGATCGTCACCAGCAGGCCGCCGACCTTCACTTTCTCGCCGACCTGAGCGTGGATTTTCGCGATCCGGCCCTTGCGCGGCGAGGGTATCTCGACGTTCGCCTTGTCGGTCAGGACGCTGACCAGGGGCGCGTCCTCCTGGATCGGGTCGCCCTCCTGGACGAACCACTGGACGACCTCGCCCTCGGCGACGCCCTCCCCGATATCCGGCAGGCGGAAGTCGAACGCCATCGGATCCTCTAGGCCGCCTGCACAGCGGCGCGGGCGGCGTGGGCGATCGTGTCGGCGTTCGGCAGATAGAGGTTCTCAAGGGCGTAGGGGAACGGCGTGTCGTAGCCCGTGACCCGGGCGATCGGCGACTTCAGCGAGTAGAACGCCTTCTCGGCGAGGAGAGCGGCGATCTCCGCGCCGAAACCGCAGAAGCGAGCCGCCTCGTGAACGACGACGGCTCGGCCGGTCTTCTCCACGGACGCGAGGATCGCGGCCTCGTCGAGCGGCACCAGCGTCCGGGGGTCCACGACCTCCGCTTGGATACCGTCCTTCGCTAGGGCCTCCGCGGCCTCGACCGTCGGGGGGACCATGGCGCCGTAGGCGAACAGGGAGACGTCCGTCCCCTCCCGGACCAGCCGGGCCTTCCCGAACGGGACCCGGTGGTCGCCGTCCGGAACTTCCCCCGTGACGGCGCGGTAGATCCGCTTGGGCTCCAGGAAGACCACGGGGTCCTCGTCATGGACCGCGGTCAGCAGCAGCCCCTTCGCGTCCGCGGGCGTCGACGGGACGACGACCTTGAGCCCAGCGGTGTGGCAGAAGTACGCCTCGGTGCTCTGCGAGTGGTAGAGTCCTCCCTTGATGCCGCCGCCATAGGGCGTGCGGATCACGACGTGGCACGGGAACTGGCCTCCCGATCGATAGCGGAACTTCGCGAGCTCGCTCACGATCTGGTCGAAGGCCGGATAGATGAAGTCCATGAACTGGATCTCCGCGATCGGCGTCAGCCCGTTGAGCGCCATGCCGATGGCCGTACCGACGATGCCGGTCTCCGAGAGCGGCGTGTCGATGACCCGCTGCTCGCCGAACTCCTTGTAGAGGCCCTCCGTCGCGCGGAACACGCCACCGTTCAGGCCAATGTCCTCCCCGAGCAGGACCACGTTCGGGTCCGCGCGCATCGCTTCCGCGAGCCCGCGGTTCACGGCCTGGACCAGGGTCAGCTCGGTCATGGGCCGCCTTCCGTGCCGCGACCCAGCGCCCGGAACTCCTCGCGCTCCGCCTCGAGTCGCGGCGTGAGCGTCGCGAACACATCCTCGAAGATCGACTCGGGGGGCATCGGCGGAGAGCGTTCGCCGGCCTCGATCGCCGCGGCGACCTCCGCCCGCGCTTCCTCCCAGACCTTCTGGTCGGCGGCGTCGTCGAGCTGTCCGGCCACCGCGAGATCGGCCCGCAATCTCGCCAGCGGATCCCGGGCCTTCCACTCGGCGACCTCGGCGTCGGTCCGGTACCGCTTCGGATCGTCCGAGGTGGAGTGCGGACCGAGTCGGTAGACCTGGGCCTCGATGAGCGTGGGTCCGTCGCCCTGCACCGCGCGAGCCCGCGCCTGCACGACCGCGCGGTAGACTGCGTTCAGGTCCGTTCCGTCCACGACGACGCCCGGGAATCCGTAGGCCTCGGCCTTCTCCGCGAGCGTCTTGCTGCGCGTCTGCTTGTCTCGAGGGAGGGAGATCGCCCACTGGTTGTTCTGGCAGAAGAAGATGGTCGGGGTCCGGAACACGCCGGCGAAGTTGAGGCCCGCGTGGAAGTCGTTCGAGCTCGTCGCTCCGTCTCCGAAGAACGGGACGGTGACGACCGCCTCCCGGCGCCGCTGGGCGGCCATCGCCGCTCCCACCGCTTGCGTGATCTGGGTCCCGATGGGGCTCGAGGCCGTGACGAAGCGGAACTCCCGGAATCCGAAGTGATTCGGCATCTGGCGGCCTTTCGTGAGGTCGGCCGAGTTCCCGATCAGCTGATCGATGATCGACTTGAGCGGAACCCCCCGCGCGAGGGCTACCGCAAGCTCGCGGTAAGCGGGGAACACCCAGTCCTCGGCGGTCAGCGCGAGCGCACACCCGACCTGGGCCGCCTCCTGGCCGAGGAGGGGCGCGTAGAATCCGATGCGCCCCTGGCGTTGGAGCGCCAGGCACCGCTCGTCGGTCGTCCGCGAGAGCACCATGAGCCGATACGCGGCGAGGATGCGGTCAGGGCCGAGGCCGGCCCCGGCCGGTATGCCGGCCCGGGCAGATGCCGACGCGTCCGGGGACGCCGCGTCCACGTCGCTCAGACTCGCGGTGCCGATATAACGGTAAGCGGCCGCGGGACCGAGGGGCCACGAGCACGGGCGGAACGCAACGCCCGTCGGCGTGCCGTACCGTCTCCTCTGGTGCGTTCGCTTGACGTCCCGCCGACCCTATTTGTACGAGCGTCGCGGTGACGCCGCCCCCCATGAGCGATCCTCCCGCCATCGATGTCCGGGGTGTCACCCGGGTGTTCGACAGCCGCAAGGGCTTCCTGTTCCGGGAGCACACCCGGACCGAGGCTCTTCGCGGGATCGACCTCCGCGTGGAGAGCGGGTCGATCTTCGGCCTCCTGGGGCCGAACGGGGCCGGCAAGACGACGCTGGTGAAGATCCTCGCCACCCTCCTGCTCCCGACGACCGGACAAGCTCTGGTGCTCGGGCACGACGTCGTCGAAGAGCAGCCCTGGCTGCGACCCCGCATCGGTCTCGTCCTCGGGGGCGAGCGCGGCCTCTACAACCGCATCAACGCGAAGGACAACCTGCGCTACTTCGCCGACCTGTACGGGATCCCGCCGGCCGAGCGGGAGGAACGGATCCGCGAGGTCCTCGAGCGGGTCGACCTGGAGAACGCGGCGGACCGACGGGTCGAGGAGTACTCGCGGGGCATGAAGCAGAAGCTGCACATCGCGCGCGGGATCCTCCACCGGCCGCAGATCCTCTTCCTCGACGAGCCGACGATCGGGCTCGACCCGAAGAGCGCCCGAGAGACGCGGAAGCTGGTCCGATCGCTGGTCTCCGACGGGGTCACGATCTTCCTCACGACGCACTATATGTTCGAGGCCGAGGAGCTCTGTCCCGAGCTCGCGATCATCTCCAAGGGGCGGGTCGTCGCGCGCGACACGGTCGCGGGCCTGCGTCAGCTGGTCGGCGGGGACCGGACCATCGAGGTGGAGGCGTACGGCTTCGAGGACCGGGAGATCGTCTCGCTCCGATCGCTCCCCGGGGTATCGAAGATCGTGACCGAGGAGTTCGGGCCCCGCACCCGGCTGACCATGCGTGTGCGTACCGGGGAGACGCTGCCGGGGGACGTGACCGACGTGCTGCCGGGCCACCCCGAGCTCGCGGTCCGCGAGCGGCGCACCGCGCTCGAAGACGTCTACCTGGATCTCGTCGAGGAGGAGGCCCCCTAGATGGCGACCTCGACCGGCCACGTGTCGGGCGCGCGCGCGACGGGCTCGTCGCTCCGGCTCTCGTTCCTGATGTTCATGGCGGACCCCCAGTGGCTGATCCCCTCGATGATCGCCCCGGTCATCTTCGGGCTCGTCTCGTTCGAGCTGTTCCGCAGCGCGGGACCGTACTTCCTCACGTACGCGATCCTGGGCGCCGGCATGATGTCGATGTGGGGACAGACGCTCTACGGCAGCGGCTGGGCGATCGGGCAGGACCGGGAGTTCGGCACGCTCGAACCGACCATCGGTGCCCCGGCGCCGTACCTCTACGTCGTGCTCGGCCGCGTTCTGTGGAACGTGATCTCGGGGCTGATCGGGGGAGGCATCGTCTACCTCGTCGTGGTCGCGGCCGCGGGCGCGCCGCCCGCCGTGCCGGACCCGCTCGGCTTCGTGGTCCTCTTCGTGTTCGTGATGCTCACGCTCGCGAGCGTCGGGATCGTCTTCACCGCGATCTGGGTGTACACCCGGTACGCCGGGTTCGTGCAGAACATCGGCGAGTTCGCGTTCTACGTCGGCACGGGCTGCATGTTCCCGGTCGTCCTGCTGCCGTTCTGGACCAATCCGATCGCCCTCTTCTTCCCGCCGACGTGGGCCGTCGACGCCCTCCGCTATCTCGCGATCCCAGGCTACGTGGGCTTCGGCTGGGGCTTCTGGGTCGACCTCGCGGGCGCGGTCGCGACCACGCTCGTCTACGTCGGCGTGGCCGGGACGATATTCCGGCGGGTCGAGCGGCACGTCCTGGAGGACGGCAGCCTGAGCTGGTACTGAGGGCCGATGTCGACCGCCCTGATCTCCCGCCGTGCCCCCGCCCCCGTGACTCCCCCGTCGTTCTGGCGGACGCTCTGGACCAACGCGGTCCTCTCTCCGAAGACAACGCTCGGGTTCATGCGGCTCGACTTCGTGCTCGGCACGGTCTTCATCATCCCGCTCACCCAGATGGTGTTCTTCGTCTTCGTCGTCCGGCTCGGCGGGGGCGGCGCCTCCGAGATCCAGTTCACCGCCCTCGGCAACGCCATCGCGACCGTGACGTACTCGAGCGTCTTCTCGGTCTGCCAGACCACGGACAGCGAGA
>JASIBA010000153.1 GCA_030041735.1 Thermoplasmata archaeon | reverse complement strand
GCCGAACGAGTCGAGGCCGTCGTCTCCGACGTCACCGCGTTCGCGAGGGCGGCGCCACCGGTCGAGCGCGTTATCCTCAACCTCCCGCTGGAAGGGATTAAGTATCTACCCTCGGTGGCACGCACGGTCGCCCCGTCCGGACGGCTCTACTACTACGAGGTGACCCCGCGATCGGAGATCGAGCGCAGGGGAGAAACGATCGTGCGATCGCTCGACCGACCCAAGGAGTGGACGGTGCTCGCGCCACGCGTCGTCCACCCGTATTCCCCCGTCGCGGATCTCGCGGCGCTCTCGTTCCAGCGGTCGGCTCCGGAGGCGCCAGGGCCTTGACGTATCTAGTCGACCTTCAGGACGTCTCGGAGTCGGACCTCCCCCTGGTCGGCGGCAAGGCCGGAAAACTGGGCGAGCTCATCCGCGAGGGGCTCCCGGTCCCGCCGGGCTTCGTCGTCACCACCGAGGCGTACCAGGCGTTCGTCGACGCCACGCCGCTCGCGAAGGAGATCCCGGCGGCCCTCGCGTTGATCCAGCCGGAGCGGACGGCGACCTTCGAGGCCGCCGCCGAACGCATCCGCGCGGCCTTCGATTCCACTCCGTTCCCCGCCGAGCTCGAGCGGACGTTGCGCGAAGCGTACGAGCGCTTCGCGAAGACCCACAAGGTCCGGTTCTCGGCGGTTCGATCGAGCGCGACCGCGGAGGATCTCGAGGGCGCTTCCTTCGCCGGTCTGCAGGACACCTACCTCAACGTGGCCGGGACCGACGCGATCCTCTCGTCGATCCGGCGCTGCTGGGCCTCGCTGTTCACCCCCCGCGTGCTCGTCTACCGGCAGAAGAAGGGGTTCGACCACTCCGCGGTGCGCCTGGCGGTGCTCGTCCAGAAGATGGTCGACGCGACGGTGAGCGGCATCCTGTTCACGCGCGACCCGAACACCGGCGAGAACCACATGATCGTCGAGGCGGGCTGGGGGCTCGGCGAGGCGATCGTCGGCGGGGAGGTCACCCCCGACCACTACGTCGTCGACGGGGCCACCCAGAAAATCGTCCACAAGCAGATATCCGAGCAGAAGGTTCGCATGGTCCGTGCGGAAGGAGGCGGCAACGTCCGCGAGGAGATCCCGGCGAGCGACCGCGGCCTCCAGAAGCTCTCCGACCATCGCCTGGCCCGGCTGGTCTCGCTGGCGCGGGTCATCGAGTCCCACTATCGCCGTCCGATGGACGTCGAGTGGTGCGGCGACGCGAACGCGCTCTACATCGTCCAGGCCCGTCCCGTGACGACGATCCCGACCTCGACGGCACCGGCCGTCGGCGGGGGGCCGGAGGCAACGACCGCGGGCGGCGACGAAAAGCCGATCCTCCGAGGGTTCGGGGCGAGCCCCGGCTCCGCGAGCGGCGTCGCCCGGGTCCTGGCCGGAGCGGCCGACATGGGCCGGCTGGCGACCGGCGAGGTCCTCGTGACCTCGATGACGACGCCGGACATGGTCCCCGCGATGTCCCAGGCGGCCGCCATCGTCACGGACGAGGGGGGCATGACCTGCCATGCCGCGATCGTGTCGCGCGAGCTCGGCGTGCCGTGCGTCGTGGGCACCCGCGAGGCGACCAAGCTGATCACCGACGGCGAGATGGTCACCGTCGACGGCAAGGCCGGCACCGTCTATCGGGGGGTCGTCCTGAGGGGTCGCCCGGCCGGGGCGCCCGGGCCCGCCGAGACGGGCGCGGCGTCCGGAGGTCACGCCCACCTGGCCGTGCCGGTCACGGCGACGAAGATCTATGTGAACGTGGGCGTGCCGGAGAAGGCGGAGGAGTACGCCCGGCTGCCCGTGTCGGGGGTCGGTCTGCTCCGCATCGAATTCATCTTCACGGCCCATGTCCGCGAGCATCCGCTGGCCCTGCTCAAGAAAGGACGGAAGGACGAGCTCGTCAAGCGGCTCGCCGACGGGATCGGGAAGGTCTGCCAGGCGTTCTCGCCCCGGCCCGTGATCATCCGGACGTCCGACTTCAAGACCAACGAGTACCGCGGGATGCCCGGCGGCGAGGAGTTCGAGCCGCAGGAGGAGAACCCCATGATCGGCTGGCGCGGATGCTCTCGGTACATCTCGCCGGTCTACAAACCGGCCTTCCTCTGCGAGCTCGAGGCGATCCACCGCGTGCGGACCGAGATGGGTCTGAAGAACGCGATGGTGATGCTCCCGTTCGTCCGGAACACCTGGGAGCTCGAGGAGATCGCCGAGATGATGAAGGCCCAGGGGCTCCGGCGCTCCCGGGACTTCCAGCTCTATCTCATGGCCGAGGTCCCGTCGACCGTCCTCCTGGCCCGCGAGTTCTCGAAGCACTGCGACGGGTTCTCGATCGGGTCGAACGATCTGACCCAGCTCGTGCTCGGCGCGGACCGCGACTCGGAGATCCTCGGACGGATGGGATACTTCGACGAGCGCGATCCGGCCGTGCAGCATGCGATCGAGATGCTCATCGAGGGAGCCCACGCGGAGGGCCGGACCGTCGGGATCTGCGGCCAGGGTCCGAGCGTCTACCCGGAGTTCGCGGAGTTCCTGGTCCGGAAGGGGATCGACTCGATCTCGCTCAACGCCGACACCGTCGTGACCACGATCCGGACGATCGCGTCGCTCGAGGAGCGCCTGAAGCTCGCGAGCGTGCGACGGACCGGCTGACGGAACGGATCTCGGACCGTTCGGTCACTCCGATCGGGGACGCAGCTCGCGAGGCGGTCGCCAGCGGGCCGGCGCCGCGGGGCCGATCGGGGGGATCGCCAGCACCGCGTCGCTCGGTAACTCGTACTCCACGTACGATGCCACGGTTCGGAATCCGAGCCGCTCGAGTCGGGTCCGGAGCCGGAGGGAATCCGCCGGGATGATCGTGAGCGCGTCCGGTCCCGCGAACTCGGGGGCCCTCGCGAAGGAGACCACCGCGGAGGCCGCGCCCTGGCCGCGCGCGCCCGGTTGGGTGGAGACCGCGTAGATCCCCGCCGTGTCTCCGTCCCGATAGACCAGCGCGGCGGCGACCACGCTCGACGCGTCCTCGGCCACGACCGCGCGCAGCCTCTCCCCGGGATTCGGGTGCGCGAAGAGCACCTCCAGGGCGGTGCGGAACTCCGGCCGCTCGCGCTCTCCCGTCCAAAACGCCGCGAGGAGGTCGAGCTCGGAGGCCCGCGCTTCTCGGGGGACCGCGGCGCCGGGCGGCGCCGTCGGAGGTTCCGAGGCCGCCAGGAACTCGAGGCGGGCCAACCGGGGCCGCAGGCCCAGGGCGCGCAGCCCACGGTCCAGCGACGGGGGTACGGGGGGCGGGACGCGGATGGTCGGGCGGATCGCACGCTGGAAGTAGTGATCGAGCACGCGTTCGAAGAACGCGGTCTGCCGGTCCGGCGCGATGGCGTGGACCTCGACGAAGTTGAATCGAGGAGAGGGGAGTTTCTCGTGGGTGACGAGGGTCGCGCCCGCGATGCGGAGGGCGAAGCCGCCGATCGCGAGGACGAAGCGCCGTTCGTTCTCTACGGCGCGCGCTCCGAGGGTTTCGGACGCCGACGATCCCACGCCCCGGGGAGTCGCTCGGCCATAAGTGGCCTCCGGAGCGACCGCGACTCCGAGCCGTTATAGCGCGCGCCCGGCTGCGCGCGACCGACCGGGTCCCCCATGACCGACAGCAGGAGCCGACGCCTCGCCTCCGTAGCGGTGCTCGGCGGTGGCAACATGGGGAGCGGCATCGCCCAGGCGTGCGCCCAGGCCGGTCTGGGCGTGCGCGTCCGCGACGTGGACGCCGCCGCGATCGACCGGGGCCGGGGGCTCATGGAGAAGATGCTCGCCGGGGCCGTCGAGCGGCGCAAGATGTCCGCGGCGCAGCGCGACGCGGTCCTCGGACGCGTCACGTTCTCCACGGACCTGGACGCCACGGTGCGCGGAGCGGACCTCGTCATCGAGGCCGTGTTCGAGGACGAGGCGGTCAAGCGCGAGCTGTTCGAAGCGATCGCGCCGCTCGTGGATCCGGACGCGATCGTCGCCACGAACACCTCCTCGCTGTCGGTCTCCCGTCTTGCCGAGGGGTTCCCCCGTCCGGAGCGATTTGCCGGTCTCCACTTCTTCTATCCGGCCGCGATCAACAAGCTGGTCGAGGTCATCGCCGGGCGATCGACGGACCCCGCGACGCTGGACGCGCTGGAGCGCCTCGTCTACCGGCTTCGGAAGATCCCGATCTCCACGGCCGACGCGGCAGGATTCTGCGTCAACCGATTCTTCGTCCCGTACCTGAACGAGGCGGCGCGGCTGGCGGAAGAGGGGGTCGCGAACCTCGCGACGATCGAGGAGGTCGGTCGGGAGCTCTTCGGCGCGACGCTCGGGCCGTTCGAGCTGATGAATGTGACCGGCATCCCGATCGCGTTCCACGCCGAGACATCGCTCTTCCACGCGTTCGGCCCGGCCTACGCCCCCTCGAAGCGACTCGAGGAGCAGTTCCGCGCCGGCCGCCCGTGGGACTGGAAGTCCGCGGAGGTCGATCCCGGCCGGAAGGCCGCCGTACGGTCCCGCTTTCTGGGCCTCACGATCGGAATCGCGACGCGCCTCGTCGAGGAAGGGGTCGCCTCGCCCGAAGCGACGGACCGCGGAGCGATCGTGGGCCTCCGCCGGCGCTGGGGCCCGTTCGCCCAGCTCTCCGAAGTGGGCCTCTCGGAGGGTCTGGGGCTCGCGGAGGCGTACGCTCGCGCCTGGCCGGGGAACTTCCCGGTCTCGGCCCAGCTGCGGGAGCGGGCCGCTCGGGGCGAGCGGAGGTGGCCGCTCCGTCTGGTCCGGGTCGAGCAGGACGGGCCCGTCGCCTGGGTCCTGCTGGACCGGCCCGAGGTGCTGAACTCGCTGAACTCCGAGCTGCTGGGCCAGCTCGACGCCACCTTCCGCGAGCTCGAGGGCGCGCCGGGGATCCGGGCGGTCGTGCTGGCCGGCTCGTCGCCGGTGTTCGCGGCCGGAGCCGACATCGAGGAGATGCGGGGGAAGAGCCACGCCGAGGGCGTGGAGTTCGGGTTCCTCGGTCAGCGGGCCGCGGAGCGGATCGAGCGTTTCCCCGCCCCCGTCGTCGCCCTGGTCGAAGGGTACGCGCTCGGTGGCGGGCTCGAGATCGCGCTCGCGGCGGATTTCATCCTCGCCGCGGAAGGCGCCGTGCTCGGGCTTCCCGAGGTCGGGCTGGGGATCCACCCCGGCATGGGCGGGGCGACGCGCCTGACCCGGCTCATCGGGCGGGCGCGCACGAAGATGCTGGTGTTCACCGGTGCCCGGGTCGGCGCGGAGGAGGCGTACCGGCTGGGATTCGTCGCCCGGGTCGTGCCGGCCGAGTCCGCCCGGGACGAAGCCCGCACGCTCGCCGAGACGATCGCCGCGAACGCACCGCTCGCGGTGCGTTGGGTCAAGCAGGTGATCGACCGCGGGGCGGACGCCTCGACCGCCACGGCCCTCCACCTCGAGGCCGAGTCCGCCGGGCACACGTTCGCGACCAGCGATCGCACCGAAGGGATGACCGCGTTCCACGAGCGACGCAAGCCCCGGTTCGAGGGCAAATAGCGGCGAGGCGACCTATCCGCCGCCCGCTACGAACGCGCGGTACTGGTCCGAGCTCAGCAACTCCTCCGCCGGGATCGGCTCGGCCAGCTTCAGCCGGAAGATCCAGCCCTTTCCATACGGGTCCTGGTTGACGAGCTCGGGATGGCCCTTCAGCTCGGAGTTCACTTCGGAGACGGATCCGGCGGCCGGCGCGTAGACGTCCGCGACGGTCTTCACCGACTCGAGCACGAGCACGCTCGCCCCGCGGGCGACCGTCTTCCCCTGGGCCGCCGGGTCGACGAACACGATGTCGGTGAGCTCGGACTGCGCGTGGTCCGTGATCCCGATCGTGGCCACGTCCCCCTCGACGCGGACCCACTCGTGGCTCTTCGTGTAGCGCAGCTCCGGCGGGATCGAGCCCTCGGTCACGTCCCGGACTCCCACTCGTGCATGTACTTCACCTGTGCTGGGGTCGGGACGTCGATCCGCGCCCCCAGCGACGGCAGGGCGGCCACCGCGACGGCGCGGTCGAGGTCCCGAGGCACCGGGTGGAGCCGGGCGTCCATCTCGCGGCCGTGCTTGGCGAGGTGCTCGGCGCTCAGCGCCTGAAGCGCGAAGGAGAGGTCCATGACCTCCACGGGGTGGCCCTGGCCCGCGGCGAGGTTGATCAAGCGGCCCTCCCCCAGCAGGTAGACCCGTCGCCCGTCGGCGAAGCGGTATTCCTCGACGTTCCGCCGCGCGGTCCGGTGCGCCACGGCGAGCCCTTCGAGGTCCTTCCGCGAGACCTCCACGTCGAAGTGGCCGGAGTTCGCCAGCAGGCAGCCGTCCTTGAGCACCCGAAGGTGCTCCGACCGGACCACGTCGGTGTTCCCGGTGACGGTGACGATCAGGTCGGCCTCCCGGGCGGCGTCGAGCATCGGCAGGACCCGGAAGCCGTCGAAGCGGGCCTCGAGCCCGCGCACCGGGTCGATCTCGGTGACCACGACATCGCCGCCGAGCCCGCGGAGCCTCGCGGCCACCCCCTTGCCGCACCAACCGTACCCGGCCACCACGCACACCCGACCGGCGATGAGGAGGTTCGTCGCGGAGAGGATACCGTCCAAGGTGGACTGACCGGTGCCGTACCGGTTGTCGAAGAGGTGCTTCATGTCGGCATCGTTGACGTCGATCGCCGGGAACATGAGTCGGTGATCCCGCTCGAGGGCCCGGAGCCGGATGACCCCGGTCGTGGTCTCCTCGGTCGAGCCCCGGATCTTCCCTCGGTCGGTCCGCTCCTCGTGCACCAGGGCGACCAGGTCCGCGCCGTCGTCGATGATCACGTCCGGGTCGGCGTCCAGCATGGCCTGCACGCCCGACCGATACTCCGCGACCGACTCGCCCTTCTTCGCGCGGGTATCGATGCCGGCCTCGTGGAGGACGGCCACCGCGTCATCGTCGGTCGAGAGGGGGTTGCCCGCCGCCATCCGGACGTCGGCCCCTCCGGCCGCCAGCGCGAGCCCCAGCGCGGCCGTCTTGGACTCGACGTGCAGGACGGCCGAGATCGTCAGGGATTGGAAGGGTCGCTCGCGCTCGAACCGCTCCCGGATCCCCTCGAGCACCGGCATGTGGGAGCGCGCCCACTCGACCTTGAGACGGCCGGCTTCGAGATCGCCGACCGCCGCCACGGGCGTCGCAGACGGACCCGGCCTTAAAGGGTTCGTCGCGCCGGGCGTCCCCGGCCGCCCGAGCCCCGATGGAGCTTACTGGGTCACGGCCCCGCAGAAGGGGCAGACCAGGTACTCGGGCGGGATCTCCTTGCCGCAGCTCGGGCACGGCTTGAGCCCGCCGGCCGCAGCGGCTCCCGCCGCGGGCGGTGGGGCCGACCCCGAAGAAGGCAGGGGAGTCGTCGACGGAGCCGGCGGCGGAGCGGCCACGGCGCCAGCGCCGCCCCGGGGCGGTGTCCCCACCGCGGGCGGGGGCGGCGGAGCGACCTCGGAGCCCGCGGGCGGCTGGCTCATGCCCGTGCGGGGTGCGCCCTGGGCCTGCTGCGCCTTCCACTGGCTGAACGGAACGTACGTCGGCTGGCGCTTCCACCAGTCCCAGAACGCGCTCTCGGTGTAATTGTCGCCGAGCTCCTTCTTCGCCTCGGCCCGGAAGCGCTCGGTGAAGTCCGCGTACGCCTGGCGCTCGGGATCGGACTCGCCCTCCCCGGGCTTGCCGAGGAGCTGCGCGCCGCACTCCGGACAGAACTGGGAGTTGGCGGGGATCGTCGACGAGCAACGACTGCACCGCACGAGGTCGCTCTCGAACTCGGCGCCGCAGTGGGGACAGACGGTCGCGTCCTCGGGGATGAGCTCCCCGCATTCGCCGCACTCGACGAGCTTGCCCGCGGCCTGCCGCCGGAAGAGGAGGAGGACGGCGACGATCGCGACCACGATCACCGCGGCGATGACCAGCCAGAGCCAGAGCGGGAGTCCGAGGAACTTCTCGTAGAGGAAGCCCGTCGTCGTCGTGGTGGACGGCACCGAGTAGGTGCCCGGCATCTGGTAGGTGGTGGTCGCGGAGTTGTAGGTGGCGCTGACCGTCAGGTAGTACGTCGTCCCGGGGGAGAGCTTGCCGCTCAGCGTGTACCAGGCGATCTCGAAGGCACCGGGGTACGACGAGCCTCCGCCGATCGTCACCGTCTGACCCCCGCCGACCGGAGTGGCGATCACGAAGATCGTGGCGGGCTGGGAGCCGTTGTAGGCGATGTGGCCCGTCGTCACGTAGGTATCGCTGAGATCCAGCGTGGTCGGGGGCGCGACGATGCCCGAGAGGTGGATCTGCGACGGAGCGATGACCACCGCCGGCACCGCGTGCGAGGAGTTTCCGCCGAACGCAGGTAGGCCGTAGTTCCACGAGATGGGGACGTTGAAGTCGTGATCGAAGGTCCCGCCGAGCCCCGTGATCGTGTCGTTGATCACCCAGGTCAGGTTGAACGTGTACGACTGACCCGGTGCGGTGAGATCCAGGTCGTTCTCCGAGAGCGAGTCCAGCACCGCCGACTTGGAGCTCGAGTTCCAGAACAGCGTGGCGTTGACGTTGAAGATGCGCGCGGTTCCCTCGTCCGTCAGCGTGATCTCGACGCCGAGCTCCTGGCCCTCCCGCACCGTGGCGTTGGTCGTGGCGGTGCCGTTCGCGAGGATGACCGGCGACCCGACGGCGACGGAGACGTAGTAGCCGGAGATGGCGGTCGTGGGCTGGATGTCCGGGACGCCCCAGTCGGGGGAGAGGTAGGCGAAGCCCTCGGGGTAGGGCAGCACCGAGGCCGATACCCACGCCGGCGCGAGGGTCGAGCCCGGGATGACGATCTTGACGTTGTAGGATCCGAGGAAGTTGCCGCCGGGGAGCGACGCTCCCGTGATCTGGGCGGACGCGAGGAGGAGCCACGCCTGTCCGGCCACGGTCGAAGTGCCGTAGGAGGACACGCCGTGCTGGGCATCCCAGTAGTTCACGTAGCCCCAGATGGCGGGGCTAGCGGTGGCGAGATCGTTCGCGGCGTTCGCGGTGGCGTTGTTCGTCTGGTCGCTCGGGTAGGCGTACTCCGGCGTCAGCTGCGCCCCGGATACGTAGATGGACTCCTCACCCTCGAGGTCGAACTGGGCCCATCGGTAGAGGATCACCTGGCTGGTCGCATCGACCAGGATCGCGGACGTGGTGTAGTTCGAGAACAGCTGGTTCGGCGTGGAGATGTTCGCCAGATAGGCGACCGAACCGGCGAGGGCGACGAACTTGTTGGACGCCCAGGGAGGCGAAGAGGTACCGTTCAGCGTGGAGGGGATGAAATTGAGGTCGATCTCGCTGTTGACGGCGTTGAAGGTCGAGCCGGACCCGAAGGCCGTTACGTTGAACGAGATGGCCGGGACGAGTTGTACGGAGACCTCGTTGAGCGTGACGGGGCCGGTCGCGGTGACCGCGGCGAACGTGAGCGAGAACGTGGAGTACAGCGGCACTCCCGAGTCCATCATCGCGTCGACGAGCGGCGTCGTGAAGAGGAGTGTGTCCGTGCCGCTTCCGGCGGTGAAGTCCGCCGTCCCGATGTCGTAGAGTAGACCACCGTAGCCGACCTCGACGTCGGCCGTTCCGGTCCCCGCGCTGTACGTGATGGCCACGCTGCTGGCCGTTGTGGCCTCCGCAGGATACAGGGCCGCCTCGCCCAGCGCATCGCCGCCGGTGGCCGGCAGCGCGAAGTCGGACGTTGGGAAATCGGCCCCGGCGGTCGGGAGCGTCAACCCGGTGGCCGTGACCGGCGGCGGGGTCGGGTTCCCGTTGGCCGTGAGGTTGTTGCTGTAGGTGTCGAGGTAGTTCGAGCCCAGCAGGTTCAGCGTGCCTCCTTGGCTCACGTTCAGGGTGGGGGCATACCCCATGTCGCCGATGACCGTCGCGGGGCTGACGTCCAGGAGGGTCGAGATGAGAGGATTGGAGGTGATCTGCGAGTCGTTGAACGTCGCGACCGCGCCGGCGCCATCGACCTGGATCCATCCCGGGAAGTCGAAGGTGGACTGCGAGGCGGTGAACGTGCCGGTCACGCCGACGTAGAGCTTGGTGAAGTTCAGGACGCCCACGTCGGTGGTGATGCCGGAGTCGATCATCTCGACCGTACCGGCGTCGAGGAACTCGTAGACGTGCGAGAACTGGACCGCGAGCGAGTTGCCGTTGGTCACCTGTTCCGCGAACGAGATGGTCGTGTTGCGGACGATCAGGGTGCCGCCCGCGTCGACCGTGATGTTGCCGGCTTGGTAGTAGGTCCCTCCGGGGCTGCCGGACTGGATCGTGTAGGTCTCGCCGCTCGTGACGACCAGGTCGCCGTACGGTCCGGTCTGCGCGCTCAGGGCTCCGGAAGAGGCGGATGCGGGC
>JASIBA010000152.1 GCA_030041735.1 Thermoplasmata archaeon | reverse complement strand
GGCTCGCAGGCGGTGAGCAACGTGCCGTGGGTCGGACTCCAGATCCCCGTGCTGAGCGGCCTCGGCTACGGAGCCGCGACGCCGGTCGCGTGGATGGGCCTCGCGGGGGCCAGCACCCTGGCCGGCAACGTCACGCTCCTCGGGGCCGCGAGCAACCTCATCGTGGTCGAGACCGCCGAGCGGCACGGCGTCCGGATCCGGCTCGCCGAGTTCGCGCGGGTCGGGATCCCCCTGACCGCGATCACCGTCGGGATCATGGTCGCCTTCCTCGCGGTCGGGCTGTAGCCGACGAGCCCATAATCCGGGGACGCTCCCGGGCGCCGATGCGGTTTCCGCTGGCGGACTGGATCGACCGGCACGCGGAGTGCCGGTACCAGCTCGCGACCAGCGGCATGCGCGGCGTCGTCCGGCCGGCGGTCCCGACCGCCCGTCAGCTGCGCGAGGCCACGGAGGAGGAGCTGCGGCGTCGGCTCGCGCGCGAGCTCGACGTCGGGGCCGAGCGGGTCTTCCTGGCCCCTGGTGCCACGGAGGCCAACGCGTGGGCCACGTTCTACGCGCTTCTCCGGGCGCACGGCCGCGTGCCGCGCTGCCGGGTCCGATATCCGGAGTATCCTCCCCTCTACGAGGGACCGCGGGCCGCGGGGTTCCGGCTGGTCGCTCCCGGCCCGGACCGGGTCGATCTCGCCGTCGTGTCCCAGCCCCGCAACCCCGAAGGGGACCTCTGGGACCGCGACCGGCTCGCGGAGTTCGCGGAGCGCTCGCTCGCCACGATCGTGGACGAGACGTTCCGTCAGTTCTCCCGCGCGCCCTCGACGCTGCGCTGGGAGATCCCGGGACAGTGGGCGACCGGGTCGTTCACGAAGGTCTACGGCGGCGACGATCTCCGCGTCGGGTTCGTCGTGCCGCCCGCATCGGAGGTCGACGGCTTCGCCCGGTTCCACGGGCTGTTCGCGGACGAGATGCCGCGCGCCTCGGTCGCCGGTGCGCTCGCGACCCTCGACGCTCGCGCGGCGATCCTCCGCCGAGTCCGAGAGCTCGTCGGTCGGAACCAGGCCCTCTGGCGTCGCGCGACGCCGGGAGGACCCCCGCTCGCGGGCCCCGTGGCGTTCGACGTCTCCGTGGGCCCCGACGGCGACCGGTTCGCCCGACGCTGTCTCCGCCACTCCGTGCTCGTCTGTCCGGGCTCGTACTTCGGGGACCGGGCCGGGGTCCGGGTCTGCCTCACCCGGCCGTCCTTCCCCCGCGATCTCCGCCGCTACCTCGAGGTCCGGGGATCCGCGGCCTGAGTTGCTCAACGGACCGGCGGAAAGTTCGTCGGGTCGATCTCACCGGATTCACCGGTCCCGAGGCGACGCCGGCCGAGAGGGACCGGGCGGGTCCCCTCCACCCGGGTGGGGGCCGGACGGCCCGTGTACTCGCGCAGGAACGTGGCCGCGAACCGGACCGCCCGGTCCGGGTTCGTTCCCTGGGCCAGGAGGAAGCCGCGCGCGAGCTCCGTCAGCACCGCGCGGGCCGGGACCATCTCCCGAAGCTCGTCGAGCGACGGATCGCGGGGGTCGCGCTTCGGGCTCGGGGATCCCATGGGCGCCGTCCGAGGCGGACCGCTCGGGATAAAGGCCCGAGTTCGAGTGGGCGTCGCGCGGCCCCAAGCCTTTAGGTCCCGGCCGCGTGGTAGGCGCGGTGCGTCCATGAGTCAGAGCTCCTCGCCGCCGGTTCCTCCGGCTGATCCCTCCGCTCCGGCGAAACGAGGGGTGCGACTGGTCACCCCGATCCCCGGCCCGAAGGGCGCGGCGATCATCGCGCGGGACCAGCGTTCGCTCATGACGACCACGAAGACGTCGCCCATCGTGGCCGAGTCCGGCGCCGGCGTCTGGATCACGGACGTCGACGGGAACCGCTTCCTCGACTTCGCCGCGGGAGTCGGCGTCAACGCCGTGGGGTACGCCCATCCGGACGTCGTGCGCGCGGTGCGCGACCAGGTGGGCCGGTTGAGCCACTTCGCCGGGACGGACTTCTACTACGACGCGCAGGTCCGCCTCGCCGAGCACGTCCTGCGGCTCGTCCCCGGCGATTTCGAGAAGAAGCTGTTCTTCACGAACAGCGGCACCGAGAGCGCCGAGGCGGCGCTGAAGATGGCCCGCTGGCACCGCCAGCGCCCGATCACGATCGGGGTCCTCGGCGGCTTCCACGGGCGCACGATGGGGGCGCTGAGCCTGACGACCTCGAAGACGGTCCAGCGCGCGCGCTACGGATCCTACGTGGGGGGCGGGCACCACATCCCCGCGCCGTACTGCTACCGCTGCCCCTATCAGTTGCAGTACCCGAGCTGCGACCTCTACTGCGCCAAGATCCTCAAGGAGCTCTACTTTCAGACGTCGATCCCGCCCGACGACGTCGCGGCGATGATGGTCGAGCCCGTGCTGGGGGAGGGCGGCTACATCGTTCCGCCCCCCGGATGGCACCGAGCGATCAAGTCGATCCTCGACGAGCACGGGATCCTGCTCATCGACGACGAGGTCCAGGCCGGCATCGGCCGGACCGGCAAGTGGTTCGCGATCGAGCATCACGGCGTGGTGCCGGACATCATCACCATGGCGAAGGCGCTCGGCGGGGGGCTTCCGCTCGGCGCGGTCGCGTTCCGCGCGGAGCTCGACTTCCCGGTGTCGGGCGCTCACGCGAACACGTTCGGGGGCAACCTGGTCGCGGCAGCCGCCTCGCTCGCGACGCTCCAGGTCCTCGAGAAGGAGCGCCTCCTGGACAACGCGCGGGTCCAGGGCGCCTACCTGCTCGAGCGGCTGCGCGAGCTCGCCACGCGCCACGAGGAGATCGGCGACGTGCGCGGCCTCGGGCTCATGACCGCGACCGAGTTCGTCCGGGACCGCCGCACGAAGGAACCCGCGATCGCCTTCCGGGATCGCGTGCTGGTCGAGAGCTACCGCCGGGGGCTGATCCTCCTCCCGTGCGGTCGCTCGACGATCCGCTACATCCCGCCGCTGATCGTCCGGCGCGAGGAGATCGACGAGGCGATCGAGATCCTGGACGCCGCGATCACGGCCGCCCACGCCTCCGAATGAAGTACGGCCGACTCGCCCCGGACGGTTCGCTCGAGCTCGTCGAGGTCCCGACGCCCCGCGCCGGCGACGGCGAGGTCGTGATCGACCTGGCCGCCTGCGGGGTGTGCGGCACCGACCTCGAGAAGCAGCGGGGACGCTACCAGTCCGCCGGAAAGATCGGGCACGAACCGGTCGGGCGCGTCCGGGAGGTCGGGGGCGGCGTCCGCGGCCTCGCGGTCGGGGACCGCGTGTTCGCGCACCACCACGTCCCGTGCTACGCGTGCGCGATCTGCGCGCGGGGCGATCTCACCTTCTGCCCGACCTACGCGAAGACGAACCTCGATCCCGGCGGCTTCGCCGAGTCGTTCCGGGTGCCCGAGGAGAACGTCCGCCGGGGCGCGGTGCTCCGGCTGGACCCGTCCGTCTCGTGGGACGCCGGGGCTCTCCTCGAGCCGGGCGGCTGCGCATTGACCGCCCTCCGCCGCGTCGGTCTCCCGGCGAACGCCTCCGTCTTCGTGCTCGGGCTCGGGCCGGTAGGGCTGCTCTACGCGCGCCTCGCCCGCGCTCTTGGCGCGAGCTGGGTCGGGGGCACGGAGATCTCCCCGCTTCGGCGGGCGGCCGCCGAGCGCGGCGGCATCGACGTCACGGTCGACCCCCGCGAGGAGGGCGCGGCCGTCGCGGCGGTGGCTGCGGCGACCGAGGGGCGCGGGGTCGATCTCGCGGTGGTCGCGACGGGGCATCCCGCGGTGGTCCGGTCGGCGACCGAGCTGGTGCGTCGCGGCGGGACCGTGAACCTCTTCGGGCTCCCCGAGCCGGGGAGCCGGCTCGACGCGGACCTCCAGGAGCTCTACCTGCGCGGCGTCCGGATCATCCCGTCGTACGCGACGACCGAGCCGGACATCGCCGAGGTGCACCGCCTCGCGTCGACCGGAGCGCTCGGGCTCGACGACCTCGTCACGCACCACGTGCCGCTCGCGCGCATCGCCGAGGCGTTCGAGCTCGCCGGTCGACCCGCGGAGTCCGTCAAGGTCGTCGTGACGGGCCCGGCCGTCGCCTGACCCTCAGACCTCGGCGCCCTCGCCCAACGTCTGGCCCCGGACCTCGCGCCCGGGCCGCACGCGAACGCGGGGACCGAGGATCGACCCGAGGACGCTCGCATCGCGATCGACCCGGACCCCGTCCATCAGGACGGAGTCCTCGACGTGCGCCCCGGGCTCGATCACCGAGTCGAATCCGAGCGTGACGTACCTCCCGAACGAGGCGCCGGCAGCCCGGGCCCCGGTCATCGCCGCGACCGGCCCGGAACCGAACGCGCCCTTCGGCACGCCACCGGCCCCGCCCCGGTGGTCGTCGAACAGCAGCCGCTGGCATCGCAGGAGGCGCTCCGGGGTCCCGGCGTCGTCCCAGTAGCCGGTGAGGCGGAACCCGTAGACGCCGCGCGCCAGGAGGCCGGGCACGATCTCGCTCTCGAAGCTGACCGCACGTCCGCCCGGCACCTCGTCGATGACCGACCGGCTCCAGATGGCCAGCCCGGCGTTGATCCAGTGGGACGGCGCATCCTTCGCGTCGGGCTTCTCGACGAACGCGGTGATCCGGTCGCCGGCCGCGAGGGCCGCGACCCCGAACGGCTTGGTGTCCGCGACCTCGTAGAGCGCCATGGTCCCGATCCCGGTCCGCGCGAGGTGGGCCGCCCGCATCGCCGTGAGATCGGCCGAAGCGACCACGTCCGAATTGAGGAGGAAGAACGGGTCGCTGATCCCCGCGGACGCGTTGCGCATCCCGCCGCCGGTACCCAGCGGCTCGGCCTCGGGGACGGTGCGCACCGGCCAGCGCACGGGATGGGCGCGCACGTAGGCGTCGAGGAGATCGGCCTTGTACCCCGTGGCGAGCACCACCTCTTCCGTCTCGGGCGGGAGGAGGTCGAGGACGTGGTAGAGGAGCGGCTTCCCGGCGATCGGGATCAGCTGCTTCGGCACGGCGTACGTCACGGGCCGAAGACGCGTGCCGAACCCGCCGACCAGGACGATCGCCTTCATCCGGGCCCCGAGAGGCCCGGCCGCTCAAAGTCGTTGCCGCGCCGGTCAGGAGAGGTGCGGGGGATCGCCCCGCCCCACGGACGACGCGTAGTCGCGCTCGACCAGCCGCTTGAGCAGCGCGGCGGGGCTGCCCCAGACCGTGACACTGCGGACCGACCCGGCGGCCGATCCCGGGCCGAGCGACACGAGGCTGCCCCGCTCGCGGTAGCGGAACGGCGCGAGCGGCCGCCCCTGCCAGCGCGCCACGAGGTTCGCCGCCGCCACCTTCGCCTCGGCGAGCGCGGCGGCCGCGGTGCCCGGCGCCAGCGCACCGGTGTCCGGATCGGGCACCTGCGCGGAGTCCCCGACCGCGAACACGCCCGGGACGCCGGGCACCTCGAGGGCAGGATCGACCATCACGCGGCCGCCCCGCCCGTGCGCGACCGGGAGCGATCGCACCGGGGGCGGCGCCTCGAGACCGGCGCACCAGATCGCGAGGTCGAACGCGAACGTCGAGCCGTCGGCGATCGTCAGTCGGCCCGGGTCGACGTTCGTCACGTTCCAGCCCTCCACCAGGACGACGCCCCGGTGCCGGAGCACGTCCCGGGCCCGACGGACCACGTCCGCGGGAAATCCGGCCAGGAACGGCAGCGACCCCGTGAGGAGGAGCACGTCGGGCGCGCGCGCCCCAGGTCCGGCGATCCGGCGCCAGTCGGTCGCGGCGATCTCCGCGGCGACCTCGGTGCCCGTCGAGCCCCCGCCCACCACGAGCACACGAGGCCGTCGCTCCCCCGGGAGCGATCCGGACCGGACCTCGACCTCGCGCAGGGCCGCCGCGAGACGCTGCGCGGCCGTGAGGCGATAGACCGAGTGCGTGTTCTCGGCCGCGCCGGGAACGCCGTAGTAGGCCGCGACGTTCCCGAGGCCGATCGCGAGGAAACCGAACGGGAGCGGCCCCGAGTCGAGCGTGACGCTCCGCCCGGGGAGGTCGATCGCGCGGACTTCTCCCGTGCGGAACTCGACCGACCGCCGGTCCAGGACCCGCGCCAGGGGAAGGGTCCAGGCCCCCGTGTCCGCGCCCGCCCGGGCGAGGCGACCGATCTCGTAGAGCTCGGTGCGGAGGACGTGGACCGGGTGGCGGTCCACGAGGACGACCGGAAGTCGGCCTCGACTCCGCCGCGCGACGCCCTGGGCGACCGCGAGGCCGGCGTAGCCGGCGCCGAGCACGACGGCCGGGCCTTCCGGCCGGACCGTTGGATCGGATCCCGGCATCGAGTCTTCCCCCGCCGTTCTAGGAGATGGCCAGCTTCGGATGCCGCGGCGCCCGCTGCACGAGCACGAACACGGCGAGGGCCCAGATCAGGATCGGGAAGACGATCAGCCGCTCGATCAGCCCCGGGTCGAACGTCGTGTTGCTCGCCTGGGTGGGTGCGTAGTAGGCCAGCGACAGGAGCGTGACCAGCCCGAGTCCCAGCGACGGCCACCGGAGGCCGGACCACCAGGTCGGGGACCGCATGGCGACCGACAGCACGGCCAGCCCGAGCCCGCCCGGCAGGAACACCATGAGCGACGCGAGGTCGTGCACGGACGGGTTCACGTTCTCGGGAAAACAGCCGACGAGGATCGCCGCGATGCTCGCGATCAGCAGGAGGACCAGCCCGACCGGGCGGAGCGCGCTCCGCGGGAAAGCGCTCCAGAGGAACAGGATGCCGACGAACGCCAGGAGGCCGAGCAGGATGATGGAGGCGTTGAAAATCACGTGCCAGGGCGAGGTCGCCGTGTTGCCGAGATCGCTGATGTAGTTCGTGAGCAGCGAGTAGCCGGGATACCCCGCTTGCACCACGCCCATCGCCACGATGAACTGGATCGTCCCGATCCCGACGAGCGTCGCGCCGAGGCGCTCGGTGCGATCCGTGCGGCCGGCCATCGGAGTTGCCATCGATGCCGACCCCTCCGAGGGGGTCGAACGTTCGCGAGCGCGGTCCGGAAGATGAACCTGTAGGTCGCACGAGCCCGGACCCCCGTCCGGCCCCTGACCGCGGATCCCGGAGGAGCGGATCGGCCCTCAGGTCCCGGGCGTGGCCTCGATCTCCGACGGGCCGCCCGGGTTGACGGGGGCGGCCTCCCACTCCTTCAGGAACTGCAGGTGTTCCCCGCACTTGTGGAGCCGGGCGAAGCGGGCCACCTCGTGGCCGACCGCGCGCAATCGGCGCGCGTCCTGCGGGTCCCGGGTCTCGCCGTTCTCTTGGAACGCTTCCCAGGCGCCCGAGATGGTGGCCTGCGTCGGAACGACCCACGCGTGCAGGGACCGACCGATCGCCCGCAGGGTGTTCAGGGCGTCCGACGCGCCGTTGCGCCCGCCCGAGACCCCGATGAGACCGACCATCTTGCCCTCGAACTCCTCGAATCCCGCGAGGTCGAGGGCGTTCTTCACGACCCCGCTGAAGCTCCCGTGGTACTCCGGTGTGGCGATCAGGATGCCATCGGCCTCCCGAAGCGACGCCCGGAACCGGCGCACGTTCTCGCCGTACGTGGTCTGGTTGTCCTTCCCGCGGCAGAACGGGAGGTCGAACGCGTCGAGGTCGAGGAGCTGGGTGGTGACGCCGGGCCCTTCGGCGCCCCGAAGGGCCACGTGCAGGGCCATCCGGGTGAAGCTGCCGGATCGCAGGCTGCCGCACAATCCCACGACGTGGAGGCTCGTGGTCTCGGTCGCTGGCGTCGTCATACTCGGCGGCGCAGGCGGTTCGGGAAAAAGGTCTTACCGGCTCCCGCTCGGGACCGAACCCTATCGCCCGAGGATCAGCCGAGGGAGGGAATCGAACCCCCAGGAAACGGATCTGCAGTCCGTCGCATTAACCATTCTGCCACCTCGGCGCGGCGGGGGGCAGGGACCTCCGGCTTAAATGCCTCGGGTCGCGCGAGCGCGCCACGTCAGATCGGACGGAAGCCGCGGCCTGCGAGTAGGAGACCGGACCGCAGGCCGAGTCGCAACCGGGCGGTCCACCCGAGCGAGGTCCCCGTTCCGGATACGCGCCCGAGCCGGATCTGTTCGAGCAGGTCGTCGACCGTCGCGACGGAGTCGTCGAACTCCGTGAACGCGCGACCGAGGTCGCCCTCGGTATGGGCGTCGCTGCCGCCCGTCATCCCGAGGGACCGGTGCGCGGCCACCCCCTCGGCCCGCAGGTTCGCGATCTCCGAGTTGTGCCCGTTGCGCGTCTCGATCGCCGGGACCCGCGCGCTCTCGGCGACGGCACGCCCGACGCCGTGCGCCCGGCGAAAGGGATGGGCGAGCACGGCCTCGCCGCCGTGCGCCCGGACCCACTCGACGGTCTCAGCGACCGGACGGTGCGGCGGCGGCGCCTCCGACACGCCGTACGCCAGCAGATGTCCCTCGCGGGTCGACACCTCGACGCCCGGCAGGAACAGGTAGCTCGGGAACCGGCTCCGCAGGGCCGCGAGCTCGGCATGGCCCCCCACCGAGTTGTGATCCGTGAGCGCGAACCCCCGGAGCCCGACGAACGGAAGCCGCGCGACGATCTGCTCGAGCGACAGCCGCGAGTCGGGCGACCAGCGCGCGTGCACGTGCAGGTCGATCCGCGTACCGTCGGTCATCGCACCTTCGTCCCGGACGGCAGGATCTCGATCGGGCGGACGGGCCGGTCCGGTCCGAAGGCGAGCACGGAGCCGCGCGCCGCGTCCGGGCCATCCAGCCGGATCACCACGGTCGCGCCGGGCTCCCATTCCCCCGGCACGGAGACCGCGTGGTCCCCGACCTCGATGAGCGAGCGTCCGTCCAGTTCGGGCCCGCGCACCCGACCGAGGACGAGCGGAGTGCGGGCGAACTCGTCGTACGAGATCTCCCGGTCGGCTTCGGTCGCGCCCTCGACGAAGGCGCCCGAGGGGATCTCGGCCGGCGGCGCCAGCAGGACCGCCCGTTCGTGATCGTCGGCGGCGAGCACCATCCCCTGCGAGGTGATCCGGCGGATCGTCCGAGGCGCGAGGTTCGACAGGAACACGACCGCCCGGTCCTTCAGCTCCTCCGCGCGGTACGAGCCGCGCAGCCCGGCCACGATGGTCCGGGGAGAGGGATCCCCCGTGTCGACCTCCAGGACGTAGAGCTTGTCGGCCGAGGGATGCTCCTTCGCGACGCGGATCCGCCCGGCGCGGACGGCGAGTGGCGGCAGCGGCTCGGCGGCCGGGGCGCCCGGCGCCGGGCCCGGCGGGATGGGAGTGACCGCGATCTCCGCCGCCGGGCGCTCGTCGCGCGGGAAGAGGGGCACGATCGTGCCCAGCCGCTGGCCGGGAGGGGGGGACTCGAGGACCCGGTCCCAGTCACCGGGACCGGGCGCGTCCGAGAACCCCAGCATGCGGAACACCTCGGCGGTCGAGAACGGGAGCACGGGGGCGAGCCAGGTCGCGAGCGCGCGGATCCGCCACAGCGCTTCGTAGACGACCCGGTCACGCTCCGGTCCCTCGAGGTCCCAGGGCCGAGCCTCCTGGAAGGCGCGGTTCCCCGCGCGCACCTCCTCGAGCGCGAGCGCGAGCGCCTCCTTCAGCCGCACGGCCTCGTACTCGGCCGTGATCCGATCGTGGGCCGCTCGGAGCCGGGCGCCCACTCCCGCCGGCGCGTCCGGGCGCCAGTCGTCGGGCGGCGACGGGATGCGACCGTCGTACCGGTCCCGGGCGAACACGAGCGCCCGCTGCACGAGGTTCCCGTACTGGTTCGCGAGGTGCTCCTCCCGGACCTTCTCGAACTCGTCCCAGTCGAGCTCGGTGTCGTGGTTCTGCGGCGCGAGCAGCACGGAGTAGAACCGGATCACGTCGGGCGGGTAGCGGTCCAAGAGCGAGGGCAGGAACACGTCGGCGCCCCGCGACCGGGACTTCGAG
>JASIBA010000151.1 GCA_030041735.1 Thermoplasmata archaeon | reverse complement strand
GGAGGTCCGAACCCCGGGATCGCGACCAGCGTGGACCATTCCGCGGTACGGAAGTCCTCCACGCTCCGCAGCCCGGCCTCCCATGCGAGCCCGATCTTCGAGGGTCCGATGAGGGGGCGGCCGAGCAGGTCGTCGAGCTCGTCGCCGAGCGCGCGCACCGCGGCGTGATGCGCCACCTGCGCATCCTCGGCGTAGTTGGGAACGCCCGGCGCGATCGACGCCGGGGAGAAGGCCGGGCGGAGCCGTTCGCCGCCCTGACGGGGGCGGGCCGCGGGCGCGGCGGCCGGAGTCGGCGCCACGCCCGCCAGCTGGAATCGCCAGCGGGCGCCGCCATGTTCCCGCCCGAACTCCCAGAGGCCGGCGGGAAGTTCGCGGTCCGACGCCAGGACCCGCAGCTCGCGGATGCCCAGGTAAGCGGCGATGCCGGGCGCGGCCCCCGCGAGCTCGGGACCGAGCGCTCCGGAGGCGGAGACGAGCACGACCTGCGACTCCCGAGACAGCCCCGCGTGCTGGCGGACCCGGTGTCCGATCCGGTCCACGAGATGGAACGCGTCGACCGAGAGGGGCGGGGGCGGGCGCGCGGGCGCGGTCGCGCTGGTCGGCCGGGCCACGTACATCTCCCCGTCGCGCCAGGGCGTCGGGACGACCCGCTCGGGCAGCACGTCGACCCAATCGAGCATCGAGGGAAGGATCTGGGTCGGCTGACCGTCGACCATGAGCGCGAATCCCTGCGGCCCAGGGTCCGCGATCTTGCGCTCGGAGGCCCGGCGCAGCAGGTGGATGATCTGCGACGCGCGGGACGAGTACACGCGCTGGATCTCGGCCTCGACCGGGCGCAGCTGGCGCTTCCGTCCGGTCCACGGCGAGGCCGGAGATCCGACCTCGATCTTGCCGACCTGGGCCAGCCGTTCGAGGATCGGCGCCTCGGCCCGGTAGGCGTCGGCCGCCGCGTCGGTCGCGAGGACGAGGACCACCGAAGGTACGGCGGAGCGGGGCGGCAGCCCCGCCGCGCGGCGGTACCGCTCGAGGGCCGCGACCGCGGAGGTCCAACGGTCCCACGACTTCGCCCGCTCCTCGTCGAGCAGCGCCCGGTCCACGCCCGGCGCGGTCTCCTCGAACACGCTCGCCCGACGGGGAGCCAGCGCCCCGTGGACCGATTCGGCCGTGTGCGGCGCGACGGGCGCGAGCAACAGCGTCGACTGGAGGAGCACATGCGCGAGCGCGCGGAGCGCGGTCCGTTTCGCGGGCGGGCCGCCCGCGAGCGCGAGCCGGGGACCGGCCCACCGCTGGTACGTCGCCAGCTCGTTGTCGAGGAACCGGAACAATCGCCGATACGCGAGCGGAGCCGCCCCGCGGTCGTAGTCGGCCAGCGCCTGGATGCGCATCCGCTCGAACCGGGCGAGGAAGGCCCGGTCCTCCGGCTCGAGCTCCCCGACGAACGCGGCGATCGGCTGGGCGTAGGTCGCGAGGGCCGTCGGATCGATCCGCGCGACGACCGATCGCGCGACCGCGGCGAACCGGTCGAGGCGCGCCCGCTCCTGGTCGCACCGCGCCCGGAACGTGGCGGTCCGCCCGTCCGAGCCCTGCGCCCGCACGAGAGCCGCGCGCACCGCGTCGGCCCCGTGGGAGACCACCCGCGCGGCGAGGTCCTCCTCGGGCGCCGTCGGGAGCAGCGTGAGTCGCACGTCGCCCACCGTACCGGCGACCCCGCTCATCGCCGCGAGCTGGTGCACGACCGCAGGCGCCCGGCGCCGCTCGTTCACGTAGAGCCGCACCGCATCGGCGGGCGGGAACGGCTCGAGCGCCCCCCATTCCGAGGCCGCGGACTCGAAGCCGGGAAGGAGGCGCCGCTTCACCGGCCGGCGTCGTCCCCCGCACGAGCACCGGTCGCCGGGGGCACCGGGGGCATCGAGCCGGTCGCACGAGGAGCACTCGAGCAGCGTGACGGCGAGCGGATCCTCGCTCTTCAGCGGCTCGCTGACCGGCCACGGGACCGCCTCGAGCCGCTCGATCGGGCGGTCGTGCGGGAGCATCGCGCGATAGAGGGCCAGCGTGGGTGCCGGCAGGCGCGACGGCTCGAGGCACCAGGCCCGACCCGGCGCCCAGATCAGCGCCGACCCGCAGCGCGCGCAATGCGGCACGCCGCGCCGGACGCGCAGCCGGGCGAACACGGCCCCGCTCTCCGAGAGGTCGCGCTCGACGAAGTCATCGCCGCTGTCGAGCTCGAGGCCCGCGTACTTGTGGACGAGCATGATGTCGAAGCGGCCCTTCGGCGTGATGAGCGGCCACCCGGGCACGCCGAGACGCTCCGCGATGACCGCGTCGTTGCCGCCGTGGCCCGGCACGAGGGGCACGATCCCGGTGCCGGTGTCCGTGACCTCGGTCGCCGCGAGGAGGGTGCCGGCCGGCGGCTCGAGCCCCCCGCCGAGCGGGAACTCGTGGCGGAGCGGATGCACGTAGGCCGTGCCCTCCCAGTGCTTCCCGGGGTGCTCCTCCACGACGTCGATTTCGGCGCCGCGGAGCCAGTGCCGGATGCGGTCGAGCGACGAGCGGGACGTGAAGATCAGCTCCTCGTCGCCCTCGCGCCGGTAGCGCGCGATGACGTACGGGAGGTCCGGATGGACCAGCAGCGCGCTCGAGGCCAGGAGGCGCCAGGCGGAGTCGGTCCACACCAGGGCGGAGACCGTCCGGTCCCCGACCGGGAAGGGGAAGCGGACCAGCAGCGTCGCGCCGCTCTCCTCCTGGTAGACGATCCGCTCGGGGTCGCGCGCCACCGCGCACGCGGGGCAGATGCGGAGCGCCACGTCGCGGACCGCGATCACGCCCGCGTGGGCGAGCCGGCCCGCGACCGCCTGGACCGCGGTCGGCTGCGGCTTGGACGTGAACGGATGACCGTCCTCGCCGCCGACCCACACGCCCAGCGAGAGGAGGAGGGGCTCCAGCCGATTCTCCGGGTTCGCGGGTCCGCCGTCCTCGCGTCGGAGCGCGCCGGTCGCGCGTCGCCCGCTGAGCGCGATCGCACGCGCGTCGACGTCGGCCGCGACCGCGCGCTGGACCACCAGCATGCCCGACTCCTGCGCGGCGAACGATCCCTCGAACCCGTGGACGACCGGACCCTCGGGCGGCCCGAGCACCCCGCCCCGGGGCGGCAGTCGCTCCCGCTGCCAGAGCGCCCGCGCGGCGAGCTCGCTGGCTTTCGGATCGGGACGCGGCTCGGACGGGTCGGCCATGAGGTTCGGTCGAGAGCGAGAAAGAGAGGGAGGCGGCCTCGAATAAAGGCTCGGAGCGCGCCGCAGCGTCGTCCGGGAGCGCGCGGCCCCAACGGTTATGCCCCCGGGCCGCTCCCGAGGCCTCCGAGGGATCTCGATGGCGTGGACCCAGCAGGAGGTTCGCGAGCTCAAGGAGGGCCGCTACATGCTCCTCGACGACGAGCCGTGCCGCATCCTCAGCATCCAGATGTCCAAACCGGGAAAGCACGGCGAGGCGAAAGCGCGCATCGACGCGGTCGGCCTGTTCGACGAACGCAAGCGGAGCGTCGTGTTCCCGGTCACGCACAAGGTGCAGGTCCCGCTGATCGGAAAGCGGCAGGCCCAGGTCGTGTCGCTCAGCGGCTCGGAGGCCCAGCTCATGGACCTCGAGACCTACGAGATGTTCGCCATGCCCGTGGACGACGAGATGAAGGCGCAGCTCGCGCCGGGCGCCGAGGTCCAGTACATCGACGCCATGGGCAAGCGCCGCATCACGAAGGCGTGAGGCGCGCGGTGCGGCCCGGCCGCTCCCCACCGCCGAGCCGCGTTCGCGTGTGATTTATAAGGAGGCCCGGGCATGAATCGAGTGCCCCGGGTAACGGACCGCCGTTCTACCGTTCGGGGGGTCTAGGGGGGAGGCGCACGTCGGGTCCCGGAGGGGTCGGCTCGCTGCCGTCGTCCCGGCTCGCCCGGATCCTCCAGGAGAAGGCCGAGACGCTGAAGAAGCGTCGTCAGGCCGGCGAGACGCTGCTCAAGGAGGCCGAGGACCAGGTCAAGCTGCTCGACGACCTCGGGATCGCCCCGTTCGAGGCGTCGGAGCGCCTGCAGCAGCTCCGGGAGCTCGTCCGCCGCTCCGACTGGGACGGCGTGGAGATCCAGGCGAAGGCGCTCTCGGAGTACCTCGCGAAGACGGTCCCCGCCTCGATCGAGAGCCGGCGGCGGCGGACGGCCGAGACCGCGCAGAGCCTCGCGGGGGTCGGCATCCAGATCGCCGAACCGCTGCGGGTCGAGCTCGACGCCCTCGCGACGCCGCCGGCCGACGCCCCGTGGGCGACGACCGTGGGCCGTCTGAAGCGGGTCGAGGACGGGCTCGCCTCGGCGCAGCAGGCGTTCATCGCGCGCGAGCGCTCGCAGGCCCTCGCGGTCGCGACCTGGGCGGACCTCAGCGCCGCGCGGCGCACGGAGGTCTCCGGTCAGATCGACGCCGCGGTGGAGCCCGCCTCCGACGGCCGGGTCGTCGAGGCGGTCGACGGCATCCGCCGACTCCTGCGCACGGGCCTGCCCGAGGCGTCGCACCGGCGCGAGCAGTCGCGCGACGCGGCGCGTCGCCTCGCCACGGCGGCGGCCGAGTTCGGGGCCGGGACGGCCCGGATCGAGGCCGCACTGCGGGGCGACCAAGAGGCCCCGCCCGAGCGCTGGCCCGAGACGGTGGGCACCGTCGACGCCGCGATCGTGGAGACCGGGGAGGCGCTCCGCGATCGGGGCCGCCAGAGCCTCGACGCGCTCCGGACCTCGCTCACCGCGACGCGCGAGTACGGGGTCGACCCGACGACGGCGTTGCGCGCGGTCGAGCAGGCGTCCGCCGCACTGGGCGACGCGCCCCCGCTCGAGATCGGGGGCCTGCTCGGCGAGGCCCGGCGCGTGGCCGAGGAACCGATCGTCACGGTCGTCGCGGGCCTCCTGGACGAGGTCCGGCCGAGGATCGCCGAGGCCCGCCGGCTGGGGCGCGACCCGAGCGACGTCTTCGCCGCGATGAACCGGGCGCGCGAGGCGCTCCGGCTGAAGATCTATTCCGAGGCGCTCGCCGCGAGCCAGGAGGCCGTCGAGCGCGTCGCCCGACTGACCGAGGACCTCGAGGACGCACGCGAGGAGTTCGCGGCGGTCGAGGAGATGTTCCAGCGCCTCCGGCGCGTCGGCTTCTCGACCGATCCGTTCGACCCGGCGATCCAGCGGATCCGCGGCCACCTGGATCGGGCCGAGGCCGGACCGGCCGTGCAGTTGATGCGCGAGACCCTGCTCGGGGTCGGCCGCGACGCTCTCAAGTTCTTCCTCCAGCGCTGGACCGCGCTCGACGCGGTCCGCACCTACGCTCGCGACCGGGGGTTCCTCACGCCCGCGATCGATGCGGACCTGACCGAGGCCCGGAAGCTGCTCGACGGCGGGCAGCTCGCGGACGGCGTCGAGCGGCTCGCCTCCGCGGAGGTAGCGCTCCGCACCGCCGCCCAGCCGTACGTCGCCGGACGGATCGAGGAGATGGAGCGCGGGTTCGCCGACATCCCGGACGAGACGCTCGCCGCCCCGATCCGCCGCCTGCTCGCCGACGCGGACGTGACGCTCCGGGTGAAGCTCGACCTTCTGGGATCGGTCGAGAGCCTCCGGCGGGCCGAGCTCGACTTCTCCGCGGTCTTCGCGGCCCACGCGTCCTCGCTGGTCGAGGAGCTCGAGGCGGAGAACCGGATCCTCGAGTCGATGGGCGGACCGGGCGACGAGATCCAGCGCCAGATCGACGAGGTCCAGCAGATCTTCAACATGGGCGACTTCGTCCAGGCGTCGCGCGCCTCCCAGGAGATCCGCAAGCGGGCGCGTCAGCAGCAGCTCCTGCGGAGCGAGGAGTCCGTCTCCCACGCCAAGCTCGCCCTGGTGGAGCTCGAGACGATGGGCCTCGACCTCACCCAGTTCCGCGCGCAGCTCGATGAGGCCCAGGCCGCCGCCCGCGCGGCCCAGTATGCCGAGGCGTTCAAGATCGCGACCCGACTCGAGGAAGCGGCCCAGCGGACGTGGACCTCGGCCCAGGAGATCGTCGACGGCCTGGCCCGGGCCCAGGAGATGATCGGGCGCGTACGGGAGAGCGGGGCGGACACCGGTCCGTTCTACGCGACGCTCCGAGAGGCGCGGCAGACCTTCCAGGCCCTCGACTTCGAGCGCGCGCGCGCCCAGGTCGAGCAGGTCCTCACGGGGCTCGAGAACGAGGGGGCGCGCGCGGAGACCGCCCGCCGCCTCGCCGAGATCGACCGCCTGATCGAGGACGGTCGCCGGCTCGCGCTCCCCATGGAGGCGTTCCTGCAGCGCCTCGCGCAGCTCAAGACCGAGCAGGCGACGGGCCCGCCGGCGGCGACGCTCACGGCCGCCCGGCTCGTCCACGAGGAACTGGTCGGCGTCCTGCGACCCGTGCTGGAGGAGAACCTCCGGGGCCTCGAGCGCGATCTCGACATCGCGCGGGGGGCCGGCGTCGTGGTCGACAAGATCCTTCAGCCGCTCGCCGAGGCTCGCCGTCGCATCGCCCTCCCCGTGCCGACCGGGGCCGCCGCCCTCCTCGACGAGGCGCGGGGGGAGTTCGTCGACACGCGGGGGCTGGTCGAGCACGCCGAGCGCATGGCGCGCCGCGCCCGCGACGCGCTGGCCGAGGCCGAGCTGCTCCGCGTGGAGGTCGCGCCCCTCCGGGCGGCGATGGACCGGCTGGAGTCGGGGCTCGCCCAGCGCCAGTACGCGCGCGTGATCGAGCTCGGGGTGCCGCTGGAGCGCGAGCTCCTGCAGGCGACCTACCAGCACGTCTCGAAGACGCTCGCCGGCTTCCAGGCGACCGTGACGCGGCTCCGCCGCGAGGGCGTCGACACGACCATCGCCGAGAACCTGCTGCACCAGGCCCGCATGGCCCTCGACGAGGGCAAGGCGGTCCAGGCCCTCCAGTTCGCGAGCCGCAGCGAGGCCGAGCTCGAGCGGGTCGAGCTCCAGCGGCGGATCGCGGAGGGATCCCTCCAGTCGGCCGAGCGCGCGCTGGCCCACGCGGCCGGGGACGGCATCGTCGCCCCCGACGCGGTCGACGAGGTCGGCCGGGCCCGGAGCGCCTTCCAGGAGCGCGATTACCCCACGGTCTTCGAGCGGGCCCTCTCCGCTTCGGATATCCTGAGCCTCGCCCGCGACAACCACCGCCGGGCGAAGGATGCGCTGGCCGCCGCGAACCGCCAGTTCGCGGAAGCGAAGACGTTCGAGGCCGACGCGAAGGAAGCGAAGGCGCGCCTCGACGCGGCGACCCGATCCGCGGAGGCCGGCGAGTACGGCGACGCGGTGCGCGCCGCGCGCGAGGCGACCGAGATGGCGCGCTGGGCGATCGAGCGGCTCTTCGCCGCCCCGCTCGGCGAGCTCCGCCGGACGATCGAGCAGGCCCGCCGCGAGCAGCTCCCCGAGACCGATCTGCTCGAGTCGATCGTCGGCGAGGCCGAGAACGCGCTCCGGGCCCGGGACTGGCAGCAGGTCGGCGAGGCGATCGACCGGGCCGAGCTGGCCGGGCGCCGATCGTTCGAGACCGTCATCGACAGCCGCTGGCGCGACGCGGAGGCGGAGACCGGCCGCGGACCCACGCCCACGCCGGGGGAAGCGGCCCGCCGCGAGGAGGTCCGCCAGCGCCTGCAGGACCTGCGCTCCCGGCGCGATTATCCGGCCGCCCTCGAGGTCATCCGGACGGAGCTCGATATCGTCCGGCGTCGTCGGCGCGAGCAGGTCGAGCAGAAGATCGCGGAGCTGAAGTCCCAGCTGTGGGTCGGCGAGCGGCTCGGCCTCGACACCACGCCGGTGATGCAGGTCTTCAGCGAGGCGCGCACCGCCGCGGACCAGCACAAGCTCGACGAGGCGGAGCGCCTGGTCGCGGACGCGCAGCCCGCGCTCGAGCGCGCGGTCCGCGACCCGTTCCTGCGGCGACAGAAGGACGTCGCGACCGAGCTCAACTTCGCGCAGGAAGGCCTCCACGTGAGCGTCGCGCCGGTGACGGAGCGGATGCGGGAGGTCGAGGTCCTCGACCGGACCGGCCGGCTGCTGGATGCGGCCAAGGCGCTCCTCTCCGCGGAGGAGGAGCTGAACCTGCGGAAGTCGCTCCACCGCGAGCTGCTCAATCTCCACTACCTGATCGACGCGGCGCTCGCGCGCGCGCAGCAAGCGAACATCGATACCTCGCGCGCGCGTCAGCTGCTCGCGGAGTCGATCCGTCTGCGTGAGACGGACTACCCGGCCGCGCTCGAGAAGGCCCGGGAGGCGCTCAAGCTCCTCCAGGGCGAGGCACCGCCGGCCCCAGGGTCCGGCCCCGCTTCGGCGACGGCCCCCGCGGCTGGCGCCGGCACGACCGCCGCGCCGGCGGTGAGCCCCAGCTTCTGGCCGTTCCGGCGGCCACCCGCCGAGAAGAAGGACGGCGGCTCCTAGGAGGAGCCGAACATCGTCGCCGCGCCGATCGGTGGCAGTCCCGGGGGCCCGCGGGCGGGGCCGAGCGGCAGCCGGTCGTATTCCACCGAGTGCTTGATGCCGCGGCGCCGCAGCAGCACGGAGACCTGCTCGGTGATCTGCACGACCTCCTGGCACCGGGCAGGCTTGGTGAAGTAGAACTCGGCCCGCTTCTCGTCCGCCAGGGGGAAGATCAGGCGGAGCCCGAAGGCGTCCTGACGGTTGTAGCCGGCGGGCTTCCGGTCCCCCTTGAGGTCGCGCAGGTTCTCGTCGAGCAGCACGTCGGGGAGCAGCGGATCGGTCTCCTTGACGAACGGTCGGTTCATCTCGGCGACGCGACGGTGGATCTCGGGATAGACGCGGACCAGATCCTTGTACGACCGCTTGGGGTCGAGCAGGATGTGGCCGCTCCGGGC
>JASIBA010000150.1 GCA_030041735.1 Thermoplasmata archaeon | reverse complement strand
ATGGCGCCGCTCACCCTCTTCTCGGTCTCGTACGACCTCTCGAACGCACTGCTGCACCTGATCGGGTTCATCATCCCCCCGATCGCCGCCGCGATCACGAACGTCGACGTGGTGACCGGTCTTGCGGTGTTGATCTTCGCGGCGATCCTCCTCGCCGCGAGCATGCTCAACACGATCCTGCTGATCTGGTGGGAGCGCAAGCTGCTCGGCCGCTTCATGGACCGGCGCGGGGCGATGCACGTCGGGTTCGCCGGGCTGCTCCAGAATTTCGCGGACGGACTGAAGCTGTTCCGTAAGAACACCTTCCAGCCCCAGGAAGCCGACTCCCTCGGATTCTACTCGGGCCCGATGGCCTACATGGTCACCAGCCTGATCCTCTTCGGGATCCTGCCCATCTCGTCCGGATGGAACTCGGGCGTCCTGCCGCTGACGCTCCTGCTCGCGCTCGCGGTCTTCTCGTTCGCGCCGCTGTTCATCTTCGTCAGCGCCTGGTCGAGCAACAACAAGTACTCGCTGATGGGCGGAATGCGGTCGGCCGCCCAGATGATCGCCTACGAGGTGCCGATCCTCCTGGCCGTCGTCGCGGTCGTGATCCTCTCGGGGAGCTTCGACCTCACGACCATCGTCTACGAGCAGCAGAACTACTGGTTCTGGGGTCCGCTCGTCGTCGCGCTGATCGTCTTCGTCGCCGGGATGCTCGCGGAGATGGAGCGGATCCCGTTCGATCTCCCCGAGGCCGAGGCGGAGCTCGTCGAGGGCTGGAACACGGAGTACGGGGGGATGCTGTTCGCGTTCTTCATGCTCTCCGATTACCTCCGCGCCCTCGTCGGGAGCATCCTGGTCGTGCTCCTGTTCCTCGGCGGCTGGACGATGCCGTCCTACGTGCCGTCGGCGCTCACGAGCTTCCCGCTCGCCGGCATCTTCTGGTTCATGCTGAAGACCTACATCGTGTTCGGCCTCTTCGTCTGGGTCCGGGCGTCGCTGCCGCGCGTGCGGACCGACCAGCTCCTCCGGGTGGGCTGGAACCGGATGATCCCGCTCAGCCTCCTCTCGGTGTTCCTGGCCGCGGTGCTCGTCACCGTGAAGTGCGTGCCGGGGCTCGGTTGCGTCCCGACGCCGGGGGTGTAGCGTAGCGCAGGAACCATGTCCGCTCCGGCCCCGTCGAAGGAGAAGCCCGTCGAGAACCCGATCCTGTACGTCGCCCGGCCGATGGCGACGGCGGCGCGCCAGTTCGCCCGCAGCCTCGTGCGACCGTCCACGATCCTGTACCCGTTCGAGCGCCTCGAGGATCCGAAGTTCCGGGACGAGGTCCAGGTCGCCGCGGGCAAGCCGATCGGGGTCGGTCACGTCTGGGACAACTACCGCGGGGTCCACGCGCTGAACATCGCGACCTGCATCAGCTGCAACCTCTGCGCGTTCTCCTGCCCCGACCTCTGCATCGACATGGTCGCGGTCCCGGGCACCGATCCGAAGCACCCGAAGAAGTGCCCGCAGATCGACTACGGGAAGTGCAGCTACTGCGGCTTCTGCTCCGACGCGTGCCCCGAGGGCTGCCTCTCGATGACCACCCGCTACGAGCTCTCCACGCCGAAGCGCTCGGAGATGGTCTACTCGCCGGAGCGCCTCTACCAGATCTTCCAGCACAAACTCCCGATGAACCCCATCCGCCTCGAGCGGCCGGCGAACGAGGACTCGATCCTCCTCGACCCTCCGCTGTGCATCGGGTGCAACGCGTGCTCGCGGGACTGCCCCACGCAGTGCATCACGATGCTCGAGATCCCCAAGCCGGAGGCGAAGCCCGGGGAGAAGCTCCCCAAGCGGATCTGGAAGGAGCCGGTGGTGAACGACTCGGACTGCGTCCGCTGCGGCACGTGCATCAGCGTGTGCCCGAAGGACTGCCTCTTCTGGGGGACGCGCAAGTGAGCCTCGAGGAACTCGCGTTCCTCGCGCTCGCCGTGGTCGCCGTCGCCACGGCGCTGCTCGCGCTGCTCGTCCGCGAGCTCGTCCACACGATCCTGTGGATCGCGATCTTCTTCGTCGACCTGGCCGCGATCTACTTCCTGCTCGAGGCGCCGTTCCTCGGCGTCCTCCAGCTCGGCGTCTACGCGGGCGCGGTGACCGTGCTGCTGCTGTTCGGCATCATGGTCACGCGCAAGCGGATCTTCTCCCGCGAGGCAGCCACCGGCATCGGGCCGATCCCGCTCGCGCTCGCCCTGGTCACGTTCATCTTCCTCGTCTCGGCGGTCGGCGAGCTCCCCCAGTCCGAGGTCCCGGTCCGGTCCTACGCGCCCTCGGCCCTCAGCGTCCTCCTGTTCGGGACCGACGGCGCGTGGCTCCTCCTGCTCGGCCTCGTGATGCTCGCCGGCGTCTCGGGGGCGATCTACCTCGTGCGGGAGGGACGCGATTGACGACCCTCGCGCTCACCGGGTTCCTGGGCCTGTCCGCGGCGCTCCTCGGCGTCGGGGTCTTCGGGATCCTCACGCGGCGGAACTTCATCCTCCTCCTGATCGCGGTCGAGGTCGCGATGAACGCGGCGATCCTGAACTTCGTCTACTTCGCGGCCTTCCCGCCGAACGGCGGCAGCGGTCTCTCGGGCCAGGCGATCGCGGTCGTGCTGATCGGCTTCGCGGCCACGGAGGTCGCGGTCGGCCTCGCGATCGTGCTCGCCCTCAACCGCCTCAAGGGCACGATCAACGTCGCCCAGGCGACGGACCTCAAGCTGTAGGAGGGGGACGTCACGGTCGGACTCAGCGGGCTGTTCGCGTGGGCCTTCCTCGTCCCGCTGTTCTCCGTAGTTTCGTTCGTCCTCATCGGAGTCCTCGGGACGCGGCTCAAGTCGCTCGAGTGGGGCGGCTGGGTCGCGGTCGGGTTCTCGGCCGCCGCGATGGGGCTCGGCGTCGCCATCGCGTTCGGCGAGATGCTGAGCCCCGGCACCTACACCAACGTCCAGATCACCTGGCTCCATCTTCCGCCGGCGCCCGGCGTCTTCCCGAACGGGTTCTCGCTCGTGATGGGGACGCTGGTCGACCCGCTCTCCTCGCTGATGCTCGTCGTCGTGACGGTCGTCGGCTTCCTCGTGATGCTGTACTCGATCGGGTACATGCACACGGAGCACGGCCTGCCCCGCTACTACGCCGAGCTCTCGCTGTTCCTCGCCGCGATGACGGGCCTCGTCCTCGCGAACAACCTGCTCGAGTTCTTCCTCTTCTGGGAGCTCGTTGGCGTCTGTTCCTACTTCCTCATCGGATTCTACTACGAGAAGCCGAGCGCCGCGAGCGCGGCGAAGGAGGCGTTCCTCGTCACGCGCGTCGGCGACATCATGTTCCTGCTCGGGATCTTCCTGTTCTTCTACGCCTACGCCACGGCCGGCCCCAACGGCGGGTGGGCCGCGAACGGCTTCGTCTTCGCCCACAACGGCAGCCCGTTCCTCGCGGGCGTGATGGGCCGGAACACGCCGCTCCTGACGGTCGCTGGCCTGATGATCCTCGGCGGCGCCGCGGGGAAGAGCGCCCAGTTCCCGCTGCACGTCTGGCTGCCCGACGCGATGGAGGGCCCGACGACCGTCTCAGCCCTGATCCACGCCGCGACGATGGTCGCCGCGGGCGTCTACCTGCTCGCGGTCACGAGCGTCTTCATCGGGTTCACGCCGACCGACCAGCTTGCGATCGTCGCGGTTGGCGGGTTCACCACGCTGTTCGCGGCCTCGATGGCGGTCGTGCACCCCGACATCAAGCGGGTGATCGCCTACTCGACGATCAGCCAGCTCGGGTACATGGTGCTCGCCGTCGGCGCGGGGTTCGCGATGGTCGGCCTCTACCACCTCTTCACGCACGCGTTCTTCAAGGCCCTCCTGTTCCTCGCCGCCGGCTCCGTCATCCACGCCCTCGGCACGCAGGACCTGTTCAAGATGGGCGGGCTGAAGAAGCACATGCGCGTCACGGCCGCGGCCTTCGCCATCGGCGGGCTCGCCCTGGCCGGGATCCCGCCGTTCGCCGGGTTCTGGAGCAAGGACGACATCCTCGGCTCGGTCTACTCCACGCTCGGGTCGCATCCGCTCTACTGGCCGTTCTTCCTGATGGCCTTCGCCGCGGTCTTCCTGACGGCGTACTACATCTTCCGCGCCTGGTTCCTCGCGTTCTCGGGCGACCATATCCGGGACCCGACGCTCCCCCCTCCCCACGAGGGACCGTGGGTGATGCAGGTCCCGCTCGTCATCCTCTCCGGATTCGCCATCGTCGCGGGGCTGTTCGTCTTCGCGCCCGGATTCGCCTCGCTCCTCTCGGGCGCCGGCATCCCGCCGACCTACACCCCCACGGACCTGGGCCTCTCGGCGATCAGCGTCGGGCTCGGGGCCGGCGGCATCGGCCTCGCCTGGTCGCTCTGGGGCAACGGCCGCGTCTACGTCCTGCCGGACGATAGTGCGCTCCAGCCGCTCCGCCGGCTGCTGCTGAACCGGTACTACTTCAAGGTCGCCTACGACGCCTTCGGCCTTCGGGTCGTGTACACGGTCGCCCGCGGGGCGGACTTCTTCGACCGGTTCGTCATCGACGGCACGGTCCACGGCTTCGAGCGCATGTTCGGCGCGGCGTCGGACCGCCTACGCCGGATGCAGAGCGGGGTCGTCTCCGATTATGCGGCGTACGTCATCGCCGGGCTGCTCGCGATCTTCGTCCTGCTGCTGATCGTCGGACCGTACGTCGTCGCGCGGCTGGGAGGTGCGTGAGGTGCTGCCGCTGATCTCGATCATCCTGGCGACCCTCGCCGTGGGCACGGTCGCGACGTTCTTTGCGGGCGCGCGGGCCCGGTGGGTCGCGCTCGGCGTCTCGACGGTCTTCCTGATCGAGGTCGCCCTCCTGTTCGCGGGCTACACCGGCTGGCCGGGCTACTCGACGTCGCTCGTGCCCGGTTTCTCCGACACCGAGACCTACGCCTGGATCCACCTCTCGTGGCTGCGGATCAACTACGCGGTCGGGGTCGACGGCATCTCGCTGGTCCTGATCCTGCTGACGGCGATCCTCCAGATCGCGACGGTGATCTACTCCTGGGGGGAGACCCACCGGCCCGCCGGCTACTTCGGCCTCGTGATGCTGACGTGCCTCGGCTCGTTCGGCGTGTTCGTCGCGCTGGACGTCCTCCTGTTCTTCCTGTTCTGGGAGGCCGTCCTCGTGCCGATGTTCTTCCTCATCGGCTACTGGGGCGGCCCGAACCGGCGCTACGCCGCGCTGAAGTTCTTCGTGTACACCCACGTCGCGTCCATCGTGATGCTCGTCGGCCTGCTCGCGCTCGTCTTCTACTCGGGCGCCACCTCGTTCGACTTCTCGAGCATCTACGCGGCCGCGCGCGGCCTCGCCCCCGAGGTGCAGGTCTTCCTCTTCCTCGCGCTGTTCTTCGGCTTCGCGGTCAAGTTCCCGATCGTCCCCTTCCACACCTGGCTGCCCGACGCGCACGTCGAAGCGCCGACGGGAGGTTCGGTCCTGCTCGCGGGGCTGCTCCTCAAGCTCGGCGGCTACGGGCTGATCCGTTGGGCGGTGGAGGTGCTGCCGTACGCGATCCATGCCCTCCAGCCGCTCCTGTTCCTGATCGCCTTCCTCTCGATCATCTGGGGCTCGGTCCTCGCGCTCGCCCAACGCGACCTGAAACGGCTGGTCGCGTACTCGTCGATCAACCACATGGGCATCGTGCTGCTCGCGATCGCCCTCGACTCCTCGCTGGGCCTCCTCGCCGCGGTGCTCCTCATGTTCGCCCACGGGATCGTCTCGGGCCTCCTGTTCATGACGAGCGGGAGCGTGCACCACCAATACGGGACGCGCGACATCCACACGCTCGGCGGCCTCACGCCGACGGCTCCCGGCCTCGCCACACTGCTCATGGCGGGATCGCTCGCCTCGCTGGGTCTCCCCGCGCTCATCGGCTTCCCGGCGGAGTTCACGGCGTTCGTCGCCACCTGGAACGGGATCGGCTACTGGGTCCTGATCCCGCTCATCGTCCTGGTCGTGACGGCCGCCTTCTACCTCTGGATGATGCAACGCGTCCTGTTCGGACCCCAGAAAGGGCTCCCGGCCGAGGTGCCGGGGTTGCCGTGGTACGAGAGCGCGGGGATGGGGATCCTGCTCGCGTTCACGGTCCTGTTCGGCATCCTGCCGAGCCTCCTCGTGAACGTGATCGTGAACTCGCCGGTGAAGGGGTTCCCGGGAACCTAGCGTCATGAGCTTCGCGTCGTTCGCCGGCCCGTTCGCCCCCGAGATCCTCCTGCTCGCCGGCGCGCTGCTCGTCTTCCTGCTCGACGTGCTCAAGATCCGGCGGACCGAGATCGTCGGCGCGGTCGCGGTCGTCGCGAGCGCGGGGGCGCTCCTCCTGGTCCTCGCGGACCTCGGGTTCACGCCGATCGCCGGGCTGGCCACGATCCCCGCCGGCCAGATCGACGCGGTGCCGGCCGTCGGCAGCGCTCCGCTCTACGCGTTCACGTCGTTCGGGCTGATCTTCCAGGCGATCTTCCTCGTCGCGGCGTTCCTGGTCGCCCTCGCCTCGGTGAGCCGCCCGTCCGACGAGCGGGGCGCGCCGATCTTCTTCGGACTCCTGCTGATCGCCACGCTCGGGATGCTCCTGGTCGCCCTCGCGAGCGACCTGATCTTCCTGCTGCTCGCGATCGAGGTCGTCAGCATACCGAGCTACCTCCTGACCGGCTACACGCGACGGGACCGCCGGGGCCTCGAGGCGGCGATGAAGTTCTTCGTCATCGGCGCCCTCTCCTCGGTCCTCTCGTTCTTCGGCGCCTCGCTGCTCTTCGGTGCCTACGGGACCACGAACCTCTACCTGATCCGGGCCGCCGGGACCTCGGTGGGCGACCCCGTGCTGGTGCTCCTCGGCTACGCGTTCCTGATCGCGGGTCTCGGGTTCAAGCTCACCCTCGTGCCGTTCCACGCGTGGGCCGTGGACGTGTACGACGGCGCGCCGCACGAGGTGAGCGCGTTCCTCGCGGGCGGGACCAAGAAGATCGGGATCTTCGCGTTCTTCCTGGTCTTCCTCGGCCCGGTGCTGGCCGTGGACGCGACCGGGGCGAGCGGCTACGGACTGTTCGGCGGGGCGGTCGCGCTCGGTCCGAGCGTGCAGATCACGCTCGCCGTGCTCGCGGTCGTCACGATGACCGTGGGGAACGTGCTCGCACTCCTCCAGAAGGAGATGAAGCGCATGCTCGCCTACTCGTCGATCAGCCAAGCCGGCTACATGCTGATCGGCATCGCGATCGGCACGTCCCCGGCCCTCGCGGGCGCGACGCTGCAGGTGTTCGCGCACGCGCTCATGAAGACCGGGGCGTTCCTCGTCGTGGGCGCGGTCGCCGCCACCGGCGTCGGGCCGCTCATCGAGGACTGGCGCGGCCTGGGCACGCGCCGACCGCTCCTGGGCGCCTCGTTCGGGCTCATGCTGCTCTCGCTCGCCGGCGTCCCGCTCACGGTCGGCTTCGTCTCCAAGTTCATCCTGTTCAGCGCGGCGGTCGACGCGCGCGGCTGGTTCATCTGGCTCGCCGTGGCCGGGCTGCTCAACAGCGCGCTCTCGGTCTACTACTATGCCCGTGTCCTGAAGGTGATGTTCTTCGATCCCTCGCCCGCGGCCGCCGCGCCCACGGGCGCGGTGGAGGGCGCCTCGGAGCCGGCGATCCTCCCTCTGGGGGGCCTCGGCTATGGGCGCGCCGCCGCGATCGGGCTCATCGCCGGGCTCATCGTCCTGTTCGGCATCTACCCGCAGCCCGTGATCGGCGCCATCCAGTCCGCGGCGCAGCACTTCCTCATCGCCGGGGCGTGAGCCGATGGACCGCTACGACGTCGTGGTCGTAGGGGCCGGACCCGCCGGCGCGCTCGCGTCCCGCGCCGCGGCGGAGTCGGGCGCGTCGACGCTGCTCCTGGACCGCCGGTCCGAGCTGGGCCATCCGGTCCAGTGCGGTGAGTTCCTCCCCGACGCGACCGAGCTCGCGGACCTGTTCGAGTGCCCAGAGCTGATCCGGACCGCCTTCGAGGTGCCCCCGGGCACCGTGCTGCGGTCCACGCGATGGATGGCCTGCGTGTCCCCGTACGGTCACCGGTTCACCTTCCCGCTCGCCGGCTACACCGTCTCTCGGCGCGCGTTCGACAAGGCGCTCGCATACCGCGCGGAGGGCGCGGGGGCCGAGCTCCGCCATCCGGTCGGCGTCACGGGCGTCGCCGACGACGAGGTCGTGCTCGCCTCGGGGGAGCGGATCCGCGCCCGGGTCGTCATCGGCGCCGACGGGCCGTTGTCGACCGTGGGTCGCTCGGTCGGGTTCGCCCCGACCCGAACGCTCTTCAAGATGATCACCGCGACCACGGACGGGCCGCTGGTCGACGGGATCGACCTGCATTTCGGGCGCGCGGCGCCGGGCGGCTACGCCTGGGTCTTCCCGCGCCTCACGGACGCCAATGTCGGGCTCGGGGTGGCCGAGCTTCCGCCGGGCCGCTCCTTGGACCGGCTCCTCGACGACTTCCTCGCCGGCGCCGGCATCGGCCCCGCGCGGGAGCGGACGCACTGGTGGGTCCCCGTGGGGTCCCCGCCCGCGAGCCTCGTGCGCGGGCGCGCCCTGTTCGCCGGCGACGCCGCGAACCTGGTGATGGCGACGAACGGCGGCGGGATCCCGACCGCCATGCTGAGCGGCTGGCTCGCCGGGTTGGCCGCCGCCCGCCACGTGCGGGACGGACGCCCCCTGGCCGAGTACGACCCCGCCTGGCGCTCCGCGCTCTACGAGCCCCTCGAGCGGGCGGCCCGGATCCAGCGTTTCGGGGATCGGTTCGCGCGGCACGACGTTCTCCTGGCGCTGGGCATGCGCTATATCGGGGCCTCCGGTCTCGACGCGATGATGCGGCTCCGCTGGCCCGCCCGGCTCGGGAGGCGCCCGTGACGAGCCCGAGCCCGGTCGCCGAGCCGCTCGAGGCGAGCCTCGAGTCGGTGGTGACCGAGACGTTCGGGGCCGAGGCGCTCGCCGAGGTCTCGGGGTTGCTCCCGGTGCTGGTGCGGGACCTTTCGGAGGTCGACTGGCGGCTCGAGGAGGTGCTCGGGTCGACGTTCGCCCAGCTCACCGAGGCCGCGCGGTACGCCTGCTCGACCGGGGGAAAGCGCGTCCGGCCGCTGCTCATGGCGGTGACCGCGCGGGCGCTCGGCTCCGACTCGACCGGGCCGATCCGGTCGCTCGCGGCCGCCTTCCAGTTGATCCATACCGCGACGCTCGTGCACGACGATGTGATCGACCACGCCGACACCCGACGCGGCCGCCCGTCGGTGCCGCGCGCCTTCGGAACGCCGCTCGCGATCGTCTCGGGCGACTATCTGTTCGTCCGCGCCTTCGAGCTGGCGGCGGAGTACCCGCGGCCGATCATCCTGCGATGCGGGGAGGCCTGCGCTGACCTGGTCGAGGGCGAGGTGCTGCAGGAGTCGTCGCGCTTCGACCTGTCGTCCGGCCGGGAGCACTACGTCCGGATCGTCGAGCGCAAGACGGCGGCCATCATCGCCGCGGCGCTCGCGTCCGTCGCGGAGATCCAGGCCGCGGCCCCCGCGATCGTCGACGCGGTCCAGGCCTACGGGCGCGCCCTCGGGATCGCCTTCCAGATCCGGGACGACCTGCTCGACGTCTACGGGGACCCCGATCTGCTCGGGAAGCCGCTCTACACCGACCTTCGCGAGGGGAACCCGACCCTCCTCTCGCTCGAGGCGTTCCGCCGCCTCGACCCGAAGCGCCAGGCCGAGTACGAGGCGCTTTTCCAGCGGCGCCACAAGAAGACGAAGCACCTCCTGCGGCTCCGGGAGCTCACGGACCTCACCGACGCCGCGGCCGCCGTCGCCGACGAGGCGAACCAGTGGGCCGACCGGGCGATCCGCGCGCTCGAGCCGCTCCCGGAGGGTCCGTACCACCATCTGCTCGACCTCCTGGCCCACGGCGCCGCCGCCCGCCGGTTCTGAGCGCGCCCGTCGAGGCAAAACTACAAGTCCCCCGCCCGGGCTCGAACGTCTGCCTTTCGCGCCGATGCCGAGCTCCGCTTCCTCGGACGCGCCCGTCACGTTCGATCACCTGCCGCCCCCGTGGCAGCCGACGGCCGAGATCCCGCGCCGGCCGCTCGGCGTCGCGGTCATCGCGGTCCTGATCGCGCTCGGCGCGCTCGTCCTGATCCTGGCCGGGCTGCTCTACCTGCTCACGCAGTACTTCGGGCCGCTCGTGCCGTCGTCGCTGAACCTGATCCCGACGGTCGACCTGTTCGGGGCGGTGATCGTGGTCGTCCTCGGGGCCGCCCTGCTCGCCATCGCCACGTCGCTCTGGCGCCAGGAGACCTGGGCGCTGTGGACGACGATCGTGCTGGTGTTCGCCGTGACCGCCTACCTGTTCTTCACCGGCTCGATCACCGTGCTGTTCCTGATCTTCGTCGTGCTGTTCGTCTATCTTATCTCGGTGCGCCGATACTTCTACTGATGCGCCTCGTCCTCGCGCAGCTCGCGCCCCGGACGGGGGACCTCCCCGCCAATCTCGAACGACTCCGCTCCGTGGTCGAGGCGACCCCGGGTGACCTCGTGATCTTCCCGGAGCTGTACCTCTCGGGCTATCGGATCGGGGACCACGTGCACCGGCTCGCGCTCCGCGACGGGGACGCCGCGCACGCGGCGCTGCGCGCAGCGGCGCGCGAGAGCCGGGCCACGATCGTGGTCGGGGCGCCGTACGCCTCGCGGGAGCGCTCGGGGGAGGTGCAGAACGCCGCGGTCGCGGTGCGGCCGGACGGGGACGTCTACGTTCAGGTTAAGCGGTACCTCCCGACGTTCGGGCCGTTCGACGAGGGCTCGCACTTCACTGCGGTCGACGCGAGCGAGCCGTTCCCGCTGGCCGCCCATTCGGTGGGGCTCCAGATCTGCTACGACACGTTTTTCCCCGAGGTCTCGCGGGAGCTGGCCCTCGCCGGCGCGGAACTCCTCGTCGTGATCTCGGCGTCGCCGGTCACGAGCGGTCGGATGTTCCAGAAGCTGCTCCCCGCCCGGGCGGTCGAGAACGCGACCCCCGTGGTGTTCGTGAACCGCGTGGGCGTCGAGGATGGCGTGGTGTTCGGGGGAGGCTCCGGCGTCTGGGACGCGCGCGGAGAGCCCGTCGCGGCCGAGACCCAGACTCGCGCCGATCTGGCCCCGGAGGAGCAGGTCCTCCGCTGCGATGTGGATCTCGGCGAGGCGCCCCGCTGGCGACCGTTCCGACCGGTGCTCCGGGACTTCGCGACGCGACCTGGGTCGCCCTCCTCGGTCCCGGGCTGACCACTAGGAGCAAGCCGGCCCAGCGGTCGGTCCCAAGGGCCTGCCAGGACGCGCGCGGTTCCCGCCCGCTGCGAAAGCGCCGCGATCGGAGGCACGGCGACTTTCGCCGAGCTTGAGCGAGTCCGATCGGGCGCTCCCGCGACGACCGATCACGTACTCGACGAGACCTTCACGCTGCTCCGCCAGCACACGCGCCTTGCCACCGTCGCCCGGTTTTCGAACCGGCTTCGGGATGGTCCGCCGATTCGGCGGGTCCGCACCGGCGAGGCGGTCTTCGAGGAAAGCCTCCAGCTGACGCTGTCGCACGACGATAAGAACTGGAGCGTTACCGACTGCCCCAGCTTCGTCACGTTGCGCGAGACCCGCCTCCCGCGGACGCTCACGCGGGACCACAACTTCCGCGAAGCCGGGTCCGAGGTCCTGCCGTCGGCCGTTCGTGAGCCCCGGTCGAGACCTCCGCCGCTCGCGCGGCCCCGGATCGTGCCGGACGCCGTCCCGTCGCTGGCAGCCTATCCGGGGAGGTCGAACCTGTCGAGGTTCATCACTTTCGTCCAGGCGCGTGCGAAATCGCGGACGAACCTCTCCTTCGCATCGGAGCTGGCGTAGACTTCGGCGACCGCGCGCAGCTCGGAGTGGGCACCGAAGATGAGGTCCACCCGGCTGCCCGTCCATCGCGCGCGCCCGTTCTGGCGGTCATGAGCCTCGAAGCGCTCGTGGGAACCGGGGAGCGGCGTCCACTCGGTCCCCATATCCAGGAGGTTCACGAAGAAGTCGTTCGTCAACGCCCCCGGCCGCCGGGTCAGGACGCCGTCGGGCGAGCGTTGGTAGTTCACGTCGAGCACGCGCATCCCGCCGATCAGGACGGTCATCTCGGGGACGGTGAGGGTCAGCAGGTTCGCCCGATCGATGAGCCACCGTTCGGCTGTGACGTTCGACCCCGCGCGGACATAGTTGCGGAAGCCGTCCGCGAACGGCTCGAGCGCGGAGAAGGACGCGATGTCGGTCTGGTCCTCCCGGGCGTCCATGCGACCGGCCGCGAACGCGAGCTCGATCGGCACCCCCCCGTCGCGGGCGGCCCTCTCGACGGCGGCGGTGCCGCCGAGCACGATCAGGTCCGCGAGCGAGACCCGCCGGCCGCCCTGGGCCTGAGCGTTGAAGTCGGCCCCGATCCTCTCGAGCCCCGCGAGGGCCCTCGCCAGTTGGACCGGCTCGTTCACCGCCCAGTCCTTCTGCGGCGCGAGACGGAGCCGGGCCCCGTTCGCGCCTCCGCGCTTGTCACTCCCGCGGAACGTCGCCGCGCTCGACCATGCCGTGTAAATCAGCTCGCGCGCCGGTATACCGCTGCCGAGAATCTGGGTCTTCAGCGCGGTCACATCCGCGGGACCGATCACCGGGTGGTCGAGACGCGGGATCGGGTCCTGCCACGGGAACTCCTCGGCCGGCACCTCCGGCCCCAGGTAGCGGACTCGGGGTCCCATGTCGCGGTGGGTCAGCTTGAACCAGGCCCGAGCGAACGCCCGGGCGAACTCCTCGGGATGCGCCATGTACCTGCGCGAGATCTTCTCGTAGACCGGGTCCAGCCGTAGGGAGAGATCGGTCGTCAGCATCGTAGGCGACCGTTTCGCCTTCGGATCGTGGGCGTCCGGGATCGTCCCCGCCCCGGCGTTTCCCTTCGCTTTCCACTGGTACGCGCCGGCGGGACTCTTCGTGAGCTCCCATTCGTAGCCGAAGAGGTTCTCAAAGAAGCCCATTCCCCATCGGGTCGGGGTCCGGGTCCAGGTGACCTCGGGGCCCCCGCCGATCGTATCGTCGCCCCGACCGGACCGGTAGCTGCTGACCCACCCGATGCCTTGATTCTCGATCGGAGCGGCCTCCGGGGACGGGCCCACGCTCGACGCCGGACCGGCCCCGTGCGTCTTGCCGAACGAGTGCCCCCCGGCGATCAGGGCCACGGTCTCCTCGTCGTTCATCGCCATGCGCGCAAAGGTCTCCCGGATGTCCCGGGCCGCGGCGATCGGATCGGGCGTGCCGTTCGGGCCTTCGGGGTTGACGTAGATGAGCCCCATCTGGACCGCGGCCAGCGGTGTCTCCAATTCTCGATCGCCGGTGTAGCGCCGATCCGCGAGCCACTCCCCTTCGGGACCCCAATAGACCGACTCATCGGGTTCGTAAGCATCGACCCGCCCGCCCCCGAAGCCTGCCGTCGCGAATCCCATGCTCTCCAACGCCACGTTGCCGGCGAGAATCATCAGGTCCCCCCACGAGATCTTCCGGCCGTAGCGCTGCTTGATCGGCCAGAGCAAGCGGCGGGCGCGGTCGAGGAGGACATTGTCCGGCCAGCTGTTGAGCGGAGGGAACCGCTGTTGCGCGGCCCCGGCACCGCCCCGCCCGTCCCCGATTCGGTAGGTTCCCGCCGCATGCCACGCCATGCGGATGAGCAGGGGTCCGTAGTGACCGAAATCCGCCGGCCACCAGTCCTGGCGGGAGGTCATCAGCTCCTTCAGGTCACGCTTGAGCGCCGCGAAATCGAGCGTTCGGAACTCGGCAGGGTAATCGAAGTCGGGGCCCAACGGGTCCGACCTCGGCGAGTTCTGTCGGAGGATACGGACGCTGAGCCGCTCCGGCCACCAGTCCTCGACCGTCTTCGCGCGCAGCGCGGACGGGTGGAACGGACAGGCCTCGGTGCCGTCGGTCTTAGGTCGCGGGTCCGCGCGCTTCCGGCGGGTCGCGGCCGCCTTCTCCTTCTTCGCTGCACGTTGCTGTGCCATCGTCGTGCTCCGGGCGAGAGATCCGGATCGCCCGGTCGCGAAGACGCGGCTCGAGCGTCGCTCGACCCCTCGCCAGGCCGATTCCGCCTGCAGGTAAGCCGTTTCGGGTGCGTCCGCCTTCGGACAACGGGCGACTCGAACGTCCTCCTTATAGAGACGGACCGACCGGCTTCCGAGCGTGTCCCCGCCGCCCACGATCGCGCAGCAGCTGGCGGCGAAACAGCGCGAGATCTCGGTCGCGGAGTTCTTTGAGCGCAATCGCCAGATCCTCGGTTTCGACAACCCATCGCGCGCGCTCCTCACGACCGTCAAAGAGGCCCTGGACAACGCCGTGGACATCGGGGAGGAGGCCCGCATCCTTCCGGATGTTCTGGTCGAGATCACGAAGGAGGGAGAGGATCGCCTGCGCGTGGCCGTGACCGACAACGGTCCCGGCATTCTCCGCAAGGAGATCCCGAACGTCTTCGCTCGGCTCCTCTACGGTTCCCGGTTCCATTCGAACCGGCAGGCCCGCGGCCAGCAGGGGATCGGGATCTCCGCCGCGGTGCTCTACGCGAATCTCACGACCGCCCGGCCGGCCCACATCGTCTCCAAGGTAGAGGAGGACGAGGCGGCGCACGTCCTCGACCTGTTCATCGACACGCAGAAGAACCAGCCGCGGGTCGCGTCCGAGGACCTGGTCCTCTGGGACCGACCCCACGGGACCCGGGTCGAGCTCGTGATCAAGGCCCGCTACCAGCGTGGACGCCAATCCCCGTACGAGTACCTGCGGGGTACGGCCATCGTCAACCCGCACGCTCGCCTCGTGCTCGTCGAGCCCGACGGGACGCGCGTGACGTTCGAGCGAGCCGCGCAGGAGCTCCCCGCGCTCGCCCAAGAGACCCTACCGCACCCCTACGGTCTCGAGCTCGGCGAGCTCGGTCACCTGCTCAAGTCCACCAAGCGGCCGACTCTCGGCGAATTCCTCGCGAAGGATCTCGCCGGAGTCTCGCCCCGTGCGGTCAAGGAAGTGCTCGAGCGCTCGGCGCTCGGAGCGAGGTCCGACCCCGGGGCGGTCCAGGGCGAAGCGCAGGAACGGCTCCTCGGCGCACTGCACCAGGTCCCGCTCGTCGCCCCGTCCGCGGACTGCCTCTCCCCCATCGGGCCGCTACTGATCAAGCGCGGCCTCCGAAATGTGCTCGGGGACCTGCGCCCGGATTTCTTTGCACCGCCCGTCAGCCGACCGCCGAAGGTGCACGCCGGATTCCCGTTCCTCGTCGAAGTGGGGCTCGTGTACGGTGGCGGCCTCCCCGCGGATCAGCCGGTCCAGATCCTGCGTTTCGCGAACCGGGTACCCCTGCTGTTCCAGCAGGGGGCCTGCGCGATCACCAATGCGATCTCCAATCTGGACTGGCGTCGGTATGGGCTGGACCAGAAGGGCGGGTCGGGCCTCCCGGTCGGCCCGGCGGTTCTTCTCGTCCATGTCGCGTCGACCAAGATCCCGTTCACCAGCGAAGCGAAGGAGGCGATCGCCGAGGACCCGGAGATCGACAAGGAGCTGACGCTCGCGCTCCAGGCCGCGGCGCGCCACCTCCGGACCCACATCTCGCGGCAGAGTCGCCGCGCGTTCGCGAGCGAGAAGTTCGCCATCATCCAGCGCATCCTCCCGAAGCTCGCCGAGAAGACGAGCCACCTGCTCGACAAGCCCGTGCCGGACCTGACGCCGGTGATCACCCGGATCATGGACGTGGTGAACGTGGACACGTCGGTCGCCGCCACGCCCGCGTCGGTCGGGGTCGGCGTCGAGGTGACGAACTATACGCCCCGGGCCCGCGTACTGGAGCTGTTCGTGGAGATCCCCCCTAACGAGTTCGCGCTCGCGACGTTCGACCCCGCGCCGGACGGCACCGAGGCCGGCCTCGGGCGGGCGTGGTGGACGCTCCCCAAGCTCGGTCCCAACGCCCGGGCGAAGCTCGCGCTCACGTTCCCCCCGAAGACCGACCTCGAGGCGAACGACCTCGACTGGTACGTCGCGGGGATCGACGAGGCGCACGTCCTCGGCGCCGACCCGCTGCCGGGCGACTGGGACGTCCGGCTGCCCCGCACGATCATCGAGGCCGCGGAGAGCGCCGCGGCGGAGGAGGCCGCGGCGACGGCCGAACCGGAGGTGGACTACGATGCCGCCGAGTCGAGCGCGAGCCCGAGCGACGACGAGTGACGAGGCGGACGCGCCGAAGGTCCGCGCCGACGCGCTGACCCCGACCGTCGGGCTCGCCCAGCAGATCTACGACCAGCTCGACCACGGCGAGATCCCGCGGATGCGTCTCCCGCTCCGCACGAAGCAGAACCTCGCGTTCCAGAGCCGGGAGGGGGTCTGGCGGCTCGGCAAGGCGATGGGGACCCGGAGCGCGCGGAAGCTCGACGGGGCGCTGATGCTCCTTCGGACGTTCTACCTGGTCGACTTCATCAACGAGATGGCCCGCGACCGGAAGACCTCGACCCTCCGGGAGCTCTACTACATCAGCGAGGCGTGGGAGGACGCGAAGTTCCACAGCGAGGACGAGTCGAACCTCCTCATCGAGGACCTCGAGGTCATGTGCGCTCGGCTGCGCGAGGACTTCCGCCTGCACCCCGAGGAGAACGGGGCATCGGTGATCGGCGACCTCACCATCAAGGAGAAGAACCGCAAGGGCGCCGTCAAGCGGATCAACTGCAAGGACGACGTCGGCGACGGCGGCTACTCCCTGCCCTTCAACGTCGAGAAGGAGAAGATCGAATTCGTCGGGACGAACGCGAAGTTCGTCATCGCGATCGAATGCGGCGGCATGGTCGACCGCCTGGCCGAGAACAACTTCGACGAGGACCAGAACGCGATCCTGGTCCACCTGAAGGGCCAGCCGGCGCGCTCGACCCGGCGGTTCCTGAAGCGCATCGCGGAGGAGCTGAAGCTCCCGATCGTCGTCTTCACGGACGGCGACCCGTGGTCGTTCCGCATCTATGCCTCGGTCGCCTACGGGGCGATCAAGACCGCGCACCTCTCGAGCTACCTCGCGACGCCGTCCGCGGAGTTCCTCGGCGTCACCGCGTCCGACATCGAGAACTACGAGCTCCCCTCGGACAAGCTCTCCGAACAGGACGTGCGGGCGCTGCAAGCCGAGCTCACGGACCCCCGGTTCGGGACCGCCGAGTGGCGCAGCGAGATCGAGCTGATGCTCAAGAACGGGAAGAAGGCCGAGCAGCAGTCGCTCGCCAAGTACGGCCTCAACTACGTCACCGAGCACTATCTCCCCGAGAAACTGACCGAGATGGGCGTGCTCTGAGGGAACCACCATCCTTTTCTAGCCGAAGGGCCGGTCCGCGCCCGATGGCGTGGTCGCTCACCCAGAAAGTGATCGCCGAGTTCGTGGGAACGTTCGTCCTCGTGGTGACGATCTGCGGGGGAGTCGTCTGGTCGTTGCACGATAGCGTGGACTTCCTCGCGGTCGACCTCATCGGATCGCTCGCGATCGGCTTCGGGGTCCTCGGCGCGGCCTACGCGTTCGGTGACATCTCGGGGGCCTGCTTCAATCCGGCGATCACGATCGCGGCGTGGGTGGCCGGTCGCCTGCCCGGTCGCAACGTCCTCCCGTACATCGTGGCCCAGGTCGTGGGTGCCATCACCGGTGCCGCCTTCGTGGCCGGCGTGGCGTACGGGAGCTCGAGCGTCTTCGCCAGCGCGCAAGCGACCGCCATCGCCTCGCAGGGGTACGCCGGGAACGGCTCGCCGTACATCGTCGCCCTCGGCTCGGTCTTCCTGCTGGAGGTCGGTCTCACGTTCGTGCTCGTGCTGGTGGTGCTGTTCTCCACCCGGCCGGGTGGCTCGACGCTGAACCTCGCCCCCGTGGGGATCGCCCTCACCCTGGGCATGATCAACCTCATCGCGATCCCCATCGACGGCGCGTCCGTGAACCCCGCCCGGAGCTTCGGTCCGGCGCTCCTGGCCGCGGCGTGGCCCGGATCGCGCTGGGCAATCCAACAGGACTGGATCTTCTGGGTCGCCCCGATTATCGGCGGGCTCCTCGCCGCGGGCCTCGAGCGCGCGCTGCGAGCGCGGGCGTCGTAGGCTCTCCTCCGTCGCGCCGGAACCCCTCGAACCGTCCCGGCGTGCCAGGCGAGATCGACCCCGGTCTCAGGACGACTGCTCGAGGCCCAAGGCGGTGAAGGCCTTGGGCGTCAGCACCTGCTCCCGGAGTTCGGTGGGTCCGTAGACGAGTGCCCCGGCAGGGGCCCTCACCCGTGTCCATGCGATCCCCTGCTCCTGAAACTCCGTCGGCTCCGCTCCCACCTCGACGACCGGTTCGGCGAGTCGCACCGGGACCGAGACGCCATCGCGGGCGATGAGGAGGACGTCGTTCGACGCGTCGAGCACGACCCAGCCGAGCGGGACCAGGATCTTCAGATGCACCAGTCGAGGGCGGAACTGGCTCTCGGACTCGGTCTCGGTGCGGGAGAACAGCGCCACGGGGCGTCCCGCGACCTCGGCGAGCCGCTCGAACTGGAACGAGCGCTGGCGGAACTCGAGGACGTTCACCTCGAGGTCCGCTTCCGTCAGCACGCCGCGTCGAGCGGGCCGTCGTACATAACGCACCGGCGGCCGGCGCGCGGTTTCCCTCGGGCCGTCGGGGCAGCCTTATAAACGGACGCCCCTACCCGCGCCGCATCGGACGTTCCCAGAATGAAACGGTCCTCCCGGGTCTGGAAGAAGCGCGGCCACATGCGCTGGAAGTGGCGCAAGAAGCGCATGCGCCGACGCATGCGGGCCCAGAAGATGCGGCAGCAGTAGGCGCCTCTCGGGCTGGCGGCCGCCGGTCCTCGGAGCCCGCGCCGTCCTATTTCGCCGGTCGCGTGCCGGTGGGGTGCGCCCACGCGAGGTACGCGGACACGAGGAACATCCAAAGGAGCACCGAACCGAGGAAGAGGCGTTCGAGCAGGCCCCCGACGCGCCCGCTGACCCGGACTAGGAGGAGCCCTCCGACGATCTCCAGGATCACGAAGACGATCGTGAACACGGCGAGCGCGGTGGCCCACACGCGCATCGGTCGGAGCGCGGGCGCGTCGTCGAACCGCGTGGCGAGCCAGTACGTCCCCAGCGCGCCCCCGAGGAACGCGGGGAACGCGACCACGATGTGGATCCACTCGTGCCAGGAGATCGGGGTCGCCGGCACGTCCGTCGGGAACGCCGCCAGCAGGAACGCTCCGATGCCCCAGACGAGGAAGGCGGCGTACCCGCGACCGAACGTCCGCCACGAGCGGCCCTCCGCCGCGAGGGTCTCCGCGAGCGCGAAGAGGAAGAGCAGGGTCAGGAGGCCCCGCACGACGAAGTTAATCGTCATGATCCAGCCGAACGGTCCGACCGCGAGGTCGCTCTCGGCCTGCGTGATGGCGCTGTAGTGCGGCGGCAGCAGCTGCGCGATCACGTCGAGGACCGCGTAGAGGACCACGAGCGCGCAGACGCCGACGAACGCCCGCCGAGCGGTCCGGGGCGGGACCTCTCCCGGCTCCGTGCGGGACGGCGGCTCCGTCGTTTGGGGGGTCATCGGTGGCGGGGGACGCTCGCTCTGCATCGCGCGCTCACCACCCGAGTCGGTCGAGCTTGCGCGCCGCCTTCGTGGACTTCTTCCACTCCCGATAGTGGTCGCGGCACAGCGGCGCCCGTCGACCCTTCTCCGGCAGCTGGGGGAACGCCTTCCGCGCCTCGGTGAGGGTCAGCCGGCGGACCGACTCGGCGCCGCAGCCCGGGACGAGGCAGGGTTCCGGTCCTTCCGCCGTGCCGTCGGGGCTCATCGCCGAGCCTGACGCGCCGCAATCGCCGCCACCATCTCGGGGACCTCGTACGGGAACCGCGCGACCTGCGCCCCGGCCTTCTCGAGCGCGGCGACCTTGGATTCGGCGGTGCCCCGGCCCCGCGTGATGATCGCGCCGGCGTGGCCCATGCGCTTCCCCGGGGGGGCGCTCCTTCCGGCGATGTACGCGACCACCGGCTTCGTGACGTGTCCATGGATGTACTCCGCGGCTTCCTCCTCCGCGGTGCCGCCGATCTCCCCGACCATCACGAGGAGGTCGGTCTCGGGATCCCCCTGGAAGAGCGGGAGCGCGTCGACGAACGACGTCCCGACCACCGGGTCCCCGCCGAGCCCGATGCAGGTGGATTGACCGAGCCCGTGCTCCTTGATCCCGTTCACGATCTCGTAGGTCAGGGTCCCGCTGCGGGAGATCACCCCGACGCGGCCGGGATGGAAGACGACGTTCGGGATGATCCCGACCTTCGCCTTCCCCGGCGCCGCGATCCCCGGGCAGTTCGGCCCGATGATCCGCGTTCCCTTGGAGCGGGCGTAGTGGTACATCACGAGCATGTCGTGGAACGGGATGTGCTCGGTCACCACCACGGCGAGGCGGATACCGGCGTCGACGCTCTCGATCAGGGCGTCCTTCGCGAACGGGGCCGGCACGAAGATACACGACGCGTTCGCCCGCGTCGCATCGACGGCCTCGCGAACGGAGTCGAAGACCGGGACCCCGTCGACTTCGGTGCCGCCCTTGCCCGGTGTGACCCCGGCGGCGACCGCGGTGCCGAACAGTTTCATCTGCCGCGTGTGGACCGTGCCCTGATGGCCCGTGATCCCTTGGACGACGACCCGCGTCGAGGTGTCCACGAGGACGGTCATGCCGTCCCCCGCGCCGCGGCGACGACGGCCTGCGCCGAGTCCTTGAGGCTCGGGATCGACGTGATCCCCGCGGCGCGGAGGATCTCGATGCCTTCGCGCTCGTTGTTCCCCCGGATCCGGGCGACCAGCGGGAACCGTTCGGCGGGCGGCACCTGATCCATCGCGGCGACGAGCCCCTTCGCCACGGTGTCGCAGCGGGTGACCCCACCGAAGATGTTGAGGAAGACCGCGCGCGGCTTGGCCTGCGCCATCAGGAGGAACGCTTCGGTCACCTTCTTCGGGTCATCGGTACCCCCGAGATCCAGGAATACGCCGGGGTTGCCGTCGAACTCCTTCAGCACGTCGAGGGTCGCCATCGTGAGGCCGGCCCCGTTCGCGATCACCCCGATGTTCCCGTCGAGCTGGACGAACGCGATCTCCTTCTCCCGCGCGATCTCCTCGAGCGGAGTCCGGTCGTCGCGGATGTCGGAGTATTCGGGGTGGCGGAAGCCCGCGTCATCCTCGATGATCACCTTCGCGTCGAGCGCGACCAACCCTTCGCCCACGACCGCCAGGGGGTTGATCTCGACGAGCTCGGCGTCCTCCTGCTGGAAGAGCCGCCAGAGCGCGGAGAGGAGCCGATCGAGCGACGCGGCCGCCGGTCCGGTCACCCCCAGCACCTTCGCGGCGCGCCGGCGCTCGTAGGCCGCGAGCCCGGGGAACGGATCGATCGGGATGCGCGCGATGGCCGCGTCGTCCACCGACTCGATCTCCACGCCGCCCTGCGCGCTCGCGATGAGGATCGGGAGGCGCGCGCTCCGGTCGAGCGTGAGCGACAGGTAGAGCTCGCGACCGATCGCGAGCTTCTCCTCGAGCAGCAGCTCCTTCACCGTCTCGCCCTTGAAATCGAGGCCGAGGATCGCCTGCGCCGCGGCTCGGGCCTCCTCGGGCGTGTTCGCGAAGCGGACGGCCCCGCCCTTGCCCCGCCCGCCGGCGAGCACCTGGGCCTTCACGACGCAGGGGAGCGGGACCGTGCCGCTCCGGGTGAGCTGCTCGGCCTCGGCCGCGGAGCGGGCGACCTGACCGCGGGGTAGGGGAACGCCGTACTTTCGAAAGAGATCCTTCCCCCGCCACTCCGCGAGCTTGACCATACGAACCTCGGGCGCGCCGAGGCCCGGTCCATATTAAGACCGCGCCCGCCGACGAGCGCGGGCGGTCCCCGCCCGCGCGGGCAGGACCCGCCGGTGCCGCCGGGCCGGGGACTCCGACGCGGGGCCGGCCGGGTCGGTCGTGGTGAGGTTCGAAAGGTCGCGCCCCAGCTCGTCCAGCAGGCGTCCCGCGAACTCCGCCTTCGGGCCCCGGATCCAGTGCCGCTCCCCGTGCGGGGCCAGCACCAGGGCGTCCGTGGTCGGATGGCCCATGGTCGCCACGTCGTTCGCGACGACCCAGTCCGCGCCGGTCTCTTCGCGCAGGCGCCGACCCTCCTCCTCGAGGCGGGCGGTCCCCTCGCCCGCGAGGAGCTTGAACGCAACGAGCCGCGTCGGGGCCGGGGCGAGCCGACGGAGCTCGGGCAGGATCTTGGGGGCCCGGCGAAGGGTCAGACCGAGGGTGGGGGTCTCCCGCGAGGGGATCTTCCCCGCGCGACGGTCCACCGTGAAGTCCGACAGCGCCGCCGGGACGATCACGGCGGCGGCCGTGGCGAGCGCGGCGGCCTCCCGCCGGGCCAGGTCGCGCAGGTCCTCGACGCTGCCCCAGCGGACCGGCGTGAGGAACGTCGGAAGGGGGACCTCCACCGCGCCGAGCCAGAGCCGGACGTCGGCGCCCCGGTAGTGAGCCTGGGTCGCGAGCGCGACCGCCGTCGCGCCCGAGCTCTCGTTGGTGATCGATCGGACCGCGTCCAGGGGCTCGCGGGAGGCGCCCCCGATCACCACGACCTGGCGGCCGACCCAGGGACCCCGCGCGGCGCGGTGCAGGACGGCCGCGGCGATCTCTTCGGGCGTCGCGAGCTTCTCCTCGCCCTCGACGGACGTTCCGAAGACCAGCCCGACCCCCCACTCCCGCAGTTTCGCGAGGGACTCCTGGACCGCCGGATTCTTTCCCATGAGGACGTTCATGGCGGGCGCGACGAGCATCGGGACGCCGCCGCCCAACGCGACCGAGGCGCACGAGGTCACGACCGTGTCGTCGATGCCGTGTGCGATCTTCGAGATCGTGTTCGCGGTCGCCGGCGCGACGAGATAGAGGTCGACCTGCCCTTCGCCCGGGCCCAGGAGCGTGACGTGCTCGACGTCGCCGGTCAGCTGCGTGACCGCGGGGTGGCCAGTCGCGAACTGGATCGCCTCGGGGGTCACGATCCGGGTCGCCTCCGGGCTCATGACCGCCTGGACGTCGGCGCCGTGCCGGATCAGTTCCCGCACGATCTTCGGGACCTCGACGGCCGCGATCGACCCCGAGACGCCGATCAGGATGCGACGGCCGTCGAGCAGACGCGAGGTGCGCCCCCGGATCACGCGACTGGGATGCATCCTCGACCTCCGGACCTGCCGGCCGCGGGCATGCCCCCCCGAGTAAAAGGAGGCACCCGGGCGCGGGCCCCTTTAAGGGCCCCGCGCGCTGCGCCGCCCCGATGGATACCGGACCCGCCCGGCGCCCCCCGGGCGAACGACCGCGGGACGACGCGCCGCCCCCGCTCATCGGACTCGACCTGCCGATGGTAGCGGCGACGAGCCAGTACGCGGAGATCGGCCACGTCGCGGGCCGCCCGAAGGAGCCGCCGTCCCCCCGCAAAGTCGAGCGGGGTGTCGTGGTCTTCGACCTGGATGGAACGATCCTGGACGATCTCGGCCGGATCGCCGAGGTCGCCGCGGACGTGATGGCCTCAGCGTTCGGGACGCCCGGGCCCGAGGCGCGGCTCCACTATCTGGCGACGACCGGCATGCCGTTCGAGGCCCAGCTGGCCCAGCTGTACCCCACGGCCCCGTCTGCCCTGCGTGCCGCCACCGCGCGGACGTTCCACCAGCGGAAGGTGACCGAGGCCTACGCGCGGGCGAAGCCGTTCCCGGAGATCCCGAAGCT
>JASIBA010000149.1 GCA_030041735.1 Thermoplasmata archaeon | reverse complement strand
GCGATCTCGAGATGCATCTCTGTCAGCTGCTTCTGCGGCAGCAGGTCGACGGTGAGCTGGATCCAGGCCACGTGGGGGATCGTCACGCGACCCTCCTGGACCTTCACGACGCCCGCGCCGGTGGCCGGCAGGAGCGCCTCGGCCAACTGCGGATAGTTCAGGCGCGCGACGCGGGAAAGGACCACCTCTCCCACAGTCCCTCCGAGGAGCGCGACCAGGCCGACCACGCGCTGGGTGACCGAAGGGAGGTCGTCGAAGATCGCCTTCAGACGATGCGCCTCGCGCGCGTCGGGCAACGAGTGGGTGAACCGCACCCAGTCGACGTCGCCCCGTCCGAGGAACGAGTCCTCCCACGCCATGTACCCGGGAACCGAGGTGTCCAGGGCGCAGACGATGAGCAGGGGGCGAAGCCGCGCCTTCTTCGAGAGCGAGACGACGAACTCCCGGCTGTCGGGGTCGAACAGCGCCCCGTCGTCGATCAGGATCGCGACCGGGCGCGGCTCGGGCGATCGGAAGTCCCGGAGCAGGTCCTGCCAGTACGCTTCCGGATCGCCCTCGTTCGCCGAGCGCCCGCGGACGGGTTGTCCCAGGAACGTTGTGCGAGGCCGGTCGCCGCGGCTGCGCCGACCGCGCGGCAATCGGTCGGGCAGGTAGGCGATCGGGGCCATCGGGACGTCCATGGGCTCCTCGCCGGCGCCCAGCTCCCCGTCCGCGTTCTCCGGATCTTCCGACGCCGGTGCGCCCGTCTCCGACCGCAGTCCATCCAGCGCCCCGAATGGGATCGAGCGGCCACGGTAGGAACCGCGGAGCTCGACGATCCGGGCCCCACGTTCGGAGAGGATGGTACGGATCTCACCCAGCAGCGCGGACTTGCCGCTCGTCGGTGGCCCGGTGATCACGACCGTACGGCCGGAGCTGTCGGAAAGGCCCTGCAGCGCCCGGAGCGCTGCCGACGGCAAGGACGACACCCGGAGTCCTCTGAACGATTCTGCGGAGGAAGCACTTAATGGTGGTCCAATCCCCGGTCCGGGAATGTCGGCGCGCGAACCCCTAATAGGTCGCGAGCGCGTCGCGCGGCCGTGCCGAAGTCGATCCGCGCCGCCCGACGGGAGTTCCTGAAGCGATCGGTGGCCCCGGTCGACGTGGAGAAGATCCGGGGACTCGGGGACCTCCTCGAGCAGTTCGGATCGACGTCGATCCAGGCCCGCAACCTCGCCCGCTGTCTCGAGGTATGGGAGAACGCGCTCGCGGATCGCAAGCGGCCGACGATCCTCCTCGGGCTTTCCGGTCCGCTGATCGCGGCGGGTCTGCGGAAGGTCCTGCGCGATCTGATCGACTGGGGGGTCGTCGACGTCGTGGTCTCGACCGGGGCGGTCCTCTACCAGGACCTCTACCAGTCGATCGGCGGCCGGCACTGGATCGGGACGCCCGCCGCGAACGACGTGCGACTGCGCGAATTGTACCTCGACCGCATCTACGACACCTACGTGGACGAGCTCAAGTTCGAGGATACCGACCGGGTGATCGGCAAGATCACCGAGCGGTTCCCGCGTCGGCCGGCCTCCTCGCGCGAGTTCCTGGGGTTCCTCGGCGCCGAGTTCCCCGACGCCGACTCGATCCTCGCCACCGCCGCTCGCCGCGGCGTCCCGGTCTTCTCGCCCGCGCTGATCGACAGCTCCATCGGGATCGGGCTCACCCTCTACTACCAGGCGAACCGGTCGCGTTCGGACCGGTTCATCCTGGACGCGGTCCGCGACAACTACGAGCTCGTCCAGATCCTCGCGCACTCTCCGCGCACGGCGGTGATCTACGTCGGCGGAGGAACCCCGAAGAACTGGATCAACGACGGGATTGTGATGGCCAACTACGCCTTCGGGCGGGAGGGCGAGGGCCACTACTACGCCCTGCAGATTACGACCGACGTCCCGCACTGGGGAGGCCTCTCGGGAAGCACGCTGGACGAGGCCCAATCCTGGGGCAAGATCTCGGCCACCGCCACCCGGGCCATGGCGTTCCTGGAAGCCTCGATCGGTCTGCCTCTGCTGGCCGGCGCACTGTGGGACCGGCGCAAGCGCTGGCAGCCGAGGACCCGGCTCCGGTTCGACTGGAAGGGAGACCAGGTCGGTATCCGGAAGGTCCGGGGCTGACGCCGGACCCGGGGCCCAGGATGCACGGTGCGCCGAGGCTGAACGGGCTGCCGCCCGGCCAGGTGCTGATCAAGAACTGGCCGGTGCTGCACGCGGGAACCGTGCCCCCCGACCTCACGCCGGCGACCTGGAGCCTCTCCGTGCACGGCGACGTTGCCGAGCCCGTGACCCTCTCGTACGCCCGACTGCTCGAGCTCCCTCAGCAGGAGATCGTGTGCGACATCCATTGCGTCACGTCGTGGTCCCGGGTCGGGATGCGCTGGTCCGGGGTCCCGTTCCGTGCGATCCGAGATCTCGTGCGACCGGGCCCCGATGTGCGGTTCGTTATCATGGAGTGTGAGCAGGGGTTCACGACCTCCCTCCCGATCGAGCCGCTGCTCGAGCCCGACGTGATGGTGGCCCACAGCGCGGACGGGGCTCCGCTGCCGCCGGAGCACGGGGGTCCCGTTCGGATGCTAGTCCCGAAGAGATACTTTTACAAGTCTGCGAAGTGGTTACGTGGACTGAAGCTCGTCCGGGACGACGAGCCCGGATTCTGGGAGGTACGGGGGTACTCGAACATCGCAGACCCGTGGGCCGAGACCCGCTACAGCGTGGATGATGTGAAGGTCATCCAGCGGATGCGGAAGGCGAATCTTTTTCGTCCGATCTCGGCGGAAAACGCGGGCGCGAAGCCCCCGGAGACCCGATAACAGAAAACCGATATTTGTGCGCACGTACACGCACGGATGCGGGCGGTATATCCGACCCGTTTTTCTGACGAGAAATGGGCCCGATTAAATACTGACATTTTCCGGCCGAGACCGGAGGTGCACGGATCAATGTATCTGCCGGTCGCTCCACCCGTTCCCCGCGAGCAGTAGCTGTCTCGAAAACCAGCGGCGCCCGGGCTGGACGCCGTCACGTGGTGGCCGGGTTACCGGGACCCCCGACCTGCAGTTTGGCAGCCGTATGGCTCGCCCGGCCTAGAGCCTTCTCTAGACGGACTCCCAGTTCGCTCCGGAAGAGGTCCCTCAACCAGAATAGATTCAGCTTCTCCAGCACCTGAATTGCAGCCTTGTACTGACTCTCGGCGCGACCGACGTCCCCGACCGCCAGATATGCCTCCCCCAGGTACCCATGCGCGTAACCGAGGGACTCCGAGGGAGGGAGCTTGGCCAAAATCTCGACGCTTCGTTCCGCGTTGCCGATCGAATCGCGGATGAGATCGGGCCCTGAGGGGTTGCCCTCGGCTTGGCGTAACTCTGCGGTCGCCAGCAAGGCCAGGCTGTGCCCGAGCACAACCTCGTTCCGCAGGCGCTCTGCTAGCGAGCTCGCTTGTCTTGCGTACGCGACAGCCTCACCCCACCGCTGGCCCTGGATTGCCGCTGCCGCGAGCCCGCTCAGGGCGTAAGTCAGTTGATTCAAGTACCCAAGCGACTCGGCTTCCGAGCGCACGATTCGCATTTCCTCCTCGGCCTGTCGGTCCTCTCCCAGTCGCATGTACGCGGTCGCCCGAATCAGGCGGAGATTGAACGCGATGTCGGCTCGGCCGGCCTGCCTCGCCTCCGGTAGCGCACGCTCCACAATTCGGAGCCCGAGTTCCGGATCTCCCTCAACCTCCTCGAGTCCGGACCAAGCCGCCACCGCCTCTAACGCGATTTCGGGCAAGCGATGTTTTCGCGCGAGCTCGAACGAGTTCTGGAACATCGTTCGCGCGGCCGGGAGATCGCCTCGGGCCCGAAGGATTCTTGCCCGAGATAGAAGGAGGAACACCTGGAGACGTCGGGTGAGACCGCCTGTCCTTTCGGCGATGACGTACTCCTTTTCGGCATCGTCGACCCGTCGGAGTCGGGCCAGGATTTCGACGACCGTAAGTCGGCACTCAGCGGCGAGCTTCGGGTCGGCGGCGGACTCCGAGATCGCTTGCCGCAGCGTTTCAATCGCGTCCGAAAAGTCTGAGTGATTCCTCAGCACGGCCGCCTCGATCTGCAGAACCCGTACCCGGCCCGCTCCTCTGGGAGTCGCGGTTGACAGGGTTCGGAGCGCATCTCGGAGCGTTTCGGAATATCCAAGAGAAAGCACCTGGCGCTCCTGTTGGACCAACAGCCGAGCGGCCTGCTTCCAAGCGGTTGCCGAAACCAGGTGAAGAAAGCGCTCCCGAATAGCCTCAGGCTGATGACTGCCTTCGTAGTAGTCGGCAAGAGCCAGGTGAGCGGATCTCTCCTCATTCGGAGTGACTCGGCTGAGCAGGGCTGTCCGTACAACCTGAGCGATCTCCAACCTGCCTTGATTCGTGCGCTGGACGATACCGAGGTTCGTGATCTCCGTCAGTCGGGCTGGGCCGAGCCCGAGATCCTCAGTCACGAATCCGATCGGAAGTGGTTCATTCGACTCCGCGATTGGCAGCAAGGCTCTGACGTCCTCGATTGATAGCCGGTCGACCACCCTGCGCGGCAGAGTCGCTGCGTCAGCCTCCAGCTCAGGATTCGATACCGCCAGCTGTAGCAGCAGAGGGGACCCGAGAGTCGACTGAAACACTGCTTCGAATCGCTCGGCCAGGCCTCCCCGTCTGTCAGTGAGCTCGTGCGCAGCAGACCGGTCGAGCCCACCGATGGTCAGCCGAACTACGTTGAGCTGATCGTCAGGGAGAGTCGCCGGCTCCTGGCCGACCAGGTACACCTGATCTGGCCGGTTGTGAACGAGGGCAGAGACGAAATCACCCAAGAATCTCCGGAGATCATTGTCCGCCATCTGAACATCATCGATCACCGCGACCAGCTCGCGTTCGTTCAACGCCCTCGCGACGAGGTCCGCGACCTCCCGGGCAACGGGGGGACGCGGCAATTGGGAGTAGTAGGCTAACTGCGGGGCTCCCAAGAACGATAACGCGTGAGAGAGCGCCGTGACCAACTGTCTCGGCGAGCTCGCGGGTCGCACGGTAAACCAGAAGGGAATCCGGCCGCGTTTGACTCGCCGCAAGTGCCGACTCACTAGCGCAGTCTTTCCCATGCCTGGCGGGCCATCGATGACCACGACGGTCCCTCCGCTGTGGCCAAATGCGGAGAGTCGGTCGAGCTCCTCCCGTCGCCCGAGGAAGGGGTTCGGGGGCGCGGGAATCGCACCCGCCAGGAGCGGTACCCGGCTGGTCTCCCGATCGAGACGAGACCGTCCTTGCTCCGTGAGGTGGTAAACCAGTTGCTTCCTGAGTCCGTCGCGGACAGGACCGCGCCGGCACGACAAATCTCCCTCGTCGACGAGATCATGGAGGGGTCGCGACATGGAGCATGGGTGGTATCCAAGCGCCTTAGCTAGCTCGCGCTGGCTCACGCCGTAGGGTGAGCCTCCCGACGGCGCGTGCGTGTTCACGTAGTCGAGAATTTCAGTCGGAAGGAAGCTCTGACCCGCCATCCTCAGCTTCGAATAGCCCGAGTACTACTTAGAATTAGTTTGTACAAAATATCGGCTGACGTTTAAGTAGCATATTCGCCACAGAGGTGCTCGTGATGAGCGCGGAGGAGGCGAGCGGCGCCTACCTTGGGGGCATCGGTACGATGCTCGGGGTGGCCGACGTCTGCCCGTCGTGCGGTCGGAATCACTCCGACCGACAGTTTGCGTTCCTGCACAACGGGTCGGGCCAGTGCCCGACTTTGGTCCAAAGCAGCTACTCCATCGTGAGCCGCCCGATCGCCCCGGCCGAGGCTCACCGCATTCCCGACACCCCTGCAACTCCCGCCCCCGAAATCCCCGTTTCGATGGGTTCGCTTCCCCTTCCGCCCCGCGAGAACGAGCACGAGCGAAGGATCCGAATGCTGGCGCTCCCGTGCCTTCCCCCGCCCGATCTCGGAGGCATCTTCTGATGCTTCGAACGGAGCGGTCGGCCGCGGTCTTCTCGCCCGCGTCGGTGGACGCCCCCCACACCCTCGCGCGCGATCTCCTGATCGCCGTAGCTCCGCCTCCCCGCACGCACGTCTACGACCTGACCGGGTGGCCCCAGTGGCTCACCCCCACCTTCCGGTCCGGAGGCCAGCGCCTCAGCTCGCGCGCCCGCGAAGGGGTGCGGCGCTCATGAGGGCAGGTCCTCCGTAGCTCACGATGCTAAGGCCCCCGCGGAGTTCCCGGCTCCGCGGGGGTCGGACTTTTTTTTCGACCTCAGTGGGAACGTGAATGGTCCGGTCCTCGAGCCTTAGGCCAGGCGTGATCTGCGCGGCACAACCGTCGTCCGCGTTCCGTCAGCCCGGGACGGCCGACATTGCTTCCCCTGAACGCAGCCGGCCCCGCGGACCCGGCGCGCTCCCTGGATCGTTGAACCGACGAAAACCAAAGATACCCCGTCCGGGTGAGCCGGGCGAACATGCCTGACGCAAAGTGCGCGGTGTGCGGGGGTCCGCTCTCCGGCGGGTACGTGAGCACGTCGAACGGATCGGGTCTATTCTGGGCCCACGACCATCCCGCCTCCCGCCTGCGGCCCAATGGTCTCGAGGTCCTGGTGCCGACCGGGTTCGGTGGAAACTTCTCAGCCAGCCTACCGGGGCTACGCTGCGATCAGTGCCACACGATCCTGCTGCAGCTCAAGGCGTAGACGAACCCGAAGACTCGCCCGAGACCGTCAGACCCTGGGTGAGCAGCGCGGGCACTTGCACGCCCATCCGGAGTTCGGGGCGGCCACCCACCGCGACCAGGTTCCGGAACAGCGAAGGCTGGTCCGACGCCGACATCGCCAGACCACCGACCGTGCCTCCCCGCACCGGCTCGGCCAGCTTTCCGTTGCGGATCCGATAGCCGATGCGGATCTCGCCGCCGAACGTGCCCGTCGCGCTGTTCGGGGAGGCCCATCCGAGCTGCTGCACCCAGATCCCGTCGCGCGCCGACTCGACGAGTTCCTCGTCGCTGCCGCCGGCTCCCCCCGAGATGGAGAGGGTCGTGAACGAGGGCCGCGGGGCGTGCGTGAAGCGGTTCCAGGAAGGCGGCCCGAAGTAGGTGACGCGGAGTCCGTTGCCCGTCGAGGACTGTCCGATCGCGCTCCCGTAGGTCAGGTCGCACGCGAGCTCGTCGGTCTTTCCGTTTCGAAGGAGATGTCGGCGGGGCCTCGAGATCCCCTCGTCGTCGAACGGCGTCGACCCGACCGCCCACGGCACCCGGCCATCGTCCGCGACCGTCAGGAAGTCCGGCCCCACGACCGCGTCGTGCGCCGGCGCGATCTCGTACAACTTGCCCTCGCCGGTGCACATGAAATCGAGCGCGCC
>JASIBA010000148.1 GCA_030041735.1 Thermoplasmata archaeon | reverse complement strand
TGCCCACAAAGAGCAGGATGATGATGATCCCGCACCAGCCCCAGATCTCGATCCCGTCGGGACCGGTCGAGTTGTTGAGCCAGTTCATCGTGCTCCAGAAGCCGAACGGCCCGCCCGAGAGGTTGAGCTCGGAGGCGAGGACGCCGAGCAGTTCGATCGTCCCGATGACGACCGCGACGAGGACCGAGATCACGGTCATCGTGAGGTTGTAGTACACCTTGCGCACGGGCCGCATGAAGGCCCAGCCGTACGCGAACCGCATCCCGAACCCGTCGGTGGTGTCCGTCAGGACCATCCCGCACGTGAACATGAACGGCAGCACCATCACCATCCAGAGCGGGAAGTGCACCGCGGCGGTCGCCGTCGTGACCGTGATCGCGATCAGCGCGACCTCCGAGGCGGTGTCGAATCCGAGCCCGAAGAGCACCCCGATGGGATAGATCTGCCAGGGTTCGTTGACGAAGCGGAACAACTTGCCGAAGTAGCGGTTCATGAACCCGCGCTTCAGCAGCGTCTCGTCCAGTTTCTTCTGGTCGAGCTCGCCGGAGCGGAGGGCCCGGAAGATCAGGTAGATCTCCCAGAAGATCAGGAAGTTGATCAGCGCGATGATGTAGAGGAACGCGCCCGAGATCAGGGTTCCCAGGACCGCCCCGTCGGCCTCGAACGCGGGAAGGTTGCTGGCGATGAACTGCGTCGCGATCACCAGGACGGCGATCATGGCCACGACGATCGTGGAATGCCCCAGCGAGAACCAGGTCCCGACCGTGGTCGGCCGCTTATCCTGCTGGAGCAGTTTCCGCGTCGTGTTGTCGATCGCACAGATGTGATCGGCGTCGACCCCGTGCCGCAGCCCTAGGGTATAGGCGAGGATGCCCAGCGCCCAGAAGATCGCGTACTGCGACCCGATCCAGTAGGTGGCGTAGATCCCGATGCCGGTAGCGGCGGCAATGCCGGCATAGATCAGGACGACCTTGAGCCATTCCGCTCGCGAGAGCACCACCGGGTTTCGGATCTCGGTGAGAGGATTGGGCGCATTGACCGTGGCCGGGGACACGGCCCGCCCCACCGACCCCGGCGAGTAAAGCCTTGTGGTGTTTTGCGCGAACGTAACACTCGATGGGGACGCGCCGAACCTCGCGGCCCGCAGCGTTATCATCGAAACAGAGCTCCCGCCCGACGGGGAGGCGACATGGCGCAGGGCACCCGCACCGCGGGGAGGCGATCCGGCGGGGCCCGCGGCCCGGGCCGAGGTCGAAAGCGGAAGGCCGCCTACGTCGTCCGACTCGGTGTGTCACTCGATCCCGATCTCCTGACGCTGCTCGACGGTTGGGTCCGGGAACGGAATTCTCCGAGCCGCTCGGACGCGATTCGCGCGCTGATCCGAAAGGAGCTCGCGGAGCACGAACTCGGCGATCCCGACTCGGATTCGGTGGCCAGCGTTCTGCTGATCTACCGGCACGACGCCCCCAACGTACTCCGCCGGCTCACCGCCGTCGAGCACCGCTGGGGCGACCACGTGCGCTCGTCGTCGCACGTCCACCTGGAGGGCGGTTCCTGCATGCAGCTCATCGGCCTCGTAGGCAAGCGGGGCGAGGTGGTCAACGCCGCGGAGGATCTCCGCGGCGTCAAGGGCATCGCGTTCGGTCGATACTCGCTCGGCACTCCCTTCGTCGCCGGCGGGACGACGGGCCACCGGCACCCGCACGCGACCGAGTCTCCGCCACCGCGACCGCGCGTTAGCGCTCGCACGCCGCGGGAGCGATCGCGATAGCGTGGGGCCGGGATCGGGAGGCGGTTCGCGCCTACTCGCGCGCCCTCTTGACCGGTGAGGCTTCGGACCTGGATTCCAGAGTCTGGAGCCACTTCGAGATGATCTCGAGCAGGTACTTTCCGCCGGACGGGTCGATCAGGAGCTCGAAGTCGGTCACCACCCTTCGCGCGGTCCCGTCGTCGCTCATCTCCGGCACCACGCTCCCCACGCCGATCCGGAGGAGCCAGCCTTCGGAGCCGGCGCAGAAGCTCTCCCCGTACACCTGGCGAAACTGGGGATGGAGACCATAGGGGGGCGCCTCGCGGAGTTTCGGCGAATCTTCGGCCATGTCCCTCGATTCGGCCCCGGCGTACATGAAACGTTCTACGCCGTGCCGATCGCTCGGTCGTGGGTTCCCTTCGACGCGCGCTCCGCGGCTGTGTCGGAGCGATCCGCACGCTCTCACATCCCGAGCGTTGCGCGGCAGTGGACGGGTTCCCCTGTGCGGGGACGCCCTGGGCAGCCCAGGGCCCGTCGAGCCGTCCCGGGGCCCCCGGGGCCGCCCCGGCGCACTCCGAGTGAGCCGCCCGGGCCACGACGTTGAAGTAGCTGGACGTCCGGGCGGCGATAAGTCAATATACTTGACAGTCAATACTGTTGACCGATGAGCGCGACGGAGCCGGGACCAAGGCACCTACAGGACGTGCCGCTGTCCGCGCTGCTGCTCGCGACGCGGGGGACCTACACCGCCGCGGTCCGGCGGGCTCAGGCGAAGATCGGTTGCACGGACGTCCCCGCCTCGGGAGAGTTCATCCTGAGCGCGATGGAGTGGACCGGAGCGTCGATCGAGCCGATCGTCCGCTGGCTGGGGGTCTCGAAGCAGGCCGTGAGCCAGTCGGTGGATCAGCTGGTGGTCCGGGGATATCTCGAGCGGGCCCGCGACCCATCCGACCGGCGCCGGGTGAAGCTCCTATTGACCGACCGGGGCCACGCGGCGGGCCGAGCCGCGAAGACCGCGATCCAGCAGGTCGACCGGGAGCTTCTGGCGCGCGTGGGGAGCCAGAGCATCGCCCACACGCGCGCGACCCTCGCCGCGCTGGCCGAGATCAAGCGGTCCGCCCACCGCGCCGGGGAGGCGGCATGACCGGCGCGCCGCTCGCCCGCGTGGCGGATCGGGACGAGGACTTCGCCCGTCTGGGAGTCACGCGCGGTCCGGTCGAGCCGTGGGAGGACGGCATGCGCACCACCGGCGGGCCGGGCAGTTACGAGTGGTGGTATTTCGACTCCCATCTCGAGGACGGTTCCTCGCTGGTGGTGACGTTCTACACCAAGTGGCTCCTGAATCCGAAGGCTCGCGAGGCGCCGATGGTCCAGATCGACCTGGACCGCCCGGGACAGCCCTCGCGCCAGCTGTTCGTCCACGCGACGCCGGAGGAGTTCTCCGCGAGCAAGGACCGGTGCGACGTGCGCATCAAGGACAGCTACTTCCGCGGTGATCTCCACACCTACCAGATCCAGGTCGTGGCCGACGGCCTCACGGTCGAGGCCGAGCTCGTCGGGCAGGTCCCGTCGTGGCGTCAGGCGACCGGCGTGACCTACTTCGGCGCCCACGACGAGCACACGTTCGCCTGGCTGCCGTCGGTCCCCCAGGGCCGGGTCCGCGTCACGATCACGGAGCCGGGATCCCCGCCGAAGACGCTCACCGGCATCGGCTACCACGACCACAACTGGGGGGACGTGGCGATGTCGAAGCTCCTCAACCATTGGTACTGGGGACGGGCCCAGGCCGGTCCGTACTCGGTCATCGCGGCCTACCTCTACGCCGAGAAGGCGTACGGGCGGGCCGAGCTGCCGCAGATCGTCCTCGCGAGGGACGGCCAGATCGTCGCCGACGAGGCGTCCAAGGTCCGCCTCGTGCTCGAGGACGTCTTCACCGACGCCCACAGCCAGAAGCCGGTCGCGAACCGGGTGATCTACGACTACACCCGGGACGCGCACGTCCGATATCGGGTGATCTTCCAGCGGAGCCAGACCCTGCTCGACCAGCGGTTCGCGGACACGGTCACCGGGATCAAGCACGCGCTCGCGGTGCTCGCCCACGTGGATGGGGCGTACCTCCGCTTCAGTGGCACGGTCACGGTCGAGAAGTACCAGGACGGAGCGCGCGTCGAGCAGGCGAGCGATCCGGGGATCTGGGAGCTGATGTATCTGGGCCATGTCGAATGAACACGGAGACCGAACGACGCGCCGCGTGATCGCCGAACGAACGCTCTCGACCTCGGAGGGGCGGGCATGAGCCCGACCGCCCGGCGCAAGCCGACCGAGCCGCCGGCCGACGACCTCCCCGGCCAGCTCGAGCGCCTGCTCGCGGGAACGGGTGTGAAACCCGCCGATACCGGCGGCACGCTCTCCTTCGCGGGCGCCGACCCGATCTTCCCCAGCGCGATCCGCCTCGGGTCGGTCTTCGCGCTCTCCGCGATGGCCGCCGCGGTCGGAGCGGCCGCGATCTGGAAGATGCGGACCGGGAAGGCCCAGGATTTGTCGATCGACCTCCGGCGGTCCTCGCACGGGATCGATCCTGAGATGACCTTCGGCCCCAAGCTCAACGGCTGGCCGTACCCGAATCCGATCGGGAACAATCACCCGTTCTCGGTCTTCCCGTTCGCGACCCGGGACGGCCGCTGGGTCTACCCGTCCGCGGTGTACCCGGCGCAGCAGTTCGCCTGGACGAAGTTCTTCAACTGCGGCGCGGACCACCACCAGGTCGCCGCCGCGAT
>JASIBA010000147.1 GCA_030041735.1 Thermoplasmata archaeon | reverse complement strand
GTGAGCGCGGTCCGACCGGGGCGTCGACGGAGGGCTCCGAGCGCGTAGCGCACGTTCCCTCCCGATCAGCGGGGCGCGGCCCGGCGCAGCTCGCCGAAGGAGACCTCGTGGGCGGCGTCGACGTTGTACTTGTGGATCGACTCCTCGCTGCTGGTCGAGGCGCGGACGCGGACGGAGTCCGGAAGGTCGGGGAACCGCTCGGGGAGGCTCGCGAGGAGATCCCGCAGCACGTCCTCGACGAACTTCGGGCGCCGGTGCGCGTCCAGGACCACCCGCCCCTCGTCGCCCCGCTTCAGGATCGCGTAGGTCGGGCTGGACTGGGCGGCCTCGATCGCGGCGATCATCGCGTCCGCCTCCACCTCCGCGTCCTCCCCCAGTTCGAAGACGAGGCGGGTCCGGTTCCGCTGATTGTGCGAGATGACCGGGAGACCGCCGAGGCGCGGATCGGCCAGGAGCGGATACTCCGCGAGCAGGAGCTCGCGGCAGGTCTCCATCGCGCACGGGCACGCGGTCATCCCGACCGCCTCGGCCCCGATCCACCGGCGGACGCGCGCGCCGCCCTTCGCCTGGCGGGACGCGACGGCGCCGGCGAACAGCGCGAAGTCCTCGAAGCTCCGCTTCGCGTCGGAGACCCCGCGCTCGAGGAAGTACTCCGCGCTCGCCTCGACCTCCGCCTCGGTGGCGTAGGCGTGGCGCTGGAGGAGCTCCCGGGCGATCGAGGCGCAGGCCGACTCGAGGCTGTGCACCGGCTGGAGCGCGGTCCGGTCGACGATCTCCGCGAGGACCTCGGCGTTGCGCGAGAGGTCGGAGCCCTTCCGCTCGGACGGGAGGTCGACCGCGGCCCGGAACGTGGCGGTCAGCGTGTGGACTCGATCGGTCCGCTGCACGGCGAGCGGCTTGCGGATCCCCGACACCCCGACCGAGCGGAGCGTGAGTTGGCCCCGGGCAGGGGCCATGGCGTGGACGTCCTTCATGCGCGGCAACCACCCGGGCGGCTCGGAAAACGGTTTCTCGCCGCCGGCGGGGCCGCCGCGCGACGGCCGACCGCGACCTTATACGCCCGCGCCCGGTCGTCGCGTCGATGACCGACCCGGTCCCCGCCCCTGCCTCCGCCGCGCCGACGGGCCCGAACGCCGAGCGGGAGCGCCTGATCACCGAGAACTTGAAGCAGATCTACGATCCCGAGATCCCGATGAACATCGTCGATCTCGGCCTCATCTACGGGTTCGACTGGGCCGGCGACGACGTGACGCTCAAGATGACCCTGACCGCGCCCGGCTGTCCGGTCGCGGGGATCCTCGCCGACGAGATCAAGACGGCGATCGAGAAGGTCCCGAACGTGCACTCGGCCAAGGTCGAGATGATCTGGGACCCGCCCTGGACGCCCGAGCGGATGAGCGAGTTCGCCAAGCGCCAGTTCGGGTACGCCTAGCCGGCGGAGGCCTCGAGCCGCCGATGGCGACCTCCCGGCCCGCGGTCGTGGTCCGGGAACTGCGCTGGACCGACTTCGACCCGCTGCGCGAGACGTACTACCTTCTCTACGAGGAGCGCGAGACGAACCCGGTCCTCGGCATCCACCTCTTCGCGGAACGGCCGTCGCTCGCGGACGAGGTCCGCTGGTTCGCCGGGCTGTACGAGCGCGTGCTCCGGGGCGACGCGGTGGTCCGGGTCGCCGAGGTCGACGGTCGGGTCGTCGGCAACTGCGTCGTGGGCCGGATCGGCGCGACCGCGACGGCCGAGAACGGGCACCTGGGTCTGCTCGGGATCCTCGTCCACCGGGACTATCGGGGACGGGGGGTCGGGCGGGCCCTCCTGAGGTCCACGCTCGAGGGTTGCCGCGGGATCTTCGAGCTCGTGCACCTGTCGGTCTGGGTCGAGAACCCCCGGGCCCGACGGCTCTACGAGGAGTTCGGCTTCGTCCCGATCGGACGGGTCCCGGCCGGGAACCGGCGCGGGAACCGCTACCACGACGACGACCTGATGATCCTGGACCTGCGGAACGGGGCACCCAACCGTTAAGCGCGAGCGCCTTTCGGCGGACCGATGCCGGCCGACGCGGCGTGGCGCACGGAGCTCGAGACGGAGCGTCGCATGAAGGACGAGTTCATGGCCCGGCATCCGGAGTCCCCCTTCGTCTCCGGGCGCGTCCCGTTCCACGCGCTCCGCTACTTCGCGCCCGATCCGAAGTACCGGGTGCGCGCGACCTTGACCCGGCTCGCGGTGCCCGAGGAAGCGTACCTTCGGACCAACCGCGACGGGCAGGCGGTGATGCGCTACCTGGGCGACCTCGCCTTCCAGGTCGATCGCACCGCGGTCCGCCTCGCGGTGTACCACGCCGGAGAAGGGGTCGGCACCTCCGTCTTCGTCCCGTTCCGGGACCGGACCAGCGGCGCCGAGTCGTACGGTCCCGGTCGCTACCTCACCTTCGAGCTCAACGAGGACGACGTCTACGACCTCGATTTCAACCGGGCCTTCAACCCCTACTGCGCCTACACCGACGACTTCGAATGCGGGTTCCCGCCCGCGCAGAACGACCTCCCGGTCGCGATCCGGGCCGGCGAGAAGGTGTGGGCGGCCGACGAGAATCCGGCGACCCCGTCGACCGTGGTGCTGAACCGGCTGCGCCGGGCGACCGGCGGATCCGCTCCCGCCCCGCGCCCGAAGAGGGCCGCCCGGTCGCCTAGTGCGCGGCGAACGCGCCGAGGATCCCCTCGATCACGAACTGCACGCCGACCGCGGCGAGGATGAGCCCGAGCACCCGGGTCATGGCCATGATGCCGACCCGGCCGAGCGACTCCAGGATCCGCGGTCCGTAGCGCAGGATGAAGAACGTCGCCACGCAGGTCACTCCGATCGCGACGAACGTCGCGACGGTCGCGAGCAGGGTGTCGGGCGCGCTGCCCTCGAAGATCATCACGGTCGAGATCGCGCCCGGGCCGGCGAGGAGCGGGATCCCGAGCGGAACGACCGACAGCTCGTCGCGCCGGGCGATCGCCTCCTCCCGGTCCTCCGGGCTCAGCCGGACCTTGGTGATCTCGCCCCGCAGCATGTCGAAGGCCACGAAGAACAGCAGGATCCCGCCCGCGATCTCGAACGCGAACAACGTGAACCCGAACACCTGGAAGATCGCCCGGCCCGCGAGCGCGAACACCGACAGCACGACGGCCACGACGAGGACGGAGCGGTGCAGGATGACGTTCCGGTCCTCGGCGGTGAACCCCGCGGTGAGCGAGACGTAGAACGGCAGCGTCCCGATCGGATCGACGATCGCGAACAGGGTCGCGACGATGGCGAGATAGAAGTATAGGTCGCTCACGGTCCGCTCGGTCCGCGCCCCCCGGAGGGCGCCGGCGCTTCAACCCTTCGGCCGGGGGCGCCGGGGCGCGCTCAGCCGGCGCGTGCCCTCGACTCCGACCGCGCCCGGCGCCGGGCCGGGGTCCGGTGGCGACGGGCGCCGCTCGCGGGACCGACCCGGTGACGGATCGTCGGCCGCACGACCGGGCGCTCGGCGTCGCGGTCGCCCCGGTCGAAGTTGCGCGCGCGCAGCCGGAGGGTCAGGGGCTCCCGGTCGGGGTTGGCGAGCAGGAGCTCGTAGCGCCCGGGGGACTCGGGATCGAAGAACACGCGCGCACGTCCCGAGAGCCGGACGCGCTGGACGAACGGTCCGCCCGGCGGCCCGAGCAGGAGGATGAACGAGCGGCCGGCGCGCGGGCGCTCCGGTTCGACGTCGATCTCGCAGGCCGGCGCCTCGAGCCGGAGCTCGATCCGCACCGTCGAGGACGGATTGAGCACGAGGTACCGCGGCAGCGCGTCGAGCGACGGGGACACGGGCGACCGACCCGCGCGCGGCACAAAAGGTGTTGCGGGCACCGGCGGGCGCACGCCCCGCGCACGACACGTTAAATCGGCTCCGACGTTCGCCGGCTCGATGGCAGCGAAGCGGACGGCCGAGGCGGTGTGGGAGAACGACCTGATCCACGGCAGCGGGCGCGTGAAGGGCACCAGCGGAGCGCTGCCCGAGATGCCGATCTCCTGGGCGGCGCGCACGGAGGCGCCGGGCGGGAAGACGAGCCCCGAGGAGCTCCTCGCGGCCGCGCATGCCAGCTGCTTCTCGATGGCGCTCTCCGCCGGGCTGGGCCGCCTGCAGAAGCCTCCGCAACGGATCCAGGTGACCGCGACCGCGACGTTCGACAAGGTCGGCGAGGGCTGGAAGGTCACGTCGATGGAGCTCAACGTCGTGGGGACCGTCCCCGGCCTCTCGGCCGCCGAGTTCGAGACCGCGGCTCAGGGCGCCGGGCAGAACTGCCCGATCTCGGCCGCGCTCAAGGGGAACGTCCCGATCACGGTGCACGCGCGCCTGGGCTAGGTTCCGCGAGCGTCAGGTCGGCGAAGACGAACCCGTCGCGCTCGACCACCGGTCCCGCGGCGACGGGGATCGGCGCCGAGAACATCGGTCCGGCGACCACGCACGTGTGGAACTCTCCGCGCTCCCCGCAGGGGTCGACCGAGCTCGGCAGCCGCTCGAGGAAGGTCCGGTCGAAACGGTGCCCCGCGAATTCCCGCGGCATCTTCCGCGGGTCGAGCGCGACCAGGCGGGCATCGACCCCCGCCTCGATCATCGAGCGAGCCAGCGCGGGCGTGGGACGCCCCCAGAGCGGGAACACGGGGTCCACGCCCGTCCCGCGCAGTCGGTCCTCGCGGTAGGCTCGGATGTCCTCGAGGAAGAGATCCCCGAACACCACCCGCGTGACCGCGAGGTCCTGGAGCCGCCGCATCATGTCGCCCATCGCGCGCTCGTACACCTCGTTCGGGCACGGCGAGGGGATCTCGACCTTGAACAGCGGCAGGCCCGTCGCGCGCGCCTGCGCCTCCAGGATCTCCTCGCGGACCCCGTGCATCGAGACCCGACGATAGGTCCGGGTCACCGTCGTGAGCAGGCCGACCACGTCGAGCTCGCCGGCCCGGCGGACCTCGTGGAGCGCGAAGGCCGAGTCCTTGCCGCTGCTCCAGGAGACCACCGCCCGCGGCCGGTCCGTGCGAGGCGGCTCGGGCACGCTCATCGGGCTCCGAACTCCGAGAGCCGGCGCTGTACCGGTCGGGCCGGGCCCGGCTCGGGGGACGACGGGGACTCCTCCCTCTCCGGCGGAGGCTCTTCGGGTTCCGGGGTCGTGCCCGGGCCCAGCAGGCGGCCGACAAGCGCGGACTCCGGCGCCGAGCGGGTGAGGTAGCCGGTCTCCTCGGCGCTCAGCACCAGTTCGCGTGCGACCTCCGCCGCGAGGCGGAACCGCTGCGCGCCCGCCCGGCCCTCGCCCAGATCCGAGAACAGCCCGTCGAGGAAGGGGAGCACCGTCTCGCGGGTCTTCGCCTTCGAGAGGTGCAGACGCGCCCCCACCTTCGCCACGATCGACTCTCGGACGGCGCGCGTCGCGCGGGATTGCCCCATCTGGCCGAGGAAGCCGGGGAAGTACGGTCGACGTCCTTCCGGGACCGCCCGATCGTGCAGGGCCAGGCCCACCCCGCCCGTGAGCACCTCGGTCGCGTAGCTCCAGAGTCCCCACACGCGCCAGCGCCGCGCCCGGCCGAGCAGACGTTCGGCCACGGCGAGCTCGTCGAACGCCGCCGCCCGGTGCCGGGCGTCGGGCGCGTAATGGGGCACGTTCTCCTCGATCCAGGGGAGCAGATCGTCCGGCGGTGCGTCGAGCCGGTTCTGGATCGCGACAGAACGGTAAAATTGCGCTTGCGTCAGGACCTCGTCGGTCACAGCCTCGAAGTCCGCCGTGAGGTCGCGGAACCCGAGCACCTCCAGCTGCGCGGGCGAGGGCGGCAGCGGGGCGACCGCGTCCAGGTCGTTCATGGCGGCGCGAAGGTCGCCCCGGCTGCGGCGGACGATCGCGTCGAGGGCCCCCGGCGCGAGCGCGATGCCCTCGCGGCGCGCGACGGTGGCGAGATAGCCGCCCATCTCCCGGTCCGCGAGCGGGTAGAAGTGGATCCGGGTCACCCCGGTGCGGAAGACCGGGGAGTAGCGCGTCAGGACCCGCTCGTCGTTCACGATGAGGACGAGCGGCTGCCGCGTGCTCCGCACGAGCCGCGAGATCGCGGCCAGCCCGCCGCGGTCGGAGCTGTCGGCGGGCCGACCCGAGGCCCGCCACTCCTCGATGTCGCGGCGGGCGGCCGGTCGGCGCGCCCAGGCGAAGTTGCCCGGGGATCGGGGAAGGTCGTCCCAGGCGCGGAACGGCACCGGCTTCGCGTCCGGAACGAGACCCCACGCCGCGTTCAGGGCCTCGACCGTGCCATACCGGCCCCGGAGGAAGTCGCGGAGGATCGGAGGCTCGCGCGTCGGACGCGGCGTCTCCGTCGCCCGCCCGCTCAACGAGTCCGCCTCATCGAGCACGATGAGGGCGCGGCGCGGGCCCGCCCCACCTCCCAGGGGCTCGGCGAGCGTATGCGTGATCGAGGCACGACCCGCCACCTGCGAGATCGCGCTCTCGTTGCGCGCATCGGAGGCGTTCATCTCGACCACGGTCCAGCCGAGCTCGGCCGCGAGGGCGAGCGCCGCGCTCGTCTTGCCGACCCCGGGCGGGCCGGCGAGAAGCGCCGCGCGCGCACCGGACGGCGTGCCGCGACGCCATCGCTCCGCCCACTCCCGTAGCTGCGCCCGGGCTTTGGGATTCCCGATGACGTCGTCGAGGCGGGACGGCCGGGTCCGTTCGGCGAGCGGCGGACGCGCGACCGAGGCCATCCCGCCCGAAGACCGGCGCGGGCCCATAAGTCGGCGGTGGGTGACGCCAAGAGG
>JASIBA010000146.1 GCA_030041735.1 Thermoplasmata archaeon | reverse complement strand
GAGGATCTGGTCCACGGCGGAGCGCACAAGTTCAACAACGCTCTCGGGCAGGGCCTCCTCACGCTCCGGATGGGAAAGTCGAGGCTCATCGCCGAGACCGGAGCCGGCCAGCACGGGGTCGCGACGGCCATGGTCGGGGCGGCCCTCGGCCTCCGCACGCAGGTCTACATGGGGGAGGTCGACATGGAACGCCAGCGGCCGAACGTCGACCGGATGCGACTCCTCGGCGCCGAGGTCCTGCCGGTCCGGGACGGCAGCCGGACGCTCAAGGACGCGATCAATGCCGCGCTGCGGGACTGGATCGAGAACGTCCGGACCACGCACTACCTGCTCGGATCCGCGGTGGGGCCCCACCCGTTCCCCACGATCGTCGCCGACTTCCAGAGCGTGATCGGACAGGAGATCAAGCGACAGTCGGTACGGGCGTTCGGTCGCCTCCCCGATCTCGCCGTCGCCTGCGTCGGCGGCGGCTCGAACGCCATCGGCACCTTCCATCCGCTGCGGCGGACGTCCGTTGGGCTCCTGGGCGTGGAAGCCGCCGGACCCCGCGGCCATCCGGTCGGCGCCGCTTCCCTGTCGCGCGGACGACCGGGCGTGCTGCATGGATCGTATTCCTTCGTGCTGCAGGACCGGGAGGGCCAGATCGCGCCGACCGAGAGCGTCTCGGCGGGACTCGACTATCCGGGCGTAGGGCCCGAGCACGCGTACCTGCAAGAGAGCGGCCGAGCGCGGTACATCGGCGTGCATGACGAGGACGCGCTCCGGGCGTTCCACTGGCTGGCGGAGGACGAGGGGATCCTTCCCGCGCTCGAACCGAGCCACGCCGTGTTCGCGGCGGTGCGCGAGGCCCGGAAGCGCGGGCGGGGCCAGCGCATCGTGGTCACGCTCTCCGGTCGCGGCGACAAGGACCTGGAGGTCGTGCTCCGTGCAGCTCGCTAGGGCCTTCTCCGACGCGTTGACCGACGGCGAGACGATCGTCGTGCCCTACCTGCTGGTCGATCGTCGGCGCCGGCGTCGCGTCCGGGCGATCGTGCGCGCGATGGCGGAGGCCGGGGCGACCGGGCTCGAGCTCGGCTTCCCGTTCTCCGAACCGATCGCGGACGGGCCGTTCCTCGCCGCCGCCCACGCGCGTTCGCTCGCGGGCGGCACGACCTGGTCCGACCTCTTGGCCGACCTCGAGGTCGCGAGCCCCATCCTTCCAACGGCGGTGATGTCGTACGCCAACCCGCTCGCCCGGCGCGGGCTGGACGTCGCGCTGGGCGAGATCGCCGACGGCGGGGGCTCGGGTCTCATCGTGCCGGACCTCTCGCTCGAGGAGAGCCCCCCGTTCCGGGCGGCCGCGCGGCGACGCGGGGTCTCACTCACGCTGCTCGCGGCTCCCGGCGTCGCGCCCGGTCGTATCCGCCGCATCGCGGACGCCTCCGAGGGCTTCCTCTATCTCGTCGGCCGCTACGGAACTACCGGTGACGCCTCGGCGTCGGCGCGCGTCGACCTCAAGCCGCTCGTGCGGGAAGCGTGGGCGGGCCATCCGGGTCTTCCCGTGCTCGTCGGCTTCGGCATCCGGGACCGGGCGGGCGCCGAGCGTGCGCTCGCCTCGGGCGCGGACGGCGTCGTGGTGGGGACAGCGATCGAACAACTCGTCGCGCGCGGACCTGGGTTGGACCGGCTGGCCCGGTTCGTTCGGGACGTCCGCGGCGCCCGCCGGGCGCCGGACGCGCCGCGACGCGGCGCGTAGCTCACGGTCGGGCACGAGCGGTTCGGACGGATCGGGCTCCCGAAGTCCCGCCCGGGTCCAGGTCCCCGACGCCGCCGGACCGGGGATTTCTACTCCCGACGCATCCGGGGGCGTGTGATCGTCGCGGACCAGCTGACGAAGCGCTTCCCCGGCCGCCCGACTCCGGCCGTGGACGACATCGACCTGGAGGTACGCGACGGCGAGATCCTGGGACTGGTGGGCCTCAACGGGGCCGGCAAGACCACGACGATCCGGATCGCGGCGGGGATCTCGCTGCCGACCTCGGGAAAGGTCCTCGTGGACGATCTCGATATCGTGCGCGAAAAACGGGCGGCCTCGCGCCACCTCGCGTGGGTCCCGGAGCTGTTCCCGTTCGACGCGACGGCTCGAGCGCTGCCTTTGTTGGTCTACTATGCCGGGTTCTATGGAATCCCTCGGAGGGAGGCCCGCTCCCGCGCGCGAGAGCTGTTGGCTCGCGTCGGGTTGCAAGAGGAGGAGCGCGGCCGGCTCCGGCACTTCTCGCAAGGGATGCGCAAGCGCTTCTCGCTGGCGAGCGCGATGCTGGTCGATCCTCAGAACCTCTTGCTGGACGAGATCCTGAACGGCCTCGATCCCCAGGGGATCGCTTTCGTCCGCGGCTGGGTGCTCGAGGCGCGTCGGCAGCGGAAGGCGGTCCTCCTGTCGTCGCACCAGCTCGCCGAGCTCGAGGCGCTCGCCGACCGCGTGGCGTTCGTCCATCGCGGGCGCCTGCTCCGAACCGTCGACCGGGCGGAGCTCGCCCGAGCGGGGACCCCGACGTTGCGGATCGTGATCCCGAATATCGACGCGGCCGCGCTCGCGTACCTGGCGACCTTGGGCGACGCGCACGCGGAGGGCCCCGTCGCGTGGGTCGCCCGGCCCAAGATCGAGTCCCATGAGGTCGTGGCGGAACTCGTGCGGCGCGGCTTCCACGTCGCCGAATGCCACCGGGAGACGACGTCGCTGGAGACGTACTTCCTCGAGCTGATCGGGGAGGCCCGATGAACCCGTATCTGCACGAGTTCGTGCAGCGACTCCGCAGTCGGGCCACCATCGGCCTGATCGTGGTCGCGCTGCTCGGGATGGCGGTCTCAGCGGCCGACGTGGACCAGGACGCGCCGGCGGTCGTACTCACCGGATCGGCTTTCAGCTACTACCAGGGCGGAGCCTATCACCTCGAGATCTGGGCGCTCGACGACACCGGGCACGGCGTGGGGGGCGTCCGAATCGAGCTCGCGTTCTCGAACGTGACGAACTCGACCACCTTCCCGCCTCCGCCGCCGCCCGTCCCGTTCCTCTTCCTCAACGCGACCACGAACGCCGCGGGAACGGCCGGGGTGCTCCTGACGGTGCCCCCGGCCCACTATGGGGTCACGACGTCCTCCACGGACGCGCAACTCCCGCAGGCCGCCCTCCAGGGCGTGTTGTCCGGAGGCTTCGAACTCGCCGCCGGCGCTCCGGGGCAGGTGCAGATGATCGGGAGCCCTCTGAACGTAGTGTTCTCCGGGGCCTTTGTCTCGCAGGAGCAGTTGATGGTTTTCTGGGCGGGCGCGAACGGCGGCGCCCCGACCGGCGACGAGCTCGAGGCCTGCACCCCGGTGGTGAACTCTGGGTACGCGCCGCCCTTCAACTGCAGCGGGCAGCCGGCAGTGCGGATCGGTCCGATCGCGGGATATCTGAGCTACTTCCCGTACCCTGCGCTCGCGACTCCTGCGATCGAAGCGCTCCAGCAGGTCTTCCTCACCCTGCAGATCGTCGCGCCCAACGGCACGGTCGCGTACGCGAGCAGCTTCTCGGGACCCGACGGACCGCAGCCGGCGGGCGTGACGGGTCCGCCCTACCAGGGCGACTCCCCGGGAGTCTCGGCCACCACCAGCGTCGCCCAGGACCTCGGGTTCTTCCTTCCCCTCGGTGGGTTCCTGCTGGTATACTGGGGGACCACCCGCCCCCGCTTCAGCGGCTCGACCGACATGGTGCTGGTCCGCCCGGTCACGCGACGCGGGCTGTTCCTGACCCGGTGGGCGGCCCTCGTCTTCCTGCTCGGGCTGGTGGTCGTCGCCGAGATCCTGTTCTTCGACGCGTTCGCCTCGGTCCGCCTCGGCGCCTCCCCGCCGGCGACGTTCGCCCTCGCGCTCGTCGGTGCCGGCCTGGTCGCCGCGGTGGCGTTCTCGGAGCTGATCCTCCTCGGATCCCACGTGTTCCGTACGACCGGCCCGACGCTGGGGATCGGAATTGGGCTCCTGCTCGTGGGTTCGCTCTTCTGGCCGGTGGTCGTGGCTCTCCTGTACAGCCTCCTGGGTCTCACGACCGCCGGCGCGCTACAGCTGCAGCTCCTGCCGCCGCTCCAGTATCTGAGCGTGGTCGCCGGCAGCCTGAACGGCCGGCCGATCTTCGCCGGTCCCAGCACGGTCTACGGGAGCGTCGGGGTCACGTCGGCGGTGATCGTGGCGGTCGGGGCCATCTGGATCGCGGTACCCTTGCTAACCGCCCTCCACCGGGCGATGCGTCGCGACTAGGGGCCGGGCTCGCGCCGAGGGGCCCCGGTTCGGGCCGGGAGCTGGGTTCGACAGGGGGAAGAGTCCCGCCGGCGAAGATGACCCGAAGGAACCTTGACGGCGCGCCCGTCCGCCCGCTCCGGACGCCTCGGTCATCGGAGCGCGACCGAGAGTCATCGATCGCCGAGTTTCAGGGCCGAATGCGGTCCAGCGATAGGAAGCGCACCGACTGGGTCGGGGCCACGCCCGCGATCACGAACTCCTTCCGTACGCCTTGCGCGACGCGCACCCCGCCGGCCACCTCGGGCCAGCTGCTCCGGTGCGTGTCGGGCACGGCCTGCACGAGGTAGCGGGCGTGGGCGTGCTCGGGATTCCTCGGATAGGCGCGGAAATGGGCCCCGTACTTGAATCCGGTCTTCACCACGAGGCGTCGGCCGCGCAGGTCCCGGTACGCGGCCTTCCGTTCGGAGAACCGGCGATCGAGACGTCGGGCCCGGCGCTCGAGCTGCTCGGCGGCGATCGCGCGCCCGGAGGTCGCGTCCTTCAGCTCGAGCTGGCCGGTGTCGACGAGGTACGCCGCCTCGAGCAGCGAGAGCTCCAGTCGACCTCCGACCCGACTTCCGTACGCCAGGGCCCGGCCGAGCCCTTCCACCGCGGCGGGTTCGTGCACGGTGACGCGATCGTCCGAGAGCCACCCGACCGTCGGCGCGGCGAGCGGGGCCGGCTCGAGCGCGCCCTTCGGTGCGGCCCGGCGCACGCGGTAATAGGTGAGGTCCGACTCCTCGTCCACGACCGCGAGCAGCAGCAGCTTCTTCGCGCTCTGCGCCCGGTCCGCGAGGTCGAACAGCCGGGCGAGGTCGAACGGGACGCGCTCGCTCAGCGCCTCGACCCAGTAGCGGGAGGGCGTCTTGTGGAGGATGCCACCGCGGGGAAGGACGGCGAACGCGACCGGCGGCGGCGTCGCCCGCACGACGTAGCCCCGCTGGCGCAGGTCACGGTAGACCAGGTAGCGGACCGGGAATCCCCGGTCGGCGCGGACCGCCCTACGGAACACCACCGGCCAGGCGACCGAGCGGCCGCCGGGGCCGGCCACCTCGAGGCGCTCCATCTCGGCCAGGTAGACCGCCTCGTACCGATCGAGCGCCAGCCGCCCGCCCTCGGTCGGGGTCCCGAAGTATCCCTTCGCGTAGACGGCGTTCGCCTCGGCGGGGTCCTCGACCGAGACCGTCCCGTCGTCGGCGAGCCGCCCGCTCACGACCGGGCGCCCCGCAGCTCCGCCATCGTGAGCAGCGGCTCCAGGCGAACGCCGATCCCGGCGAGGCGCTCCGCGGCGCCCTGCCCCCGGTCCAGGACCGCGAGCACCCGGTCCACCTCGCCCCCGGCCGCGCGAATGATCTCGACGGACCGGACCAGCGTGCCGCCGGTGGTCGTCACGTCCTCGATCAGCAGCACCCGCTCGCCGCGCGGGATCTCGCCCTCGAACGCCTGACGCGTCCCGTGCTCCTTCGCGGCCTTGCGCAGCACGACGTAGGGACGCCCCGTGGCAAGCGCGACCGCGACCACGAGCGGGACCGCGCCGAGCTCCATGCCGGCCAGACGCGGTTCGCGCCCGACTCGGCCCGCGAGCGCGCGGGCCATCAGCGTGAGCCGCGCGGGATCGGGCCACGCGCGCTTCACGTCGATGTAGACGTCGCTCTTCTCGCCCGAGGCCAGCGTGAACTCGCCGAAGCGGACCGCGCCGGCCTCTAGGAGCATCCGGGCGATCTCGTCGGAGGTCGGAGCGGGTCCGTCCGCGGCTACCATGGGACCTTCTTCAGGCCGACCCAGTACCCGATGTAATTGAAGGCAGCGTGCAGTCCGAGCGTGTAGATCAGGAGCCAGACGACGGCCTGCCAGCGGACGAACGTCGGGACGAACAGGCCGGGATACAGGAGGAGCCCGAGCGCGATCGGGACCAGGACGAACGGCAGCTGGTCGAGGAAGATCGTGCGCGCCCCGCTCGGGCGGTCGAGGCGCCGCTTGAGGAACGAACCGAGCGCGTCGCCGATCATCGCTCCAAAGGTGAGGATGGCGACGACCGGGACCGCCGCCGCGACGCTCGGCCCGAACCGGGGGACGATCGCGAGGTTCGGCGGGGCGAGGAGGATCAGCCAGGCCTCGAGCAGCCCGAACGGGAGGGCCCCGAATCCGGCGGCGAGGAATCCGGACCACGTCTTCGAGGGCCCCAGCACCCGACGCCCGTCGCGCGGCCAGACTCGCCCGAAGTCCATCGGCGGCCCGCGACCCTTCGGGAGGGTGGCGAACGCGTTCGCGATGTACGCCGGCAGCAGGACCCAGAGCACCGCCAGCGCCGACGCCCAGAAGGGGTCGAGCGCCACGCGTCCCCGCTACGGCTCGCGCACGAATCGCTCGATCGCCGCCGCGACCCCGGCGATCTTGCGCGGGTCGACGCTCTCCTCAGCCTCGTGGATGTGGGAGGCATCGTCCATCGCCCCGAAGACCAGCGCGGGGAGCGGCGCCCCCTCGGGGGTCCGCACGTCGCGGAGCGCGCTCGCGTCCGTCCCGCCGTACTCGCCCTGGATACCGTGCGCGCCGAGGGTCTGGGCCAGGATCCGCTCGAGCTTGAGGGCCGCGGGGTGATCGGGCGCGAGGGCGTAGCCCGCCTTCGACCGGGACGGCGGGGCGTCGACCGTCGCCCGGACGTCGTGCGAAGCGATCCAGTTCCGGACGTAGCGGAGCGTCGGTTCGAGCCCCTCGTCGAGCTCCATCTCGGGCGGAAAGCGCACGTCGACGACGAACGACGCCGTACCGACGCCGGGGTCGCGGATCCACCCCCGGTCCCCCGCGGCGCGGAGGACCGTGAACGCGAGCGGCACGGGGTTGTGGGCCCGGTGCGGGTAGCCGCCGTGCCCGGACTCGCCGACGATCTGGAGGATCTCCGCCCCGCTCGGAACCGCGAGCGAGGAGGCGCCCCCCCGGTCCAGGCGGAACGGGGTGGGGACCAGGGAGGCGAGATGGCCCGCGAGCGCGTCCAGCTCGGAGGTCGCGCCCGCGACCAGCAGGCTCACGGCGCGCGCGATCTGGTTGGACGCTTCGTTCTCGGTGTGGACGGTCCGGAGCCCGGTGCGTCCCTCTCCACCCGGGGGCGTCGAGAACTCGAACTTGGTCACGGTCGCGCGCCCGGTGATCACGGGTTCCGGCGCGTGGCGGTCCGGCCAGTCCGGCGACCGGTACACGGATTTCCAGGTGCGGGCGAGCTCGGCGAGCCCGACCAGCGCCTGCCCGTAGTCGAGCGCGGCGCGCAGCGGCACCGGCCCGGTAAAACCGCCGTACAGCACCGCGACGCCGCTCGAGCCGGCGGTCGTCTCGGCACTGCCGTCCGGGATGAGCGCGATCTCGCCCCGCACGAACCGGCCCGGATCGCCCAGCGGTAGCGAATCGTCGTGGGTCAGGAGGGCGTCGATGCCACCCTCCCCGCCCGTCTCCTCGTCGCAGCACGCGAGCAGCCGCACGTTGCGCGGCGACGGGGACGAACCCGCGGCGAGGCGCTTCATCGCGAGGATTGCGGCGACGACCCCGCTGCCCAGGTCGT
>JASIBA010000145.1 GCA_030041735.1 Thermoplasmata archaeon | reverse complement strand
TGAGCCCAGTACTCTCCGAGGTGACCCTTCGAGTAGAGGCCTGGATCACCTGGTTCTGCTGGAGCGTGAAGCAGACGCCTGCCTCCGCATACGGGTCCAGGCACCCGCCTCCGCCCTCCTGCGTCCCGATGCCCAACTCCGCACCCGAGTCCCAGTAGGAGAGATCGCCGACGGACTTGTACGAGTATTCGGTGGTCGTCGCGTTCACCCCGTAGTCCGTGATTCCCATCGGGCAGGGCGCGCTCGAACAGATGTACCCGGGTCCGTTCGCATTGGGCGCCGGGACCGGCGCGCTGGGGGTCGCCGCCACCGATCGCGGGCCAAACTCTACGAAGGTGGTACTCGCCGACGAGGTCGTTGCCACCGACGGGCCTGAAGCGACGGTCGGTAGCGTGCCCCCGGCGCTCGACGGGGCTCCTGCCGCTGCAGCCACGGAGATCGGACGCGCGAGCGTCGACGACCCCCCGTACGCCGCGACCATCGCAACAATCGCCGCCACCGCCACTGCCAGCGTGAGCCCTCGCGTCCAAACTCTCATTCGTTTCCCGACAACTCTCCCGAGCTGACGGGCCCCCGCCGCCGAACCGAACTCTCGTTATTTGGACGTGCCGCTCATTCTCACGTCATTCGGGGCCCCTGACCTTCGGAACCGGGCGTGAAGCCGCCGCCGACTCGTTCGGCGCGCTGGGAGCATTCCGGGCCGAATGCGAACTAGAGGGCGCAATACGCCGGCCGAGGTTCCGAACGGCGCGTTGCCTCCGCCACCTTTTCGTAGGACGAGGTTTGCGGGCGACCATGAGCGATCTGGACCTCAAGTGCGTCAACACGATCCGGTTCCTCGCCGTCGACGCGGTCGAAAAGGCCAACTCGGGCCACCCGGGCCTTCCCCTCGACGCCGCGCCCATGGCCTACGTGCTGTGGGATCGGTTCCTGCGCCACAATCCCGCGGATCCGCACTGGTCCAACCGTGACCGCTTCGTCCTATCGGCGGGGCATGGCTCGGCCATGCTCTACGCCCTACTGCACCTGACCGGGTACGATCTGCCGCTGGAGCAGCTCCAGCGATTTCGCCAATGGGGAAGCGAGACGGCCGGCCATCCGGAGTACGGCCGGGCCCCGGGCGTGGAAGCGACCACCGGCCCCTTGGGCCAGGGCTTCGCGATGGGCGTCGGGATGGCGATCGCCGAGCGTCACCTTGGCTCCGCATGGAACGACGAGGGAGGACCGCTGGTCGACCACTACACCTACGCCATCGTCTCCGACGGCGACCTCATGGAGGGGATCGCCTCCGAGGCGGCGTCGCTCGCCGGGACGCTCGGCTTGGGGAAGCTGATCTACCTCTACGACGACAACCACGTGACCCTCGAGGGTCCCACTTCCTGGGCGTTCACGGAGGATGTGAACGCCCGGTTCGGCGCCTACGGCTGGCAGACGCTGCGCGTGGCGGATGGCAACGATCTGGGCGCGATCCAGAACGCGATCGAAGTGGCCCGGGCCGAGACCACGCGACCGTCCCTGATCTCGATCCGCACGCACCTGGGCTACGGCAGCCCCGTTCAAGATATGCGCGAAGCGCACGGGGAGGCCCTCGGCGCGGCGAACCTCCGCGCGACGAAGGAGAAGCTCGGCTGGCCGCTCGAGCCGACGTTCCTGATCCCGGACGACGTCCGGACCCACCTGCGCAAGGCGCTCGCGCGCGGGGCCCGGTGGCAGGCGGAGTGGACCGCCGTGCGCGACCGTTTCCGGACCGCCGATCCGACCCGGGCCCGCGCCTTTGAAGATCAGATGGCGGGCCGATTACCCGCCGGCTGGTCGGACTCGCTGCCCCAGTTCCGGCCGTCGGACGGACCGGTCGCGACGCGGGACGCCTCGCAGAAAGTGCTCGCGGCCCTGGCGCCGAAGCTCCCTTCGCTGCTCGGCGGCGCGGCCGACCTCTCGCCGTCGACCAAGACCGTGCTACCGGGTCTCCCGGACTACTCCGCGACCGAAGCCGAGGGACGGAACTTCCATTTCGGCGTGCGCGAGCACGGCATGGTGGGGGCGCTGAACGGCATGGCGCTCCACGGCGGCCTGCTGCCGTACGGCGGGACCTTCCTCGTCTTTTCCGACTATGCCAAGGGCGCGATCCGGCTCGCGGCCCTCCAGGGAACGCACGTCATCCTCGTCTTCACCCACGACAGCATCGGTATGGGGGAGGACGGTCCGACCCACCAACCCATCGAGCAGCTGGCCGGCCTTCGGGCGATCCCAGGCGTGGCCGTCTTCCGCCCCGCCGACGCGAACGAGTCGGTCGCCTGCTGGAAGCTGGCGGTGGAGCGGCCTGGACCCTCGGCCCTCGTATTCACGCGGCAGAAGATCCCCGTGCTGGATCCGGATCGCTACCCGATCCGGGCCGGCACGCCGCGCGGGGGCTACGTGCTCTCCGAGTCCGCCGGCGGATCACCGGACGTTATCCTGCTCGCCACCGGGTCGGAGGTATCGCTCGCGTTGGACGCGCAAGCGCGGCTCGCGAGCGCCGGGCGTCGGGCGCGCGTCGTCTCGTTGCCCTGCTGGCGACTGTTCGACGAGCAGCCGCCGGAGTACCGCGCCGCGGTGCTGCCTCCGGCCGTGCCGGTCGTCTCGATCGAGGCGGCGGCGACCTTCGGCTGGGAACGATACCTGGGCGCCCGCGGCGCGGCGGTCGGGATCGACCACTTTGGCGCGTCGGCGCCCGGGGCGGTCGTTCTCAAGGAATTCGGATTCACTCCGGAGCACGTGGTCGAGGTCGCGCTGCGCGTGCTGGGCGCATCCTCCGGGGGGACGACGGCATGACGAGTCTGACCGAGTTGCTCCGACAGGGGCAATCGCCCTGGCTCGACTACATCCGACGGAACCTCCTCGTCACGGGGGAGCTCAAGCGGATGGTCGAGCAGGAGGGCATCACCGGGGTCACGAGCAACCCGACCATCTTCGAGAAAGCGATCGCCGGCAGCCACGATTACGACGCCCGGCTGCGCGAGCTCTTGGCCGCCGAGCCCGGACTAGGCCCCACGCAGCTCTACGAGCGCTTGGCCGTCGAGGACGCCCAGGGAGCGGCGGACGTCCTCCGTCCCGTCTTCGACCGCACGGGGGGTGCGGACGGGTTCGTCAGTCTCGAGGTATCGCCGACGCTGGCCCACAACACGAAGGGCACCGTCGCCGAAGCGCAACGGCTGTGGAAGGAGATCGATCGGCCCAATCTCCTCATCAAAGTTCCCGGCACCGCCGAGGGTGTCCCCGCGATCGAGCAGCTGATCGCGTCGGGAATCAGCGTCAACGTCACGCTCCTCTTCTCGCAGGCGCAGTACGACGCCGTCGCGCAGGCGTACCTCCGGGGCATCGAGCGCGCCGCGCATCCCGATCGCGTCGCGTCCGTCGCCTCCGTGTTCGTGAGTCGCATCGACACCGCGGTCGATCGGGTGCTCGATGCCTCGAGCGCGCCCGGGGCCCCGGCGGTGCGGGGGACCATCGCGATCGCGAACTCGAAGGTGATCTATGCGCGATACGCCGAGCTGTTCCACGGTCCGGGGTTCGCGGGGTCCGCCGCGCGCGGGGCCCGGCCGCAACGGGTGCTGTGGGCCAGCACCAGCACGAAGGACCCTCGCTACCGCGACACGATGTATGTGGAGGAGCTCATCGGCCCCGAGACCGTGGATACAATCCCACCCGCGACTCTCGCGGCGTTCGAGGACCACGGAACGGTACGGGGCGACACGCTGACCCAGGGCGTCGGGGACGCCCGCGCCACACTCGCCCGGGCGGCCGGACTGGGCGTGGACCTCGACCGCATCACGCGCGACCTCCAGACCGAAGGCGTCCAACTGTTCTCGGACTCGTTCGACCAGCTGACGCGGTCGCTGGCGGCCAAGAAGTCCGCCCTCCAGGGCGGCTCGGTCGATCCGGAGTCCTGGGATCTCGGGAGCGACGAGTCGCCCGTCGAAACGCTGGAGGCAGCGTGGCAGTCCGCGCGCGTCCCCGAGCGGTTCTGGAAACAGGACCCCAAGCTCTGGCCCGCGGCTCCCGCCAGCGACGTGGCCGAACGCATGGGGTGGCTGCACCTGCCCGAGCGCATGTACGACCAGGTCGAGTCCCTGACCTCCTTCGCGGACCAGGTTCGCAAAGAGGGGTACACGCACGTCGTGGTGCTCGGCATGGGCGGGTCGAGCCTCGCGCCGGACGTCCTGGGTGGGGTGTTCGGGCAGCGGGACGGCTTCCCGGCCCTTCACGTCCTCGACTCCACCCATCCGGATGCGATCCGCCGTCTCCAGTCCACGCTCGATCCCCGGCATACCCTGTTCCTCGTGTCCAGCAAGTCGGGCACGACCGCCGAGCCGAACGCGTTCTACCGCTACTTCGCCGAGGTCGTGCGCGCGGCCGGCGGCGACGCAGGCCGTGCGTTCGCCGCGATCACCGACCCGGGGACGCCGCTTGAAAAGCTGGGGCATGACGCGGGCTTCCGCGCGGTGTTCCTGGCGGTCCCGACGGTCGGCGGTCGGTACTCGGCGCTCACGATGTTCGGGCTGGTGCCCGCCGCGCTCATCGGGATCGACGTGGGCGCCCTGCTCGACCGAGCGTGGACGATGGCCGTCGCCTGCGGACCGTCGGTCAGCGTGGCCGAGAGCCCGGGACTCTCCCTCGGCGCGGCCGTGGGGCTCCTGGCGACCCGGGGGAAGGACAAGCTCACGTTCTACGCCGGCGGCGAGCTCGCGCCGTTCCCCGTCTGGCTCGAGCAGCTCGTGGCCGAGAGCACGGGGAAGATCGGCAAGGGGATCGTTCCCGTGGTGGACGAGCCGCGGGTCGCGGCCGAGCGGTACGGCAGCGACCGACTGTTCGTCGAGATCCAGGAGAGCGGGGCGATCGACGGCCCGCTCGCGACGCACGTGGCCGGGCTCGAGTCCGCGGGCTTCCCGGTGATCCGGATCCGCCTGCCGGATCGGCTGGCCCTCGGGGAGGAGTTCTTCCGCTGGGAGATCGCGATCGCGAGCGCGGGGAGCGTCGTCGGGATCGACCCGTACGACCAACCGGACGTCGAGCTCGCGAAGGAGCTGGCCCGCGAAGCGATGTCGAAACCCGCCGGAGGGTCGCCCGGCGCGACCGCACCCACGGTACTCGCGTCCGACACCACCGCGCTGCGCTCCGCCGTGGCCGACTGGCTCGGGCTCGCCCGGCCGGGCGATTACGTCGGGATCCAGGCCTACCTCGCCCCGACGCCCGAGACGTCGAGCGCCCTCGACGTCCTCCGGCGGCAGCTCCTGGAGCGCCTCGCGCTCGCGACGACCTTCGGGTACGGTCCCCGCTTCCTGCACTCGACCGGCCAGCTCCACAAGGGCGGGCCGAACACCGGCCTCTTCCTCCAGATCGTCGACACCCCGAGCGCGGACCTCGCGGTCCCCGGCGAGGGATTCACCTTCGGCGAGCTGATCCGGTCCCAGTCGCTGGGCGATTACCAGGCCCTCCGTCAGAAGCAGCGCCGCGTGCTCCGGGTCGACCTCGGCACCGACGTCGCCGGCGGTCTGGCGCGGATCCGGGAGGCGGTCGGTGGCTGAGGTCTCGCTGCTGCTCTGGGACGTGGGCGGGGTGGTGCTCACCAACGGATGGGACCATCGCGGCCGCGCGGCCGCCGCCCAGCGCTTCGGACTCGACGCGGCCGAGCTCGAGCGGCGGCACCTCACGGTCGACGACGCGTTTGAGCGCGGGCGGCTCGACTGGACCGGCTACCTCGCGGCCACGGTGTTCTACGAACCTCGGTCGTTCACGCCCGACGCGTTCCGGCAGTTCATGCTCGACCAGTCGCAGGCGAATCCGGACGCCCTCGCGACCGCGCGCTCCCTCAAGGAGGCCGGACGCTACACGATGGCCACTTTGAACAACGAATCGCGGGAGCTCAACGAGTACCGGATCCGGACCTTCGGGCTGCGTGCGGCGTTCGATGTGTTCTTCAGCTCCTGCTACACCGGGTTCCGCAAGCCGGACCCCGCCGCCTACCGCTACGCCCTCGAACTCGCGCAGCGCGCGCCCGACGAGACGCTCTTCCTGGACGACCGGCCGGAGAACGTGGCGGCGGCGGCGCGCCTGGGACTGCGGACCCTGAAGGTCCAGGACCCGGCGCACCTGAGCGAGGAGTTGGCGGGAGTCGGGATCGCCTGACACGAGGAGGAGAACGATGGAACTAGGAATGGTGGGGCTGGGCAAGATGGGCGGGAACATGACGGTCCGATTGGTCCGCGGTGGCCACCGCGTGGTCGGGTTCGCCCGCACCAAAGCGGTCGTGGACGAGGTGGTCGCACAGGGCGCGGCCGGGGCCAACTCGCTGGCGAACCTGGTCCAGCAGCTGAAACCGCCCCGCGTGATCTGGCTCATGATCCCGTCCGGAGCGCCGGTGGACCAGACCCTCGACCAGCTCCACGGCCTGCTCGCGCCGGGCGATCTCGTGGTCGACGGGGGCAACTCCTACTACAAGGACTCGCTACGGCGGGCCGCGCTGGTCCAGAGCTGGGGATTCCGGTTCGTGGACGTCGGCACCAGCGGGGGGATCTGGGGGCTCGAGAACGGCTACTCGATGATGGTCGGCGGCGCCGATGCGGACGTCGAACAGATCCGGCCGATCCTCGAGACCCTCGCGCCCGGCCCGAAGCAGGGCTGGGGGCACATGGGCCCGGTCGGCTCGGGGCACTACGTGAAGATGGTGCACAACGGCATCGAGTACGGCATGATGCAGGCGTACGCGGAAGGGTTCGCGGTCCTCCAGGCCAAGGACGAGTTCCACCTCGACCTCCACCAGGTCGCGGCGGTCTGGCACTACGGGAGCGTCGTCCGATCGTGGCTGCTCGAGCTCACGGAGGAGGGGCTCCTCGAGAACCCGACGCTGAAGGGGATCGCCCCGTACGTCGTGGATTCGGGCGAGGGCCGGTGGACGACGACCGAGGCCCTCGATCTGAACATCCCGGCGCCGGTGATCACCCTCGCCCTGCTGATGCGGCTGCGCTCGCGCGAGTCGGATCCGTTCACGGAGAAGATGCTCGCGATGATGCGCAACAAGTTCGGCGGCCACGCCGTGAAGACGGAGTGACCGGATGCCGACGCCCCCGCCCGAGCCCCACCTCTTCGTGGTCTTCGGCGCGACGGGGGACCTCATGCAGCGCAAGCTGCTGCCGGTCCTCTACTCCCTGCAGGCGTCGGGCAAGATGCCCGAGGGCAGCCGGATCCTGGGCGTCGCGCGCCGGCCGCTCACGGACGCGAGCTTTCGCGCCCTCTGCACGAGCGCCCTCCAGGCCGCGAAGTCCGGGTCGGACAAGCTGATCCAGAGCTTCGTGCAGGAACGCCTGTTCTACCAGTCGGTGCCGACCGAGGCGACCGCCGACTTCGTGGCGCTCCGGCAGCGCGTCGAGCAGATCGAGAAGGCGAGCGGCCTCTCGGGCAACCGGATCTTCTACCTCGCGCTCCCGCTCGAGGCATTCGGTCCCACGATCACGGGCCTCGGCGAGGCCAAGCTGAACCCGGCGCCGGGGTGGACCCGGCTCGTGATCGAGAAGCCGTTCGGACGGGACCTCGCGTCGGCCCAGGCCCTGAACACGCTGGTCCACCGCTACTTCGACGAAGGCCAGGTCTATCGCATCGATCACTACCTTGGCAAGGAGACGGTCCAGAACCTGCTCGTGTTCCGGTTCGCGAACATGTTCATCGAGTCGCTCTGGTCCCGCGAGCGGATCGATCACGTCACGATCACGGTCGCCGAATCCCTCGGGCTCGAGGACCGGGCGCAGTACTACGAGTCGGCCGGCGCGCTGAGGGACATGGTCCAGAACCATGTCACCCAGATCCTCACCCTCGTCGGGATGGAGCCCCCGGGATCGCGCGACGAGGACTCGATCCGCAACGAGAAGGTCAAGGTCCTGCAGAGCATCGTCCGGCTCGGGCCCCACGACGTGGTCCGGGGCCAGTACACGTCCGGCACCACGGCCGGCCAACCGGTGCCGGGCTATCGGCAGGAGCCGGGCGTCAACCCCCAGTCCGACACCGAGACGTTCGTTGCGATCCGGCTCAAGATCGCCAACTGGCGCTGGCAGGACGTGCCGTTCTTCCTGCGGACGGGCAAGCGCATGCCCGTCAAGACCACCGGGGTCACCCTGACGTTCAAGGCGCCGCCGGTCACGTTCTTCCAGACCGCCGAGGAGTACCGCTCGAACCCCGATCGGATCTCGATCCTGATCCAGCCGGACGAGGGCTTCGAGCTCGCCTTCGAGGTCAAGGTCCCAGGTCGGGAGATGCGCGTGCAGACGCACCGGATGAAGTTCCACTACGCGGACGTCTTCGGGCCGCTCCCCGACGGCTACGAGACGCTGCTCGACGATGTGATCCTCGGCGACCCCACCCTGTTCGTGCGGGCCGACGAGGTCGAGGAGTCGTGGAAGCTGTACGACCCGATCCTCAAGTCGCCGCCGCCGCTCGCCTTCTACCCCGCCGGGACGTGGGGGCCCGATGCGGCGCAGACCCTCGTCCAGGAGTGGGGGCAGCGGTGGTACTACGTGACGTAGGCCGACGGGTCCGCGTCTTTCCGGATCTCGCCGCGGCCAGCGACGCGCTCGCGGCGGGACTGGTCCGGCGCGCCGCGGCCGCGGTCCGACTGCGAGGACGCTTCCGGCTGGTCATCTCGGGAGGGAAGACGCCGCTCGGGCTCTACGCGGCCCTGGCCGGTGCGTACCGGGACCGGATGCCGTGGGCCGCGACCGACCTCTTCTTCGCGGACGAGCGGTGCGTGGCGCCGCGGAGCGTGCTCAGCAACTACGGGGCCGCGTGGCGCTCGTTCCTCTCCCGCGTCCCCATCCCGCGGTCGCGACTCCACCGCATGCAGGGCGAGCTCCGCCCCATTGGGAAGGCGGCCCGCGTCTATGCGGAGATCGTCGGGAGCGTCCCGCGTCCCGGTCGCGGGGCAGAGCCCCTCTTCGATCTGGTCCTCCTCGGCATCGGACCGGACGGTCACACCGCCTCGCTCTTCCCGGGGCAACCGTCGCTCCGGGAGCAGCGCGCGACCGTGGTGGCGGTCCCCCGGTCGGGCCAGGCGCCGTTCGTGCCCCGGTTGACCCTCACGCCCCCGGCGCTCTCGTCGTCCCGGGACGTCTGGTTCCTGGTCGCCGGCGCCGACAAGGTCGACGCGCTGCGCGCGACGTTCGCGCCCGTGCGCCGGGGAGGGACGGCACCCCCCGCCGCTCTCGTGCGACCTCCCGGTCCGGCGACCTGGTTCCTCGACCGGGAGGCCGCGCGCGCGCTACGCCCGGGCCGAGCCGCCGCGCCTTCCTGACCTCGGGGCCGTCGCGGCGGGATCCCAGAGGCGCAGTCCGCCGAGGATCGCGTTGCGGTTGTCGCCGCGCTCGGACTTCGGCGGCAGCCGCCGGAGCTTCCGTTCGTTCCCGCCGCCGATCACCACGTACTCGGGCTCGAGGGCGGCCGTCAGGAGGCACGTGACGTCCCGCACCTCCTTCTGCCATTTCTTGTGGCCGAGCCGTTCGAGGGCCGCCTCGCCGACGTAGTCTTCGTACGTCCGGCCCTTCTTGTACGGCAGGTGGGCGATCTCCATCGGCTCGATCTCCCCGTCGAGCACGAGCGCGGTGCCGAGACCCGTGCCCAGCCCGAGGAACAGCATCCGGCCTCCGTGGTAGCTCCCGAGCGCCTGCATCGCGGCGTCGTTCACGATGCGGGTCGGCCGGTGGAACGCGCGCTCGAAATCGAACCCCGCCCAGCCCCGACCGAGGTGCGCCGGCTCCGAGACGATCCGCCCGCGCACCACGATCCCCGGATACCCGATGGAGACGCGATCGAATCGTTCGCCCCGCAGCACCGGCCGCAACTTTCGGAGCATCTTCTGCGGGGTAAGCCGGGTGCCGGAAGCCACTTCGACCTCGTCCGGCCGACCGGGAAGGGCGACCTTCACGTGGCTCCCGCCAATGTCCAGGACCAGGATCCGGAGCGCGGCGCGGGGGCGCTGCGGCGGCACGGCCCGGCGCGGGCGTCACACGCCCTTTAGGTCTCGGGTCGCGCGGAGGCCGCGAGTCCGGTCGGGCGCCCGTCCGCGGGAGCGTTCGCGGCGAACGTCACGTGGATCGTGGTAGCGGCGCCGGCGACGTTCACCGTTCCGGACGACGGCGCCGGCTCGTAGTCCTCGGCCGTGACGGAGTACGCGTAGGTCCCGTTGGAGACCGAGAACGTGATCTTCGAGCCCGTCCCGGATTTGGTGACGCCGTCGAGGGTGACGCTCCACGAGGTGCCGGCGGGGAGACCCTTCTCGTCGAAGGCGACGCGGTACGTGACCAGGGTCCACCGGAGGGCGACCGACGCGGCGACCTCCGACTCCCCGGTGGCGAGGACCTCGACGCTTCCCGAGTAGGAGCGGTTGAGCGAGTAGTTCGTGACCGATCCGATCGTGTACGCGTAGGTCCCCGGGGCCAGCCCGCCGAAGGCGAGCGAGCCTCCCGTGCTACGCTTGGCCACCCCGTTGAGCGTGACCGACCACTCGGTCTTCCACGCGGACTTGAGTCCTTTCTCGGTGAACCGGACCGTGTACTTGTCCGGGGACCAGCCCACCGTGATCGTGGGATCGCTCACGCGCACGGGTCCCGAGGAGGTCCCCGCGCTGATGTGATAGTTCGCGACGCTGGCGATCGCGTAGCTGTAGTTGCCCGTCGCCCAGCCGAACGAGATCGTCGGGGTCGTGTTCCCGAGCGTCGCCGCGGGGCCCTGGCTCGGTGTGACGGTGACGTTCCAGCTCTGTCCGGCGGGGAGACCGGACTCCGTGAAGTTCAGGAAGTAGGTGAGCGGGTGCCACCCGTTGGCGTAGAACGCCCAGCTGTTCTCCCACAGGACGGCCGCCCGGGTGCTGTTCAGTCCGCTGAACATCAGGACCGATCCGGTCCCGGGGTCGTAGCCCATCGCCTCCCCGAACCGCGGCTGCGGCGAGACCGACAACGTTGGGGTGAGATTGCTCCAGGCGCCGTCCACGAAGCCCCAGGTGAAGTTCTGCGTGGCATTGTACGACTTGTAGCCGTTCGCCTGGCCTCCGAAGATGATCACGTAGCCATCGGCCGAGTCGTTCGCGATCCCGGCCTCCCATCGCCCGGGGGGTGTGCCGCGGATCGAGGCGGTCGCCGTGATGTTCGTCCACGCGCCGGCGTGGAAGGTCCAGGTGTCGTTGAGGTGAGGGCACTCCACCGGGGTGCAGGATCCGTTCGCGGTCGAGGTGCCGTTCACGGCGCCGCCGTACAGCAGCACGTACCCCGCGCTGCTGTCGTACACCATGCTCGCCCCGAATCGCGCGCTCGGATGCGGCGCGGAGTAATCGGTGAGGTTCGTCCACCGCCCGCCGGTGAACTCCCACGTCTGATTGGTCGAGTGGAGGGTGAGGTACGACTGGCCCGTTTGCGACGGGCCCTCGCCGTACACTCCGCCGAATAGAACCACGTAGTCGTCGCCGGGAGCGGCGTCGTAGGTGCAGCTCGGATACTGGAGACCCGGGGGAGAGTCCTGCGGGTTCGTGATGTTCGTCCAGACGCCGCCCCGGAACGTCCAGGTCAGATCGCGATCGATGTCGGGCGTGCCGATCCCGCCGCGTCCGCCCCCGTACAGGAGCACGTACCCGTCCTTCCAATCGTAGGTAAGGCACGCGAACGAGACGATCGGCGGGATCACCTTCGGGTGCAACTGGACCCAGTTGCCGTCCTCGAACGCCCAGGTGTCGTTCTGGCCCCCGAAGAGCAGCGGGTATCCGTCGGCCGCGTCGTAGGTGATCTCGGCCCCCCAGCGATGGATGGGCGCAGCGAGCGAGGGCGGGGACGAGGCCGGCGCGTCCCCCGAGGAGCACGTCAGCTCGGCCGGTCCCGACGCTGCCGCGCAGGACGCGCTCGTGCCGTCGGCCGGTCCTGCGCCGGTCGCGAGGCTCGCGGCCGCACTCTCCATGGCCCGAGAGTCGGCGGCCGAGAGGACCGTCGCGCCCGCGGTCGCGGGATCCGCGCTCCCGAAGGAGGCACCCGCCAGGGAAAGAGCGAACACGGAAGCGGACATGACCAGCAGCACGGTGAGTGGGACGATCAACAGCGCAGCGCGAGAGCGCCGATCCGCGGGGCGCGCGAACATGTGGGGTCCCGCCGGCACGCCGGGCCTCGGGCTTAACCTCTCGGTTTATTCCTGACGGTGGGGATGTCTACAACCGGGGGCGAGAGTGAACTTCGACGGCCCCCGCGCATTCCCCGCGCCGGATCTCTAGGCCGTTGGTGGACGATCCGCCCGACTCTTCGCGAATAGGCCGCGCGGCGGGGCGGACCTCATCTAGCGCCGGTGTCTCCGCCGCGTATGGAGCTCCCACCGCTCTCGCTCGAGTCGTCCGCGCTGGTCGTCTGGGACATGCAGTTGGGCATCGCCGGTCGCGCTTTCAACCGGTCCGAGATCGTTCCGCGGATCAAGGTGCTCCTCGCCCAGTACCGGATCCGCAAGCTCCCGATCGTGTTCAGCCAGCACACCACCCCGCCGCCCGAGTGGGCGAACCCCGCGATGGGTCGGTCGATGGCCCGGCGAGGGATGGCCCCCGGTGGGTTCCGGCTCGCGCCGGGCATTCCGGAATGGGAGATCCTGCCCGAGCTGACGCCGCTGCCCGAGGAGCTGGTCCTGTCGAAGACGACCCCCAGCTTCTTCGTGGGAACCCCGCTCGAGGAGATGCTCCGCTTCCGGCACGTGGAGACGCTGGTGCTCACGGGCGTTTCGACGGAGGCCGGGATCCTGGGCACCGCGCGGCACGCGTCGACGCTCGGATTCCAGCCCCTGGTCGTCGAGGACGCGGTCGGATCGATGACCCCGGAGGGCAACGAAGCGGCGCTGGGCCAGCTCCGAGGTCTCTACGACGTGGAACCGACCGCGGCGATCATCGCCCGCCTCCCGGGCCGCTGAGCCGAGGCGCGGCGTCGCGCTCCCTCGCCTGCGCCGGCCTTCGATCCGACCCGCTCTACTCGGGGGTCGGTAGCGGCGGCCGGTCCGTGGCGTCTGAGATTTCGCGATCCGACGCGGTCAGGGTCTCCACCGTTTCGGGCGCTTCGCCGGGCCGGCCCGGGTTGTAGAGCACGAAGATCCCCGCGGTGGAGACGACGGTCGAGAAGAGGATCGCAAGGAACATCGCGTCGAGGAAGTGCGGGATCACCAGCCCCACCGAGAGCGGGATCGTCGCGATGATCGCGGCGGCGAGGCCGCGGGGGATGTTGAACGCGATGATCCCCTGCTGCGAACGCCGGAGCGTGGGCTCGGTGTCGAGGTACGGGTCGAGCACCGGGACCCAGACCGCCCGGAGAGCGAGCATCAGGAACGCCGCGGCGAGCGGGACGATCACGACGAGCGACGAGATCCCGGAGATCTGGAAGAGGAGCCCAAGGTACACGAAGAAGAACGCGGCGGCGAAGAACGTGACCTCCCGCTGGACATCCTGGATGTGCTCGACGTCGACGGAATCCGGCGAGAGCCGCAGGACCGAGCGCAGGGCGCCGACGGCGCGCGAGCGCGAGCTGCCGGCGGAGGTACGCGAGGCCAGTGGATCGAAGGCGAGGAGGCGACGGTTGCCGATCATCAGTCCGAAGACGAACACGGTGATCGCGGCGCTCAGGCCGAGATAGTCGGCCGCGCCGTAGGTCGCCAGCACCATCGTGATCGTGAGCGTCCAGGAGTACCCCCGCGCGATCGAACCGATCCGGTCCAGCACCCAGAGCCAGAAGATCGCGGCGGCGACGCCGGCGACCAGGGATCCCGCGAAGTTGAGCAGGAAGACCGAGCCGATGTGGCCCCCCGAGAAGTCCCCCGAGACCAGGAGGTCGATCATGATCAG
>JASIBA010000144.1 GCA_030041735.1 Thermoplasmata archaeon | reverse complement strand
CGGAACAGCTGCGCCGTGACGTTGTAGAACGGGTTCGGCCAGGGATAGGCGAACGGCACCGAGACGCCGAACAGGTCGAGACGGACCGGGATCAGCTCGAAGAACAGCACGAACCCGAAGATCGCGGCGAGCACGATCCCGATCCGGACCGCGCGGCGTCGGACCTCCTGGAGGACGGCGAGGATCCGGTCGAGGTCGCCCATCGGTCACCCGGGTCCCTCCGTGCGGCCGGGCTCCCGCCCGGACCCGGTGGAGGGTCGATCGTTCCGGTGCTCGGTGCCGTCCCGCATGCCTACCGGGCCGTTCGCGTCAGTGGCTCGGTCCGGCGGCGGGCGGGTTGCTGCCGCCCTGTTCGGCCTTGATCTCGCGTTCGACCTCGAGCCGTCCCTTCTTGAACTCCCCCACGGAGCGGCCCAGGCTGTGGGCGAGTTGCGGGATCTTGGACGACCCGTAGAACAGGATCCCGGCCACCACGGCGATGATCAGCCAGTCGTCGAGCGAGTCGAACATTCGTGCCCTCCGCCGCCGAGCGGCCGGTCGCTCGATATGGCGTTCGTACCGAGCGGACGGACGGGTACGGAGTGTGCGTACCCGCGGTAGATAAACGGGTTCAGGCGGCCTCGACCATGACGGTCTCGGTGCCGGTCGAGACCGCGCGGTCGATCGCGATCTCCGCGAGGACCGAGAGGCAGGAGGCGCCCCGCCCGAGCAGCACGGAGACCGACTTCAGGTTCGCCTTGCGCGCGGGGGCGCCCCGGCGCTCGCCCGCGGAGCGGACCTCCTCGCCGATGCGATCGGTCTCGTGGTAGACCTCGCACGCGTGGTCGAGCGACGGATGCATGAGCGCGTCCACGACGCTCTTGAGCTGCACTTTGAGCTCGGGGAGCCCGAGCGCGGCCGCGTCGATCGCGCCCGCCGGCAGCTTGGGAACCTCCTCGTTGAGCGTCCGGAGGGTGGCGCCGAGGAGCTCCGCGAGCTCCTCGAGCGAGTGCACGACGACCCGCCACTCCAGGAGCTGCCGGGGATCGGGGCTCCCGATGCGGCGCGCGAGCGACCAGTCCCGGCTCGCGAGGAACAGCTGGCGGACCAGCAGCGCGAGGACCTTGCGGCTCTCCTCCTCGAGCGTGGCGATCCGCCGGCTCCGCTGCCGGCGCCCGACCACCTCCTCCGTCTCCTCGAGGAACGCGACCAGGATCATCTTCATCCGCTGGACCAGCTGCGGCAGGCCGTACTTCGACGGGTCGATGAAGTTCTGGAGCACGATCCGGTTCGGCTCCTGGGCGACCACCGAGACGCCCAGCAGGCCCCGGGCGGCGCCGAGCAGCTCCTCGACACGGTCGGGCGCGAGCGGCACGTCGGTCCGGATCTCGATCGCGTCGTGGCCGACGCGGTACGCGCCCACCACGAGCCGCTCGAGCACGCCCGGGGTGTCGAAGGAGCGGGCGGTGACCAGGAACGGGCTCCCGCTGGTGATCGCGCCCGGGACCGGGGCCGGCTTCAGGAAGAGCGTGCCGTCATCGTTCTGGTCGAAGACGACCAGGTCGCCCGGCCGGAGGTTCATCGCCTCGGCCCACGGTTTCGGCAGCGTGACCGCGATCGACGAGTGGCCGGCCTTCAGCACGCGGCGCTCCCGGTTCGGTGTCCCCCACGCCATCGTTTTCCCCACGAACCTACTACGAGGTCCGTAGGTTATACCGACCCTTACATTTGAGGGTTGCGTCGGCCGGTCAGCCCTTCGATTCCGGCGGGAGCGGGGGCTCCGGAGGGACCGCGGGGGCCGGTTCCGGCTCCGGATATCCCAGCCGCTCGGGCGGCATCTCGTAGGTCGCGCCGCGGCGTCGCCCGACCACGAACCCCAGGATGATCGCGATCACGGTCAGCGCCACGATCACCCCGACGATGATGAAGACCGGCGCTCCGGGGTCCGTGCTGGCCGTGGAGACCGTGAGGTTGCCCGGGAGGTTCATCCCGAAGGCGATGAACCCGTACATGCCGTTCTGGAAGTGACCGGGCTCGGTGCAGACGAACTCGTACCAGCCGGCGGTGCGCGGCGACGTGAACGTCGCGACGAGCTGGCTGTCGGCCGTCGCGTTCATCCCCGGCGCGTTCAGCGCGGCCGGCGAGGACCCGTAGGCGAGCGTGGTGATCTGCGCGGAGTTGTAGCTCGCGGGGATGACCCAGCCCTGCTTGCCGATGATCACGAACGTGTGATCTTCCGTGTCGTCGTCGGTGAACGTGACCGTGATGGTCGCGTTGAGCGGGAGCTGCTGGAAGGAGTTCGGCGTGAAGGAGAAGCCGGCGACCGCGGTGACCGAGAACGAACCGGTCGGGTCGCTCTCGACCGACGAGGCGGCCCGCGCGGGCGCGGTCGCGAACCACGCGAGCGAGATCCCCCCGACCAGGACCAGCGCGAGCAGGACGGCCGCGGCGCTGCGGGGGAGGGTGCGCGCGCTCATCCGGTCCCCATGACGAGAATCGTCGGTCGCACGCCGGCCTCGGTTCAAAGCCCCTCTGTACGTACGCCGCGTCGCGCGGGGGCGGAGACCCGTGCGGGCGCGGTTCGTACACGGTCCATATGTAGCCCGGGGCCCCGGCACCGGCCGTGACGGAACGCGGCCCCCGCGCCCGGGGGTACGCCGGTCGTGCGCTCGCGCCCGCGCTCGTCGTGGCCGGACTCTGGGCCGCGGAGACGAACCTCCAGCTCACCGAACCGCTGGTCTGGGTGATGCTCGGGATCAGTGTCGCCGGGGCGATCGTCACCTTCGGCTACCTCGTCTACGCGGTCTGGAAGTTCCGCGATCCCACGAAGCGGGGACGTCGGTATGGTTAACCGCCTCGAGATCGCGTGGACGCTCGCGGTCGTCGCCCTCCTCGCCGGCGTCGCGGCCTACTCGACCGTGCTGCTCTACCAGATCGACGCCCTCCCGTCGGACCCGACCGAGTACGTGGAGGTGATCGGGCACCAGTGGTACTGGGAGTTCTGCTACTCGAACGACACGTGCTTCAACTCGTCGTACGACGCGTCGACCAACACCGTGAGCGGCGGCGCGTTATGGGCTACGCCCGGGGCCGAGGTGCAGATCAACGTCACCGGCGCGGACGTGATCCACTCGTTCAACATCCCGCAGCTCGGGGTCCGCATCGATGCGATCCCGGGACGGGTCAACCGCTTCGCCTTCCAGGTACCGGAGGCCGCGATCGGCTCGGAGTACCTGATCCAGTGCACCGAGTTCTGCGGTGAGTTCCACGGAACGATGCGCTCGTTCCTGGTCATCACCTAGCGGCCGGGATCGGCCGCCCACGGAGTCGACCCCCGGGGCCCACGGCGACGTTCGGTAGAGCAACGACCCCGGTCGTCGGGCCCGGCCGACTCCCTAGTGGTGGTCGTGGCCCCCGGACCGGCGAGGGAATCGTCCGGAGTACGACGCCACAACGGCGAGCAGCACCCCGACCGCGAGCAGGCTCACCGTCCCGACGAGCACCCAGGTGTCGACGATCGCCGTGGAGGGCGCCACCGGGGGCGGCGGTACGGGAACGCCGACGTACAGGAACCCGGTCATGCCGTTCGCGAAGTGGCCGGTGACGGTACAGATGTACTGGTAGATCCCCGGGGCCTTGACCGTGAGGTTCGCCCAGACCGTCGAACCCGCGCCGCCGGGCACGGGCGCGCTCACCAGCGGAGCGTTCGCGGAGAACGTGTCGGTGAAGTTCGCGGGGGAGAGCGTGTAGTTCGCCAGCGGCGAGACCGTGAACGTGTGCCCGAGCGAGCCGGTATTGGTCACGAGCACGTCGATCACCACGGGATAGTGCGCGGGGGAGGGGACGTCGAGGGTCGACGGCACGAACTGGTAGCTGTCCGTCGTGTTGTCGGAGAGCATCTGCCCGGGCCCGGTGGCCGTGACGTTCACGAACCCCCACATGCCGGCCTGGAACTGGTACGGAACGACCGAGACGACCTCGAACGAGTCTCCGCCGACGGTCGCGTTGAACGTGATGTTGGCCCACGCGGTCGCGCCAGCGGCGACCGAGACGTTCGCGAGCGAGCCGTTCGCGTTGAAGAACGCGTCGAGCTCGGTCGGGGTCCAGGAGGTGTTCAGCACGACGTCCGGGACGTTCGAGACCGTGTACGTGTGGACGTACCGCCCGGTGTTCCGGAGCTCCACGCTCAGGGTCGCCGAGGCGTTGGCCGTGATCGCGCTCGGATCGTAGCGCGGCTGGTCGGTCAGGTTGACGGCCACGGTCGAATTACCGCTGGCCGTCCGGGCGTAGCCCACGAGGGGCGCCGACGGCAGCCGCCCGATCGCTGCGGCGGAGGGAAAGCCGATCGACGCGAGCACCAGGGCCGCGATCAGCCACGGGAGGGCCCGGGCGAACGGTCCGGAGAGTCGGCGCGGCCGGACGTCGGTCACGGGTTCTCCTGACGGCGGTCGGACCTGGGCTTCGTTGATATGCGTGCCGTATGAATCGTGGCTAGGAGCCCGGCGCCAGGGACGGCTCGGGGTTCGCGCGCTCGGCCCCGGCCTCCGGGGCCCGCGCCGATTCCGGCGTCCGGTCCTCGTCCTCCTCGGGGAGACGGTCCACCCAGGGACGGGCCGGCGGACCGAGATAGAAGCGGCGGACGAGGTACGCGATCTCGACCGTCATCACCACGGCCATCACACAGCCGAATGCGATGATCGAGCCTGCCGAGCCGTCCGTGGCCGCGAGCGCGACCCCGGTGAGGGCCGTCGCGAGGAAGGCCACCGCGAGACCGATCAGGAGACCGACCTCCTCCGCGTGCACCCGCACGGAAAGCGCGACGGCCCGGACGAGGTAGGCGAAGACGCCGACCATCAGGGCGGCCATGGCCGCGCCGCCCACGAGGGGGAACGTCGTCACCCACGGCCCGATGACGGCCGAGATCGTGAGCGCCACGAGCGCGCCGCGCTCCACCGGTCCGAGCGGGGCCCAGAGGAGCAGCGCGGTCATGATCGCGGCCATCGACCAGAAGAACCAGATCGAGGAGAGCCCGAGCGCGAGTGTGATCAGCGCCGAGAGCGCGCCGCTCGAGCCGGCCGCGGCGAACAGGAGCCCCATCAGGATCTCCGAGCCGGTGGTCACCAGCGCGATGGCGACCGGCCAGCTCCAGTCGTTGACCCGGATGCGGCGATCCCGGAAGACGATCAGCCCGATGAACCAGATGCCGGCGGGCGCCATCATCATGAAGTTGAATCCGAGCAGCACCCACGTCCACGCCGTGGTCCCGTTGGGGTCGTAGAAGACGTCGAGCAGCGTGAACAGGAGCACGCTGCCACCGCATAGCACCGCGAGCGCGAGCAGCATCTGGGTGACGAGCGGGGGCTTCCGGTCGCGCGGAAGCACCTTGCCGAGCACGAAGATCGTGATCCCGATCATCGAGATCGCGACGATGACGAACGGCACCACCGCGGAGGAAACGCCGAGCGGGGGCAGGGGGAGCGCCACGGTCCGACCGGGCGACCGCCGCGCCGTTTCTTATGGGGGAAGTACCGACCGGGCTACGGTGCCGACGAGACGTCCCGCGCCGCGCCCGCCTCGAACCGGCGGAGCAGCTGCGTCGTGACCTCGATCAGGGGATGGTGGGCCGAGCGGTCGATCTCGATGTCCTCGATCGTCGCGAGGTGGTGCTCCCGCGCGAGCCGCTCGAACCCGGTCTCCACCTGGGCGAACGCCTCGGGCCGATCGCACGTCAGCACGAACGCCTGGAGCTGCGGGAGGCCCATCTCGCGCGCCGCGAGCGCGCGGTGATGGCCGTCCACGAGGATCCAGGCATCGCCCTTCTGCACCACGAGCACGGGCTCCGCGAACCCGCGCTCGAGCTCGTAGCGGCGTCCCTCGAGCTCGTCCTCGAACACCTTCCACTGGGTCGGCGTGAGCTTCTCGATGGGGACGAGGCCGCGGTGGAACGAGAACGGCAGGGCGTAGCGCTCGCTGAGCAGATGCTTCAGCGTGTCCGCCTTGGCCGGCGAGGCCCGCTCGAAGTGCGAGCGAACGATGTCGAGGTTCGAGAGGATCCCGCAGAGCCGCCCGTTCCCGTCGATGATCGGGAGGTCGCGGAGACCGTAGCGGAACATGATGCGCGCCGCGTCGTCGAGCGCGGTCTCGGGCGTCGCGGTGTACGTGCCCGGACGGATGATCTCCCGGAGCGGCGTCGCGCGCTCGCCCGAGTGGCGGAGCAGCTCCTTCGCGCTCACGAAGCCGACCAGCCGCCCGGACGCGTCGGTCACGGGCAGCCCGTGGTGGCGGCTCTTGGAGAGGCGGTCGATCGCCTCGCCGATGGTCGCGGACTCCCTGAGGTGCTCGACCTCGAGCACCATGTAGTCCTGCACGCGGACGATCATCCGGTCGACACCGGGCCCGCGTCGCGCAGGTAGGCGGTCACCAGGTGGAGGAGGGCCACGTGGACGTCCTCCACGTGCTGCATGCTGTTCGAGGGGACGACGATCGGCACGTCGACCATCCCCTTCAGCTTCCCGCCGCCGATGCCCGTGAGGCCGATCGAGCGCATGCCGAGCGACTGCGCGACCCGGACGCCCTCCAAGACGTTCGGGCTGTTGCCGCTGCCCGAGATCGCGATGACGACGTCGCCCGGCCCGCCGTACACCTTCAGCTGGTCCGCGAAGATGTGCGCGTAGTCGACGTCGTTGGCGATCGCGGTCACGCTGGGCACGTTGTCGGTGAGCCCGAGCGCCCGGATCTTCGGCCCCTCGCCGCGCGAGGCGACCTTCGCGAGGTCGGTCACGAAGTGGGCGGCCGTCGAGGAGCTGCCGCCGTTCCCGAGCAGGAAGACGTGGCGCCGCGCCGCGCGCGCCTCGAGCAGGAGCGGGATCGCGCGGCGGAGCCCGTCGAGGATGTAGGCGTCCGCGAGCGCCTCGCGGGCCTCCGTGAGGTACTGGCGCGCGTAGGCGTCGAACCCCGGGAGCTCGCTCATAGGTGGTTCACCAGAATGCGCGAACCTTCGGCGGTGATCCGCACCGGCAGGCGCGCCATCGGCGACAGGGCGGCCGCTATTTGATGGCTGCGTTCGGGCGGGTGGACGAGGAGGAGGAAGCCGCCGCCGCCCGCCCCGGTGACCTTCCCTCCGTACGCGCCGGCGGCCTTGGCGGCCGCGAACCAGCGGTCGATCTGCGCGGTCGAGATCCCGGCCGAGAGCCCTCGCTTGAGCTGCCAGCCCTCGTCGAGCTGCCGCCCGAGCGCCTCCCAGTCGCGGCTGAGCAGCGCTGCCCGCGTCTCGGCGACCAGCGCCCGCATGCGCTCGAGCGACTCCCGGTTCTCGACGGTCCGCGAGTTCTGGTCCTTCAGGATCCCCGACGCCTGCCGGGCCACCCCCGTGTAGAACAGCGACAGGTGGTCGCTCAGCGACTCGCGGTCCTTGAGAGCGATCGGGATCGGCGTGACCCGGACGGAGTCGTCCGGCCGGAACTCGAACTGCTGCAGCCCCCCGTACGCGGCGATGTACTGGTCCTGCTTGCCCAGCGTGCCCCCGAGCACCTCGATCTCGATGTGGCACGCCTCGCTCGCGAGCTGCTCCGGGTCCCGGAGACGCCCGGAGTACGCGTAGAGCGCGTTCAGCAGGCCGACCGTGAGCGCCGACGACGAGCCGAGCCCAGTGCCTTCCCCGGGGATGTCCGCGATCGTGTGGATCTCGACCTTGTCCCGGACGTCCGTGATCCGCATCGCCTCGCGGAACAGCTCGTGCTGCACGTCCTCGAGGCGGTCGACGTTCTCGGTCCTCGAGTACGCGACGCGGATCGACCGGTCGAACTTCTCGTTCACCAGGACGTGGATGTAGCGGTCGATCGCCGCGCTGACGACCGCCCCGCCGCCGTGGGTCCGGTAGAAGGCGGGGAGGTCGGTCCCGCCGCCCACGAAGCTGATCCGCAGGGGGGTCCGGGTGATGATCACGCCGGGTCGAGCGGTCGCCCGGTCTATAAGTCGTTCCCGTCGCCGACGGTCGGTCCGGCGGGCGCTTCCCGAGGGGGGCCGGGACTCGGCGCGCGCGTCCATCGCGCCCGGCGCCCGAAGAACTGCCGGGTCGTGGCGGCCAGGTCCCCGATCGGCTGCAGGCCGGGGAGGCTCTTCTCGAACGCGACGGCCCGGCGGTCCAGGACGATCGCGATGCCGCGGTCGTTCTCCGAACGGATCATCCGCCCGCACGCCTGGAGGATCGCGCGCGTCGCGGGGGCCTCGACCGTGTACTCCCAGCCCTTGCCGGTCGTGGCGTCGAGGAAGCGGCGCAGGGCCTCGCGTTTCGCCGTCGGCCGGGGGTACGGGATGCCGACGAGGACGACCGCCTCGAGCTCCTGGTTCGGGTAGTCGATCCCTTCCGAGAGGCGGCCGCCCGCGACGCCGATCAGGACCGTCCCCTCGGGGTCCTTCTTCCAGCCCTCGATCGACCGCCAGAGGTCGCCCATCGGGAGCTTCGCGTACTCGATGAAGACGTTCCCCGGGAGCTGGGACTGGAGGCCCGCCTCCAGGACCCGCTGCATGAGGTCGAAGCTCGGGAAGAACACCGCGGTCTTCACCGGCAGGTTCCCCAGGATCTCGACCAGCCGGTCGGCGATCCGCGTGATCGCGCGGGGGTCGGTCCGCAGCTCCTCGAAGCGGGTGGTGACCGACGGATCGTAGAGGTACCGGCGGTTCTCGGCCGGGAAGTGCGACGGAACGTCGAGCAGGCGGGCCGCGGGCCCCAGGCCGAGGGCGTCCCGGTACTCCTCGAGGGGGACGAGCGTGCCCGACATGTGGACGGAGAGGTGGCAGTCCAGGATCGGGCGCGCGGAGACGGAGGCGTCCAGCGCGTACGCCTCGAGTGCAGGACGGGGCCGCCGGGTCGCGACCTTCACGTAGCCCGGGGCCTCGAGCTGGGGCCAGGAGAGCAGGGTCAGCGCGACCGTGTGGACCCACGAGCGCGGCAGGTGGCGCTCGCGCCGCCGCTCCTCGCGGAGGTTCTCGCCCCAGGTCGCGAGCGCGCCGAGCCAGGTGTCGAGGCGGTGGCTCGTGCCGCCGAGCGCGGTCAAGAGCGCGTCCTCGAACACGTCAGGCGGCAGCACGGCGTCGTCGTCGCGGGCGAGCGCCTGGATCAGCTCCTCGACCGCGGCGCCCACGATATCGAAGAAGCGCGAGGCGCTCGGCCCGTCGGGCAGCTGGAAGTCACCGCGCTCGTCGATCTCCGCCCGGGCGCGGCGGACGGACTCCTGGGGGAGGGCGACCGTCGCCAGGTCGCGAAGGTGGTTCGGCAGGTTGTGCGCCTCGTCGATCACGAGGTCGATGCGCTCGGGTCCGACGCCGAGCCACTGGAGGAGCGAGCGTCGGACGTGCGGGTGGAAGAAGAAGGCGTACGGGGCCGTGACCAACCGGGCGTGCGGGACGAGCTTCTTCGACAGCTCGTAGGGGCAGAAGTTCTCCTCGCGCGAGAACGCCTCGAACTCGGTCGGGGTCGGCAGCTTCGCGCTGAACCGGTCCACGAGGTCCTCGAGGTCGGACTGCAGCACGCGGGCGTAGTACGGGCAGCCGTCCAGATCGGTGAGGTCGATCTCCCCGCTCTCGGGGAGCTCGGGCGGCGGGGCGATCGGGGCCTCCCCCTTGAGGGCCCGCTCGGTCGCGCGCTTGCGGTCCGCGCACAGCTTGCCGTGCTCCTCCGCGGTGGCCCCCTTCACCTCCGCGACGTTCTCGAGCAGGAAGCACCGACCGGCCCGGCCCTGCAGCCCGATCGCGAGGAACGGATGCTCCAGCCGGTGCGCGATCGTCCGGGCCTCCTGGAGGACCTGGACCTCCTGGCTGTGGGTCCGCACGAGATAGACGATCCGGTGGTCCGACCGGACCGCGTGCTCGAGCAGCGGGGCGAGCGTGGCGACGGTCTTCCCGCTTCCCGTCGGGGCGTTGACGAGCAGGGCTCCGCCGCGATCCGTGAGGCCGACGACCTCGCGCAGGATCGCGTCCTGTCCGGGCCGCACGCGGTACGGGAACAGTGCCGGAGGTTCCGGGGCGGTGCCCGCCGACGGCGTCGTGGTCTCTCCGCCGGTCCGAGCCCGGGAGGAGGGTTTTAAGATGCGCGTTCAGTGGAAGATGCGGGGACCCCGCTCGGTCGCCCCGGGCCCCCACCCGCCCCGCCGTCGGGCGCGTGGTAGCCCTCGGTCAAGAGGCCGCCCTGGTCGGTCCCGGTGAGGTCGCTCCGCGGCCAAGCGCCGACCCTCCGGGCGGCGAGGCGGATCGCCCGGCGGGACAGCTCGGAGATCCACGGCGCGTCCACGGCCTCCGCCACGGGCACCTCCCGGAACTCGACGATCTCGGGCGGCCGGGCCGTGGGCTCGCCGGCCAGGCGCGTGACCTCAAAGGCGAGGTAGACGTCGGACTCGGTCGGCGAGACGACCTTGTGCCGCACGAGGACGAGGGGCCCCACCGCGACCCGGACCCCGGTCTCCTCCTCGAACTCCCGCACGAGCGCCGCCTCGGCCGACTCGCCGGGATCCACGTACCCGCTCGGCAGCGTGAACTTCGCCCGGTAGAACGCGTGGTTCACGAGGGCCCGACCGTCGCGGAGCAGCACGCCGCCGACCCCGAGGCGGGTGTGCGGCGGCGGGAGCGGCGGCAGCGGCCGCCCCGTAAGCGGCGAGACGAGCGGCTCGGGCGTGAGCGTTCCTCCCACGCGCCGTCTCACCCGTACCGGTACCGCACGCCGTACGGGCCCCGGGGCAGGTTCCAGGTCACGGAGCCCTGGTCGCAGGCGATGGCGCACGCGCCGCACTCGACGCAGTCCTCGTAGCGGAACACCAGCCGTCCCTCGATCCGCTGGTAGCACTGCGCCGGGCAGGCGAACGTACAGAACGAGTGGGGACACTTCGCACAGATCTCCGGCTTCGTCGTGATGTGGGCGTGCTCCTTCGAGTCGGTCGAGAAGCGCAGGGTTCCGAGCCGGCGCTTGATCTCGACGAAGGAGACGGGCGCGTTGGCCGCGGGCTCCGGAGCGCTCACGCCGCGGAGCTCCCGGCCGCGGGGCCCTTCGCCAGGATCGCGAGGTCCTCGCGGACCGCGTGCACGCTGGCGACGAACGCCGCGCGCTCCTCGGGCGTGAGGTCGACCTCGACCACGCGCTCGACCCCCGCGCGGCCGAGGACCACCGGCACGCCGATGGTCACGTTCCTCTCGCCGAACTCGCCGTTGAGGTGGGCCGCGACGGGCAGCAGGCGGTGGGCGTCGGTCGCGACGGCGTGCACGAGCTCGGCCTGGGAGGCCGTCGGCGCATAGAACGCGCTCCCCGTCTTCAGGAGGTTCACGATCTCGCCTCCGCCCTGCTTGGTCCGCTGCACGATCTGCGCGATGCGGTCCGCCGGGAGAAGGCGGGCGAGCGGCACGCCGCTCACGCTCGTGAGCGAGAGGATCGGCACCATCGTGTCCCCATGCGTCCCGAGCACGAACCCGGTGACGTCCCGGGGGGCGACCCCCAGCGCCTCCGCCACGAACGTGCGGAACCGCGCCGTGTCGAGCGTCCCGGACTCGCCGAAGACCCGGGGCGCCGGGAGACCGCTGACCGCCCGGAAGTAGTGGGTCATGACGTCGACCGGGTTCGTGACGACGATGACGATCGCCTCCCGCGCCGAGGCCCGGACCGCCTCCGCATGGCCCCGCACGATCGCGGCGTTCTTCTCGAGCAGGTCGGACCGGCTCATGCCCGGTTTCCGGGCGAGTCCGGCGGTCTCCACCACGACGTCGGACCCGGCGATCGCCTCGAGCGAGGTCGACCCCGTCACGTGGGTGGTGAAGCCGAGGATCGGCGCGGACTGCTGGATGTCGAGCGCCTTCCCCTGCGGCAGGCCGTCGATGATATCGACCAGGACGACCTCGCGCGCCACGTTCATCTCCGCGAGCCGCTGCGCGAGCGATCCGCCGATATTCCCCGCGCCCAGCACCGCGATCTTCCCGAGCCGGTTCATCGGATCCCGTCCGCCCCGCCCACCTCCGAGGCGACTTAAAGGGTCACCGGCGCGCCGACGCCCGGACCCGCCGCCTCGGGCGAAACCTTGATTCTCAAGTGGGCCGGTGCCGCCCCGATGGTCGATGTCGACTCGGCCCTCCTGAGCGTCCAGGAGCGCGACAACTGGCGCCGGCGCATGGAGGTGCTCGAGCGCTCGCTCGCGGAGGTGCGGGAGCGGCGACGGCGGCTCGAGACCCGGCTGCGCCGTCTGCGCCGCGAGCTCGTCCGGCTGCGCGACGCCGCCGAGGCGACCCTGCCGAACCTGGCTTCCGCCGCGTCCCTGGAGGTCGCGCGTGCCGCGTCGAGTGCTTCCGTCCACCGTCGATAGGTACGACACGCTCCGCGCCTCGGAGCGGGACCTCCTCGCGGAGGTCGCCCAGCTCCGGCGCGAGGAGGAGTACCTCGTGCTCAAGGTGCGCCAGGCCCGCGAGCAGGTCCGCTACTACGAGCGGCTGCTCGAACTGCTCAAGCGGGACTGGGGGCGCGACCCCGGCCTGGCGACGCTCGTCCGCCGATTCGGGTAGCGGCGGTCGGTCCGTGCGGATCGCGGTCCTCGGCGCCGGGGCGATGGGCTCGCTGTTCGCGGCCCGCTTCGTCGCGGCCGGCGACGAGGTGCGGCTCGTCGGGCGTCCGGCCTCGGTCGCCGTGCTGCGACGCGACGGGCTCACGGTCGAGGGGCGGTCGCCCGGCCACTGGGCGGTCGCGGCCGAGGAGCGCCTCGCCGCGACGCCCGCCCCGGATCTGCTCATCGTGGCCGTCAAGACGTTCGATCTGGACCCGGTCGCGACCGACCTCGCGGGGCGCCTCCCCGCGCCGATCCCGCTGGTGCTCCCGCAGAACGGCCTGCACGTCGAGCGGGGCGTCGCCGCGGCGCTCCGGGCGGGAGGGTGGACCGCGCCGGAATCCGTGCTCGTGCGGGCGGTCAACACGATCCCCGCCATGATCGTGCGGGCGGGCCGGGTCCGCCAGCCCGGGGACGGCGAGATCCTGCTCGCGGAGCCGGATGGGCCGGCCGCCGCGGCGATCCGGCTCGCCTCGGATGCGTTTCGGGCCGCCGGGATCCCGGTGCGCACGGTCCCGGACCTCGAACTGGAACTGTGGAGGAAGGCGCTGGTGAACGCCGCGATCAACCCGGTGACGGCCCTCCATCGCGTACCCAACGGGGCGCTCCTCTCGCCTCCATACCGGGACGAGGCGCGGGAGCTGCTCCGCGAGGCGCAGCGGGCGGCCGGCGCCGCCGGCTTTCCGTTCTCCGATCGCGACGCGGACGCGTCGTTGGAACGCGTGCTCCGCGCGACGGCCGACAACCGGTCGAGCATGCTGCAGGACGTCGAGCGCGGGCGGCCGACCGAGATCGACGCGATCTCCGGGGAGATCGTCCGCGCGGCCGCGGCCCGCGGGATCGACCTTCCGGCGACGCGCGCGGTCATCGCGCGGCTGGGTCGCGCGACGGACGCCGCTGCCGGCCGGACACAAGTCTCTTAGCGCGCCCCCGCTCCCCGGGAATCGGATGGTCGCCAAGCGCGGGATCGGTTCCGCGGCCGTCCGGGGCCGGCGGGTCCTCGTCCGGGTCGACTTCAACGTCCCGCAGGACGCGTCGGGACAGGTCGCGGACGACCGGCGCATCCGCGAGGCGCTCCCGACGCTGAACCATCTTAGGTCGTCGGGCGCGCGCACGATCCTGATGAGCCACCTGGGCCGCCCCGACGGCCGGCCCGACCCCAAGTTCTCGCTGAGGCCGGTCGCGCACCGCTTGAGCGCGATCCTCGGCCAGCCCGTCCCGCTCGCGGAGGACATCATCGGCGTCCGGGCGCTCGACCACGTCTCTCGCCTCGAGAACGGGCAGTTCCTGCTCCTCGAGAACCTGCGCTTCCACCCCGGCGAGGAGGCGAACGATCCGACGTTCGCGACGCAGCTCGCGCGGCTCGGCGAGCTGTTCGTCGAGGACGCCTTCGGCGTCGTGCACCGGGCCCACGCGTCGACGGTCGGCGTCCCGCAGCGGCTCCCCTCCGTGGCCGGGCTCCTGGTCGAGCGCGAGATCCGGGAGCTCTCCCGGCTGGTCGACCACCCCGAGACCCCCTACATCGTGATCCTCGGGGGGTCGAAGGTCGCCGACAAGCTCCCGCTCCTCACGAGCTTCTGCGGCCGCGCGTCGACGCTCCTCCTGGGCGGGGCGCTCTCCTTCCCCTTCCTCGTCGCCGGCGGCGCGCGCCTCGGGGCGACGCCGGTCGAGGCGGACCTGGTCACCGCGGTCGATGAGCTGGGCCGGGCCGCGGCGGCCGCCCAGACCCGGCTGGTGCTGCCGACCGACCTCGTGGTCGCGCGGGCCGGCGGGGCGGTCGAGGTCCATCCGGTCGGCGCGATCCCCGAGGACGCGCAGGCGTTCGACATCGGGCCCGCGACGCGCGCCGCCTTCCGCGCCGCGCTCCCCGGCGCCCGCACGGTGTTCTGGAACGGGCCGCTGGGGCGCGCGGAGGATCCCCGCTTCGCGGAGGGGACGCGCGACGTGCTCGGGAGCCTGGCCGCCGTCCCCGGCTACCACGTCGCGGCCGGCGGCGACTCCGCGCGCATCGCGCAGGAGCTCGGCGTGCTCAACGGCTTCCAGTTCGTGTCGACGGGCGGCGGCGCCGCGCTCGAGTTCGTGCAGGGGCTCGAGCTCCCCGGGCTCGAGGTCCTCCCGGACGCGTGAGGGCGTCCGCGGAGAGCGGCCCGGACGTGCGGTCGAGCTCGGCCGCGAGGTACGCGAGATACCCGGCCGCGGCCCGGGGCACGTCGAGCTCCACGATCTCGGGGACCTCGTACGGATGGGACTCCGCGAGGAAGCGGAACAGGGCGCCCACCCGCTTCGGCACCGTCTTGAACAGCACCAGGACCTCGGCGTCCCGGGCGATGGTGCCCTTCCACCGGTACCGCGACTCCACCGGCACGAGGCTGCCGCAGGCCGCGAGGCGCCGCGCGAGCGCGCCCTCCACCGCCGCCCCGGCCCGGGCCGCGTCCGGGTAGGTGGAGAGCACGACGCGCATCGGGCCGCGCGCCCACTCCGGATCGGCGGGATACGGGCTCATCGGGCCGCGCCCGCCGTCACGGGTTCGCCGCCCGAGAAGTCCAGCGAGGTGAGCTCGAGGCTCGCGAGGTCGACGATCGCGGCGTGGGCCGGGACCGGGCTGATGTTGCGCATCCGCTGGTACTCGGTCTCCGCCTGCCAGGTGGAGGCGTTCAGGAGCAGGACGCCGCGGTACCGATCGGCCCCGTAGGTGTGGGCGTGCCCGGTGACCAGGATGTCGGGCGCCGGATCGACCACGAGGCCGTCGCGCGGGAGGGGGGCGAGCGGAGTGCGGTCGCCGTAGATCGGAGCGAGATGGCGCATCGCGAGCATCCGCTTCATCACATCGGTCGGGCGGGCGTAGCTCGCGCCCGGGATCGCCGGGATCAGGTCGTCGAAGCTCCGGCCGTGGTACGCGGTCACGATCGCGCCGTCGAGGGCGAAGGTCGACGGGTTCGCGAGGGAGTGCACGTTCGGCGGCAGCGTCGCGCGCAGCTCCTCGGGCAGCGCCGGCTGCGGCTCGGCCGGGCAGACGGCGTCGTGGTTCCCCGGGACGACCACGATCGTGAGGCGGGCCGGCAGCTCCGCGAGGCGCCGGCCGAGCTCCGCGTACTGTTCGACCAGGTCCGCGATCGCGAGGTCGCGCTCCTGCTGCGGGTAGACGCCGATGCCGTCGACGAGATCGCCGGCGACCACGACGTGGTCGATCGACGCCGCGAGGTCCGCGCGCGCGCCCCGCCCGTGCAGGAACTCGACCAGGTGACCCCACGGCTCCGCGAGGAACGACCGACTGCCGAGGTGGAGGTCCGAGAGGAAGATCGCGCGACGTCCCGGTCCCGCGCGCCGCGCGGGTCGGACCGCCGGCACGTCGGGCCGTTCCACGTGGACGGCGCGCGGGATCCGGTTCCGCTCCCGGCCGAAGTCGAGCCGCACGCCGAGCACCTCGTCCGACAGGACCGTCGTGCGGGCGGCGGCGGAGTCGCGCGGCACCAGCACGGTGACCGATCCGGTCTCGTCGTCGAGCGTCAGGATGAGGTGGTGCTTCTGGGTCGCGTGGACCTCGCGGACCAGCCCGATGACCGAGGAGGGACCCTCGCCGGCCCGGAGGTCCCGGATCGGCCGCAAGTTGCCGAGCTCGCTGCGCCCCCGCAGGAGGCGGGCGAGCTCCCGGTACCGCGACTGGAAGAGCGCCGAGTACGCCGCGAGCGGATCGGAGGCGACCGGCGGGCCCGTGAACCCCTCGCGGAGGAGCACGAACGGAATCGGGTGGAGGAGGTCCTCGGGCCGCGCGGCCGGTCGCAGCCCGACCGCGACGCCGGCGGTCGCGCCGGCGCGACGGCGCAGCGCGTCCTCGACCATCTGCCGGGTCACGAACGGGGAGTCGGGCGCCCGGTGCTCGAGCAGGTCGCGGGAGAGGAGCAGGGGCTGGCGGTCGGTGAGGAGCAACTGCAGCGCGGACGCCTCGACCAGCGCGTGGTGCGCCTCGAAGTAGGAGACGAGGTGCTCGCGCAGGTCCTGAGCCAACCGTGCCTCCGGCGAGGCGGGGCCCTGTGGGACGACGCCCGGCCCTCGTCGCCTTTCGCGCGCTGCGGAGGCCGGACCGGTTATTTCAAGGCTTGCGGGCGGCCCGCGCCCGGGCGGTCCCGGGGGGCGCCGGACCGCTCAGCGGTACGATTCCTTCGCGTACGACGCGCCCTTCGGATACTTCTCCTTGAGGTGCGCGACGAACGCCTCGGGCGACTTCTCCAGATGCCCCGCGTACCAGTGGACGACCACGTCCCGGAGCACCTGGTGGATCTGCTTGAGGTCGACCTCGTCCTCGGCCGCGTCGTAGAGCACGGCCTGGCTCATCATCCGCATCCAGCCCGAGTAGCGGTGGTAGCTCTCGCCGTCGCACCACTCGAAGATCGAGCGGAGGTGGTTCTTCCCCTCCTGGGTCCGGTAGTACCAGGTCCGGAGGGTGAAGCCGAGCCAGCCCGGGGCCCGGTCGCCGAGCTCGACCGTCTTCACGGCGCCGAAATCGAAGTTCTCCTTGAACATCCACGTCGTGGGGTACTCGACGAACGTCGCGAAGAGCGTCTGGGAGGGGTCGATCGCGAGGTGGATCCCCGCTTCCTCGAACTGGTTGTGGACTTCCCAGAGGTCCTGGAGGAGGCGGCGGTTCAGCTTCGCGCGGTGGCTCGTGTCCTCGCCCGCGCTCCTGGCTTCCGCCTGCTGCTGCGTGCGGGCGAGCTCGCCCTTGAGCGTGGAGACGAAGTCGTCCTCCGGCTTCGACTCGGTCACGGGCACGTCGGGATCGGGGTCCGGCGCGGCTTTCCGGGCGCGACGGGGCATCGGGAATTCTCTCCGAGGGCCGCCTATTCGGGTCCGCTATAAAGACTGTCGGTCGGAGTGCCTGTTCTCGGCGAGGATTTCGCCCGGTCGCGGTCGACGGGGTCCCCGGGGCCCGTCGCACCGATCGTTCCGGTCGCCCCGCCCCTTAAATACGCCCCACGACTGATGTCGACGCAAGGAACCCCCCAGGGGACGAACGGAGGCAGCTCCCGACGTCGCCCGGAGATCCCGGACTCACGACTCATGTTCCGTCCGATCGTCTGTCGTAGGCTCGCGGCATCACCCGGCGTCGCTCGGCGCCCTTAGTTCGTCCGAAGGGACTCCTCCGCGGGTGCGGAGGAGGGATTCCCCCAGGAGAACACCAACCATGAGCAACGACCCCAGCGCCGCCAAGTACCAGATCCGAGCCCGCATCGCCGCCGAGGGCGTCATCGACAAGCCCGACGTCGTCGGCGCGGTGTTCGGGCAGACCGAAGGCCTGCTCGGAGACGAGCTCGACCTGCGCGACCTCCAGAAGTCCGGCCGGATCGGCCGCATCGAGGTCGACATCGACAGCCGTAAGGGCAAGAGCGAGGGCGAGATCATCATCCCCTCCTCGCTCGACCAGGTCGAGACCGCGATCCTCGCCTCGGGCCTCGAGACCGTCGACCGCATCGGCCCCTGCCGGGCCAAGATCGAGATCGTCAGCGTCGAGGACATCCGGATCTCCAAGCGGCAGAAGGTCGTCGAGCGCGCGAAGGAGATCCTCGGCCGGCTCCAGGAGGAGTCGAAGGGCGTCGGCGTCGACCTCACCGAGGCCGTGCGCAAGGCCGTCCAGGTCGACGAGATCACCACCTACGGTCCGGAGCACCTGCCCGCGGGCCCGAACATCGACCAGGCCGACGCGCTGATCGTGGTCGAGGGGCGCAGCGACGTGCTGAACCTCCTGCGCTGCGGCATCAAGAACGTCATCGCGGTCGAAGGGACCAGCGTGCCGCAGACCGTGAAGGACCTCTCGCGCGGCAAGACCGTCACCGCCTTCACCGACGGCGACCGCGCCGGCGAGCTGATCCTGCGCGAGATGCTGCAGACGATGGACGTCGACTTCGTCGCGCGCGCGCCGCGCGGCAGCGAGGTCGAGGAGCTCACCCAGAAGCAGCTGTTGAAGTGCCTCCGGAACAAGATCCCGATCAACCAGTACCTGGAGATGAGCGGGTTCGAGTCGACCGGGGCGACCCGCGAGCCGCGGGAGGACCGCGGCGACGGTGGCAACCGCGGGGACCGGCGCGAGGAGCGCAACGGCGGCGGACGGCGCGACGACCGGGAGCGGGAGCGGATGCCCCCGCCCCCCCAGCGCGCTCCTCCGCCCCCGCCGCCCGCGCCGGCCCCGGCGGCCCCGCTGCCGCCGGACCTGGCGCACTACTTCGACCTCTTGAACGGCATCGAGAACGCGTCGCGCGCGCTCTTCGTGGGCGAGGACGACGCGGTCGTGGGCGAGGCGCCGATCAAGGAGATGTACGAGGCGCTCGCGACGCTCTCGACCCCGACCAAGGCGCTCGTGTTCGACGGCATCGTCAGCCAGCGGCTGGTCGACGTCGCCCAGGAGAAGGGCATCGGCACGGTCGTCGCGAGTCGGCTCGGGCCGATCGGCAAGATCCCCGAGCAGGTCCGCGTCTTCACGAAAGCCGACCTCAGTGGGCCGGGCGGCCCGCACTAGGCCCCGACCCCGCGGGCACCGCGCGCGGCCCCGCGGCCAACCCTTTTCGCGTTCTCCGCGTTCCCTCTCCGATCGTGAGCGCCACCGAGTCCGAACCGGTCCGCCACCTGCCCGCCTCGGTCGAGGATATCGAGACGACCGCGCAGATCCCGATCCCGACCGATCCGCTCCAGCGCGTGATCGGTCAGGAGAAGGCGGTCGAGATCGCCCGGATCGCGGCCTACCAGCGGCGACACCTCCTCCTCGTCGGGCCGCCGGGCATCGGGAAGTCGATGACCGCGCAGGCGCTCGCCCTCCACCTGGACCGCCCGCGCA
>JASIBA010000143.1 GCA_030041735.1 Thermoplasmata archaeon | reverse complement strand
CCGTGCCCCGAAAACTCAGGCTGACTTCCCTTCCGGGGTGTCGTCCTCCCCGGTCTCGTTCCCCGCGGTCGAGCCCGACTCGGCCCGAGGGCTGCGCGATCTGGAGGTGCTCGTCGGTGCTTGGAGGATCGAGGGGCGATCGACCGGGCCTCCTCCCATCAGTATCGGGGGTCGAACGGACACTCGGTGGTCACGCGACGGCCGGACGCTCGAGCAACGCACCCTCTTGGTGGTAGACCGCAAGGAGATCCCCGCGATCGAGATCATTCGGTTCGATCCGGCCACTCAGACCTTCCCGGCGGTCGTCTACACCGACGGTTCGACGGAACCGCAGCAGTGCGCTTGGCGTATCTCGGGCGACCGGCTCGTGCATTCGGTTCCGGAGGCGACCTTCCGAGGTCGTCTCAGTGCGGATCGACGGGCCATTCGGGGGCGCTGGACGCCGCGGGATCGGTCTTCCTCGAACGCCGAGTCCTCGTACGCGGCCACCCTACGTCGCATCGACTGATCCTCCGGACCGGCCGCGAGCGCCGGGTCACCGGAGTGCCCGACTCCACTCCGAGGGCACCCGGGCGGTGTATTCGACCTCCGAAGCGCCGAGGAAGGCCCCGAAGCGCTCGATCAGATCGGCCACTTCCCGCCCCCGGTCCGCGCCGCCGGGGATGCCGGCCTCGGCGTGGACCGAGTTCACGCGAAGAACCCCCCTTTCCCGGTCCAAGCGCGGATCGATCCGGCCGAGGAATCGGTCTCCCGCGAGGATCGGCATCACGTAGGTCCCGTACTTCCGGCGGGCCGCCGGCGTGTAGTTCTCGTGCGCGTACTCGAAATCGAAGAGCTCCTTCACCGCGCCCCGATTCGCCAGAACGTTATCGAACGGGGACAGCAGCGAGAGGCGGGGCCCCCAGTCGCCGGACTCGAAGGACTCGAGCCGATCCCGATCGTCGGCGTGCACGTATCGGATCGCCCGCGGATCGGTGCCGTCGACGTGCACCGGAAAGATCCGCTCGTCCGCCTGCAGGCGGTCGAGCGTCCGGTCGAGTTCGAAGAAGCGGCCGCGCATCATCCCGCGCATGATCTCCCGGGGAAGCGCGAGGCCCAACGCCTGGATCCCTCGCTGGGCCCCTTCGTACTCCACCGTCGCTTGCGGTAGCACCCGGCGGTCCGTATCCGGCGGCAGGAACTTCCGCGGCAGGCCCCAGACCTTCTGGATGCCTTGGTGGCCCACGACCATCACCTCGCCCTTCAGCTGCAAGTGGGTGAGCATCTCCGTGACGTCGCTTCCGGAGGACCAGACTTGCTTCGGCCGCTTGGTGCGGGCGTGCTCCCGGAAATCGCGGGCGATCTTCGGCCCGTCGGCGAGCTGCCGAAGCACCGATCGACGCAGCTGCGCGTGGGCGGGGAGCCACCGACGTGCGTAGGCGCGCCAGTTCCCCCAGGACTTCGACAGCGACTCGGGATATCTCCGCATCAGGGAGTAGTGGAGCGCGTAGTCCGATACGGGGACGAGCGACGCCGCGAAGGACCAGTGCTCGAAGAGGGTCCGCTGCTTCCAGAGCGCACGATCCAGCTCGGCCGGGCGGAACTCCCCGAAACGGCTCCAGAACGTGATCGCGTGCGCCGGCGCCACGATCGACACGGGGTCCAGTTGAACGTAGCCGAGCTCCTTCGTCAGCGACACGAGACCGCGGGCGGTCGCCGGGCCCGGGCCGGGACCGGCCAGTCGCTGCTTCGTGAGCATCAGTCGACGAGCGGTCGAGCGATCCAGCCGCCGGGGAGCGGCGGTCATGGGCTCGACCCGGTCCCGGCGCCGTCAGCGCCCGGCGAACACCCGATCAAGGAACGATCCGAACGCACGATCGAACGCCGCTGGCTGGGTGAAATTCGGCAGATGGTCCGCCCCCGGGAGCACCTGGAGCCGAGCTCCGGGCACGCGCTGGGCGATGAACATCGCGAACGGCAGCTGTAGGGGTGCGTCCCGATCGCCCACGACGATCTCCACGGGCATCGTGATCGACGAGAGGCGGGGCACCGCGGGAGGCTTGCCTCGGGTGTCGTGCTGGGCCGAGCGATCCCCGAGGGCCTCGGGCGCGTTGCGACGCACCATCTCGCGGAACCGCTCGAGCTCCTTTCCCTGCAGGGCGGCTCCCCACAGCTCCCGCACCTTCTCCACAGCGAGGTCGACGTCCCCGGCCTTCCAAGCCTCGCCGATCTCCTTCGAGACCCGCTCGTCGGTCTCGAGCTCGGCGTGGATGTCTCCGAGCATTTCGAGCTTCGTCCCGGACGGCGGCCCCGGCGCGATGAGGAACAGGCCCGAGGCCGTGCCCGGGTACTCGACCGCGAAGTCGACCGCGATGGCGCCTCCCATGCTCGGTCCCACCACGACCGGCCGATCCAGTGCGAGGTGGTCCACGAGAGCCTTGAGGTCGCGCACCGACGAGTACTCGGCGGTCGCGGGGGCCGACCCACCGTAGCCTCGAAGGTCGTAGCGGACCGTCCGGAACCGCTTCGCCAGCTCGGGGAGCTCGCGATCCCACATGTGCCGGTCCGCGATCGCCTCGTGCAGCAGCACGATGGGAGGTCCGGTCCCCAGGTCGTCGTATGCGATCGTTCCGCCGTCCACCCGCAGTGTCTTGGTCGGGCTCGCTTTCGCCATGGTACCGTCGGGGCTCGCCGGTGGCGAGCGACGGGCGGGGGACCCTCCTCGCCCCATTTAGACCACCGGAGGGGTGACGAAACGGGGGCGGGAGGGCCCGCTTCCGGTGCTACGACCCCGCGGCCTCGATCGAACCGGCAGTTCCCGAGTTCCGGAGGCCCGCGGGGCGGGGCCCGGTCCCGTTCGTCCGCCGAAGAATGGGCGGATTTGGGGCACCATTAAATCGCGCCACGCCTTGCTGGAATCCCCGGTCGTGCCGACGCCACGTGCGGCGGTGCGGAAGCACATGGGACGTACCTACCGGACCCGGCTCGAAGTGCTCCACGACTTCTTGGACGCCAGTCGCCGCGCCTCCCGGAAGACCCGCATCATCGGGCTCGCGAATCTGAACCCCGCGTACTTCGACAGCTACGCCCGATTCTGCGTGGAGCAGCACCTCCTCGAGGTCACGCGCGAAGGCTACCGGCCGACGGAACTCGCCGATCAGGTGCTCGCCGCGATCCGTCAGGTCCTGTCGAAGACCGCCGAGCTCGACGGGGCGATCCGATCGCTCGACCTCGTGCTGCGCCGCGAGGACCCGACGGACCTGCGCACCGTCCCCTTAGGCCTCTACCCGCCGGACGGCTGGCACGAGATCGTGCTCCATTCGGTCCCTCGCCTGTCGCTCCCGAACTCCGGCGTTCGCGTGCGCGGTCCCGCGACGACTCGGGCTGCAATCCCGTCGGGCTCCCGATCCCGAACGCTCGATCTCGAGCCGTCGGCACCCCGGGGGCGACCGTCGCATCCGGGCGGGCGATGGCGCGATCCCCCCGAACTGCTCCCCTGACGGGGCTCCGCCCTCCGACCCCTACGATTTCGCTCCTTTCGTAGTACGAAAGTACGCCTTCCTCCCGACGAAATTCTCCGCTCGTTCTGAGGCGGCTTAACTGCCGCCCCCGATGCGCGCCCACCTAGTTATGCGAGCGTCTCGAGCGATCTATGGGCGTGCACTCTGGGTCGGACTGATCGTCGCGGTCGCGGTCGTGGGTTTCAGCCTCGCGACCTTACCGGGTTCGGCGTTCCTGGGGCCGGCGGGCTCCGCTCCAGCGCGAGCCCTCGCGCCCGGGGGCGCGGTCTCGGCCTCGGCGTCGAACCTCGCGCAAGGGCCGCTCACGCCCTTGACCGGTAGCGGGACCGACCTGAGCACCTCGCAACCATCGCAGTTCGGCACGGTCACCGTCACGCCGGATCCCACCGCGTTCAATCCGACCGCTCCGGATTCGGTGACCGTCACGCTGAATCCCACCGGCAGCCTTTCGACCCTCGTCAGCGCCCAGGGGGACGTGGCGAGCCCGATGTACCGGGACTACCTGTCGGCGGCGGCGCTGGGACAGGAGTACGGCAACCCGTCGTACGCCGGCGTCGTCGACTACTTCTCGAGCTACGGCCTCACGGTGACGCCCAGCGCAACGGCCCTCACGCTCACCGTGGCCGGAACCGTCGCCGAGATCTCGGCGGCGTTCCACACGACGCTCAACGCGTACTCCCAGGACTACACGTCGCAGGGCGTGTGGAACCCGATGTTCGGGAACGACAGCGCCCAGGTCGGGAGCACCGACGTGGGGCCCGTGATCTACGCGAACACCGCGCCGGCGGAGCTGCCGAGCGGGATCGCGAGCGTGATCAACGGGGTCGCCGGACTCGACGGGATGGTCGCGACCCCCGAGATTGCCATGCCGTACGGGCTCGACCCGGCGATGGAGACCGCGCAGCAGAACAACACGACGAACGTCACCTCGACGGCGGAGTGCGAGTTCGGCGTCTTCGGCTCGTGCAGCAACGAGCTCGACCTCTACCAGGCCGACTCGGCCCACGACTTCCTCTGGACGGACTTCGGCCCCGCGGGAGCCACGTGCTCCGAGGACAGCATCTGCGGAAACTTCCAATTCCTCTTCCCCTCGACGATGTCGGGACTCACCGGGGCGACCTCGCTCTGGAACGGACACTCCGCGATCGGTTCCGAACCGGATAAAGGTCAAGGGATCACGATCGCGCTGATCGAGGTCGGTTGCGCGATCCCGAGCGACCTTTCGGCCTGGTCGAACATGACCTGGCCGACCGTCCCGAACCAGCTCAACAACCGGCTGACCCAGATCGCGCTCGATATCCCGGGTTACGAGTCGTTCCCGAACAACAACATCTACGCCTGCGAGGACCAGGGGTTCGATGCCGGCTGGACGCTCGAGACCAGCCTCGACATCGAGTACGCCTCCGCGATGGCGCCCCAGGCCCACATCGACGTCATCGGGATCCCCTACCCGGGGAACTTCTCGGCGTTCGACCTCGCCTACGCGGACATCGCGCAGTACCTCTCCCTCGGCTCGACCGGCGGGGTTTGCCCCAGCGCCGCGACGCTCGCGGCGGCGGGCCTCTACGTCGTGGAAGGGACCGCCGGCACCGGCACCTGCTCGGTGACGATCACGTCGAACAGCTACGGATCCGGCGAGCAGTACACCTACTTCTACGGCTCCCCCGTGTATCTCACGGCCGCGACCCAGGAGCTCGAGTTGCTCAACGTGGCCGGAGTCACGAACTTCTTCGCCTCCGGCGATGACGGCGGGGTCTACGAGACGGTCAACGACTTCCAGCCCGCCGACTCCCCCGGCGCGACCTCGGTCGGCGGGGCGCAGATCACGGCGCAGGGCGCGGGATCGGACTTCCCCGTCACGAACACCTCGTTCGCCTACTGTGACGGTTTCCTCTACGACAACACCTGCTACGACGGGGAGAACGGCACGGCGTACGTGGCGCCGGCGAGCGGCATCGCCAGCACCGGCTACTGGTCCTACGGCTACGGCGAGACCGGCACGTTCGTCGGGGCCGTCGGCGGAGGATTCGGCCAGTCGTTCGTCTACTCGCAGCCGTGGTGGCAGAACGCTATGGACACCTACTCGACCGGCGCGAAGATCGATCCGGTCGTCTCGCTCGCGGCGGCGTTCAACATGACGATCTACGGCGAGGGCCAATGGTGGATCTTCTACGGAGGGACCAGTTTCGCCACGCCGACCACGGCGGGCGAGTGGGCCCTCATCGAGGAACAGGCCAACCTCATCTTCGGCAATCCCAAGATGGGCGACATCAACCCGCTGCTCTACAACGCGCACAACGGGTACGAGGCGGGCGCGCTCAGCGCCAGTCCGTTCGTCCCGATGGGAACCACCTCCGGATGGGACGCGGCGCCGGTGAACTCGTACACGTGGTACTACTACAACCTCTCGATCGAGGACCCGAGCGCGCCGGTCCAGCCCCTCTGGTTCGCGAGCCTCGGGAACCCGGCGGGGGACGGCTGGAACTACCTGCAGGGGCTCGGGATCATCGAGCCCGCGCTGCTCAGCCTCGATCTCTTCGGCACGACCGGGGTCGCCGGCCATTCGCTCGCCGATCCCGCCTTCTCGATCCTGGAGGTGACGCCGAGCGGGTTGGTCGCGGCCCCGACGACGCTGACCGCGGGCACGACCTACGAGTTCGAGATCGTCGGCTCGAGCGGGCAGACCGGCGTCTTCGACGTCTCGGCGTACTCGGGCCAGTCGAACGCCGGGGCGTACGGCGGCGGGACGGTCACGTCGATCCAGACCGGGGCGAACGGGATCTTCAACTATACGCCCTCGACCGGCGCACCGCCGGGCGGCGACGCCGCCACGACGTACGGGTACTTCCTCGTCCAGAGCGTCGCGGGCGCTCCGAACGCGGA
>JASIBA010000142.1 GCA_030041735.1 Thermoplasmata archaeon | reverse complement strand
CTCTTCACGCTGACGTTCGCCATCAATTCACATTATCATGGCGTCGGCATCGCGTTCGTGTTCTGGACGCTCGTGCTCGCGTTCCTGCTGCTGGCGATCGACTTCGCCATCGTCGGGTCGGGGCACAGCCCCGCGAACGGCCTCTGGATCGCCACGGGCGTGGACACCTTCATCTGTGGCTTCGCGGCCTGGTACGTCGCGACCGGGATCATCACGGCGCAGCATCACGGTGGCCGGAAGGTGCTCCCCTTCTAGGCTCCGGCGCCGGCCCCTCCGGCAGCGCGACCCGAACCCTTTCTCACCGGCTCCGGCGCATGCGGGGCGGACCACGATTCCCGCCCGTGCTCGGCCGTACGACGTATCGTGCCGGTAGCGCTCACCGGTAAGGGACGTGGAGGGCTCTGGAGGCATCCATCCAACGCGGGGCAGTCCCGACGTCAGCGGCGGTGTCTGCTTCCCGGCCGGTCCACGGGAAGAACCGGAAGGGTCCCTCCGGACGGTAGGCAGTAGTTGCGGGGAGCGGTTCGCGCCAGAAGGTCCCGGAATGTTCGCAGATCGGAGTCGTTCCACTGCTCGAACATCTTTGCGAGTTCGTCTATCGCGGCTCTTCGGAGCGATTTCAGCTTTCGCCGGCCCTTCGGAGTCGCTTGGACGAGGACGACCCTCCGATCCGTGCTGCTCCGTTCTCGGCTGATCAAGCCTTCGGCAGCCAGCTTGTCGAGCAGGCCCGGAAGGTCCGGGGTCGAAACTCCCATGGACTCGGCGAGGGCCTTCGAGGATGACTTGCCGCGATATACGATGATGCGGAGGAGCGTGACTCGCGGCATCGTGAGGCCCCCGGACGAGATCCCCGTTCTCATTCGCGCGTGAATCGCGCGCCCGGAGCCGAGGAAAGCGCACCAAACCTCATCGACCAGTCGACTGCGCTGAGTCGGGCGCGCCACGACCGTTCGATGGGGTTCCGCTATTTGGCCGCTACGGCGGCGGCGAAACAACGAAGTGATTAATCATTCAGTAGTTAGTCAATATGTAATCCTCAGACTTCCTTCCCGAGGTGGCCGAGGGAGGGGTCGGCGGGATGGGTTCGCTTTCGGGGTCCCCCTTGCGAATGGCGGCGCCGGGACGCTACCAGTTCGAGTTCCTTGAGAGCACTCGCGAAACGCCGACCACGTCGTCGTACCGCTTCTCGACGTCGGGGACGGGATTTCGCTACCTTTCCAACCAGGCCATTCGGTTGATTCTCCCACGAGTTCAGGATCCGTGGGGCCCGGCACGAACCTTCTCGTTGTCCTCGAGCCCGAGCGAGCCCGACGTCGCCCAGGTCACCGTGAAGCGGACAGCGTCGCCGTACAAGGTGGCGTTGGACGCACTGACTCCAGGAGAACGGGTTCTCGCGCTCGGCCCGGTCGGCGACCTTCTCTACGACCGAACCCGTGAGTCGCTGTTCATCGCGGGGGGCATCGGCGTCTCCCCGTTCCGGGGGATGATCCGGTACGCCTCCGATACCGGGGATCACGCGAGAGTCGTACTACTCTACTCGGCGAGATCCGCTCGGGAATTCGCATTCAAGTCGGAGTTGGACGAGATCGCTCGCAAGGATCCCCGGATCTCCATCCGGTACACAGTGACCCGCCCCGCCGAATCTGGGGAACCCTGGGAGGGCCCGACCGGTCGGATCGATGCACGGACGGTCCAGATCGAGCTCGAGCGACTGGTCCGGCCGAGGGTCTTCGTTGTCGGCACGCCCGGGATGGCCATCGAGACGCTCGACATGCTTCGGCAGAGACTCGGCGTCGCCGAGGCCGATCTGGAGTACGAGTTCTTCCGGGGGTATCGAGGGTGAAGCGCGACACGAGCTGGAACCCGAGCGAGGTTCCGATCTCTGCCCTCGAGCTTAACCAAAAGCGCGTGGCCATCGTCGGCGGCACTGGGGGAATCGGTCGGGGTTTCGCTCAGGTGCTGACCGGGCGCGGGGCGAGCGTGCAAGTCGTCGGTCGGACGTTCCGCGATTCGGGGAACCCACGAATCGAGTTCATCCTCGCCAACCTCGAGTCGATGCGGGAGGCTGAACGAGTGGGCCAGTCCCTGCCCGCCGAAGACCTCGACATGGCGCTCCTTACCACCGGCATCTTCGCAGCGCGCACGCGCCAAGTAACTCGAGAAGGCCTCGAGCGCGACCTGGCCGTAAGCTTCCTCAGCCGACTGGTGATCCTTCGGGAGATCGCGACGAGACTCGGGAAGAACCGACCGCACGCGACGATCAAACCACGGATCTTCATTTGGGGGTACCCGGGTACGGGCCGATCGGGCAGTCCGGGTGACCTGAACGCGGAGCGCTCCTACAGCATGTGGCGCGTTCACATGAACACGGTCGTAGGGAACGAGCTCCTCGTCCTCGAAGGGGCGAAACGGTACCCGGGAGTGGAGATATTCGGGATGAGTCCGGGAATCCTTGCGACCAACATTCGCGATAACATGAGGAAGACGCCCGGGAGCGGGGGCTTGATGGAGTGGTTCATTTCGAAGACCAACCCCAGCCCGGAGGAGTACGCAAAGCGACTCGTGCCGCTGCTGTTCTCTCCCGACCTAAGCGGTCACAGCGGGGCGATCTTCGACCGCAAGGGAAACCCGTGCCTCCCATCTCCCCGGCTGGCCGACGCCCGGTACGCTCAGGCATTCCTCGCCGCATCCGAAGCGCTGGTAACCCGGGCCCTCCAACGTTAGCTCCCGACGAGGAGCTTTCGGGTCACAGGCGAGCGGTGTGAGCGACCGGCCGACGGACCAGAACCCCACGCCGCGAGGCTCGCAGTCATTATATAGAAGCGCAATTTTTCCGCAGACGGTGACCTCGATGCTTCAGGGCACACCGATTCTCGTGCTGAAGGAAGGGACCGAACGCGAGCGCGGACGCGGAGCGACGTCCAACAATATCGCCGCCGCGCGCGCCGTCGCCGACGCGGTCCGCTCCACCCTCGGGCCCCGGGGGATGGACAAGATGCTCGTCGACTCGATGGGCGACATCACGATCACGAACG
>JASIBA010000003.1 GCA_030041735.1 Thermoplasmata archaeon | reverse complement strand
GAGCGCGTGCGCCCCGTCGGCCAGCACCTCGGTCGCGAGCAGGTTCTCCCGCGGGACGTACTCCACCCCTTCCGGCACGCGCTGGAGCGGCGAGGTGACGAACGTGACGCGCACCCCGCGCTTGACCGCGTGCTGGATCTTCTTCCCCAGCTCGTCGCGCACGTCGGCGACCTGCGGCGTGGTCAGGATGAACGTCGCGTTCGCCTGGTCGAGGAGGTCGCCGATCTTCGCGAGGACCTTGTCGTGGCCCGAGAGAAGGTAGACGAGCTGCGGTTCCCCGTGCTCGGCGACGACCCGATGCAGGTGCGCGAGCTTCTCGAACACCTCCTGGATCGCCCCCTTGAGCCCCTCGGCCACGTCGAGGGGCGGGGTCGGTCGGAAGAGGATCGGCTTTCCCCCGGTCGGCTGGGCGTAGCCCTTCTCGGCGAGCGACTCTAGGACCTTGTAGGCGCTCGTGCGGGGGATCCCGGCCGCCGTCGCGAGCGAGGCGGCGTCCCCGACGCCCCGGGCGACCAGCGCGATGTACGCGCGGGCCTCGTACTGCGTGAGGCCGACCTTCCCCAGGACCTCCGCGGCCCGGCGGAACTCGTCGGACGACTGGTTGCCCAGGGCGACCGCGGCCTCCTCGATCGTCGCCATCGGTCCGGCCGAGGCGGACGGGGCGGGACCGTCTTAACGGTGCGCCACCGCCGGGGCGCCGGTCAGAACGACCCCTCGTACAGGCGCACCGCGCCGACCCGACGGAAGCCGAGCCGTTCGAGGATCGGACCCGAGCTCCTCCGGCGCGCGGTCGTGAGCGCGATCTCCGCCCCGGCGGACCGCGCGGCGTCCAGCCGGGCGGCGACGAGCGCCCGGTAGATGCCGCGGTGTCGGTGCGACGAAAGGACCCCGCCCCCCCACAGGAACAGCACCGGCCCGTTCGCGTGGCCGCCGCCGATCCCCGCCGGGACGCCGGCTTCCCAGGCGAGGAACCGGCCGCTGGGCTGGCCCGCCTCGCGTTGCCGCCGGAACAGCGCGAAGAACTCGTCCTCCACCGCGGAGGGCGGTGGCGGGTTCCCGAAGACCTCGTCCGAGAGCCGAAGGTAGGTGCGGTAGTCGTCGTCGGTCCGCACCTCCCGGACCTCGATCCCCGGAGCCGAGCCGCCCCCCGGCTCGGCCGACCGGGCCGGAACGGCTTCGAGCTCCCGGACCATGAGGTCGGACTCGTCGAGCGGCCGGAAGCCGCGGGTCACGAGCCGGTGGGCGAGGTCCCGCGGTCGCGTGCGCGGGGTCACCTGGATCCGCCCTCCGGTCCCGCCGTGTTCCCTCACCCGGGCCTTCAGGCCGGCCAGCACCCCGTCGAACCGCTCCGGAGGTTCCGCGCGGAACGCGTAGACGTAGGTGAGCGGCGTCGACCCGGGCGTGAGCGCGAGCAGGTAGTCGCCCGTCTCGATCCGGGTCGCGCCCGGCGGCACCCACGCACCGCGTTCGAACGCGTCCCAGATCCGGGCCGCCGTCCAGGGGTTCACGCCCGGCGGCACGGGGCCGGGGCTTACATCCCCTCGCTCGGCCTCCGCGACAAAACTCTTTACGAGGTCCCGGCTCGGTACCTCGGCTCGCCCGCGTTCCGGGCCGATCGATGATCGTACCCCTCGACCTCGCGAACGACATCGCGGGGGATGTCGCGGCCCTCGCGCTCCCGGCCCTCCTGTGGGCGCTGCTCTACCAGCTGGGCTGGGAGCATCCGGCGTTCGGGGAGAGCCTCGGCTTCGGCCGGCGGACGTTCTGGCTGCTGGTCGCGGGCGGGCTGCTCGGGTCGATCGTCCTCCTGCCGCTCACGCCGATCTCCAACGACTGGCTCGCGATCAGCTTCCCCGGGGCGCTGTTCCCGTTGCTCGTCGTCGGGTTCGGCCTGGCCGCAATCGCCCGGCCCGCACGGCGGACGATCCCGCCGTTCGTGGCGCTCCTCATCCTCGAGGCCGGGGTGCTCCTCGGGATCGTCGTGCTCGTTCCGGGGGCTACCGCGGAGCTCGGTCTGGTCGTCCTCGTCGTGGCCCTCTTCCCGATCGCCGCGCTCGCCCTGAGCCGGTCCCGGCCGGACCGGTTCCCGGTGGCCTCCGGCGCGACGCTCGCGCTCCTCTCGGGGGTCCTCGCCGTCACGTTCGCGGCCTCCACGGCGATCCCCGGGGTCGGGATCGAGGAGACGTTCCCCGCCTACCTCGTGGGACCTTTTGTGGCCGGTCTGCTCGCCGCCCTCCTGGCCCGCGCCTACGCGCCCGGGCGCGAGGCGCTCGCGCTCCCGGTCGCGTACATCGCCGGGACCCTCGGCGTCCTGGTTGGCGCGGACGTGCTGCGCGAGCCGCCGCTCTACGGCACCGGTCCGGCCGGTCTCTACGCCATCGGCGGGGCCGGGGTCTTCGACCTCGTCTACCTGTCCGGTCTCCTCGCGTTCGCGGGGGCCTACCTGGGGCACCGGCTGCTGCACCGCGGCTTCGCCCCGGTCCCGACCGCGCCCCCCACGCCGACCCCGCCCCCGCTCGGCCAGCTCGCGCGCGCGTTCCACGAGGGCGTGGACGGCAACATCCCGGCCTCGATCGCGGACTCGGCGGCCGCGAGCCGGGAGGCGGCGGCCCAGGCGCACCGGCTCCTCGACCTTCCGGCGGCCCCGGCGGACCGGCCCTGGCAGGGTCTGCCGGTGCCCGGCTGGGTCGTCAGCGACCAGGCGAACCTCGACGCGGTCGCCCGGACCGGGTCGACCGACGGGCGGGAGGGGATGCGCGCGTTCCTCACCGCCCGGTGGCTCGTCCTCCTGGGGCGCGAGTTCGGCCTGCGCCGGTTCGCGCCGGTCGGGCGACGGATCGCCGCGTTCGTGCTCGACCTCCTGCTCGTCACGGTCCCGGCGGCCCTGCTGCTGTGGGGCCTTCTCGTCGCCCTGCCCGGCTCGATCGACCAGGCCGCCGCGAACATCCCGTTCAACGCCGCGGCGTACGGCTACGCGGCGCTGGCGTTCCTCTACTTCGCGCTCGCGGAGACGTGGGCCGGCACGACCGTCGGGAAGTGGCTCCTGGGGCTCGCGGTGCGGGACCGCCACCTCGCGCGACCCACCTTCGAGGCGGGCCTCGTGCGCAACCTGCCGAAGCTCCC
>JASIBA010000141.1 GCA_030041735.1 Thermoplasmata archaeon | reverse complement strand
GCTGTCTTTCCGTTCGCGTTCGGAACCGGTGCCTTCATCCTGGTTCTCTGCACTTGGGTTTCGGTTTGGGGACTGAGGCGAGTCGCCGTTGCGCTAACCGTGGACGACCGAGGAATGACGTTCTTTTACCGCGGCGGACGGACGAGAACCATCCCTTGGGTAGCGGCTAGGGCCAGATTTCGTGTCTTCGACTGGCGGAACTCCGCCCAGCGGCGTGGCATCGCTCCGACTCTCGCGTTGAGCGCACGATGGGGGCCGTTCATTCTGGCGATACTCACGCCCGAGGCTTTCTCCGCTCTGGTCACTCGGGCTCAAGAGCAGAACTTGCACGTATCGACGGGTGGCGTAAATCGATGGGTCACGGGCAGTCCGTTGAGTACCGTGGTTTACCGATTCTCGTAAGAACGGCGCGCAGGCTGCGTCGCCTAAGAATGCCAAATCCAGATCACCGGCCTCCCTGTAACTCCAATTGACCCCCACGTCGGTCGAGTGGCGCAATTCTTCACAATATTCGAACGCCCGGGGCGTTCAAGTCCCCCTCCCCGCAGAGCGGATTTGAACCCATGGGAATCCATCCCCCGTTCTTCGCTCGAACGGACAGGGTGAACCGCCTCCCGTCGCGGCAGTCCCCCCGGGGGGCGAGATCTCCAAACCACAAACGTCGATGTCCCTATGGGCCCGGTGCACGGAGGTTCGGGGCATCTTTTTCAGCGCGGTCGGCTTGACGATTCCCGGATAGTTCGAGCTGCGGGGGCTCGTGCGATCCGCCATGCCAATGCACGCAGAACGCCCGCCGCGTGCTGTGAGCGTGGCGGATCTGGTGAGCAGTCGGACATTTGATCTGACGGAGTGTTCACTCAAGAGTTATTCAGCCACAAGGGCGATCCGCATCGAGTTTGCCGTTTTCGCTATTCTTCTGGCCGTAATCCCTGTCGGAATTGTGCTCTTCCAACTGAGTCGAGGAACGCAACCGACGAGCCCCCACACCCTCTACGGACTTCCCGAACTCGCAGTGTTCGCTGTTGCCCTCTACTTGGGGTGGGGTTCAACGAAGTTCGCTCCGGGGGCGACTAGACTTTCTATCACAGCCGAAGGAGTTCGCTTCGACTTCCCTAAGCGTTCTTCCACCATGTTCCGGTGGTCCGATCCAAACATTCGGCTCAACCTCGTCGACGCCCGCGCGACTCCGATAGCTCAGAAGTACGGTCTCGAGGGATACGCACGGATTCCGCATCGCCCATCTACTCGCCTCACAAGCGAGGCTCTTGACGCATTGGTCGTGGCCGCCCGTGATCATGGTCTTCGGATCAGTGTCCGGAAACGGGGCGGGCGGTGGTCGATGGCCGGTCCTCTGCATGAGTGGATCGAGATTCGAGCCAATCAATCCGGCTGACTCAAACTCGAATGCCAACGCCTCCCACACCTGCAGAGGGGATGGAGCGCGTGTGTCATGGGATTCGAACCCCCGGGGCGTTCAAGTCCCTCTCCCCGCATCGAGCTTGTAGCGTGCCCCATCGACAGAGGCGGTGCGGTTCTGACCTGTCGGGGGTTCCACGTCCGACGTCCGGGGGCTGAATCGGCCGAGGGATCGGCGTGGTCCCGAGCCCGCTCCGGCCCACGCGAGATCCAGACCGCTCCCGAGCCCGCGAGCGCAGAAGGGGAGGTGGAGTTACTACCGCCTTTCTCGTGCTCGCGGGCATGGCCGATCCGCACCACCCCGATCCCCCGCGGTTCGCTCGTTATCGCCCGACCGAGCGGTCCATTCGGGGACGACGATTTTGGAGCGTACCCGAGGGTGGCCTCTGCCTCTCCTCGTTCGTCGTGCTCCAACCTTTCGAGGCCCCGACCGGGGTCCTCCTCGGCCGTCCCAATCCGGAGGCTCCGTGGGAACGGATGGCGACCTTGGAGGAGGCCCACCTCCGGTCGATCGGGAACCGCTGGATCCTGCCCGCTTCTCACCTTCTCGAGTTCGAGTCCCCCACCGATGCCGCCGCGCGCATCCTGCGGGAGCAGCTCGGGATCCGCGAGTTCGCGCTTCGGGGCCCCCAGGTGTTCTCGGAGGCGTACCCGTCCGCCATCGACCCGGACTCCGGGACGCACTGGGACCTGCACTTCGTCTTTCGAGGCGAGTGGCCCCGGGACCGGCCTCCCCGCTCCGAGGCGTGGCGGGAACTCGCATTCGTCGACCCGAGCGCGCTGACCTCCGCCGACATCGCCCGGGGGCATGCCGACATCCTGGCCCTCCTCGGACTGCAGGTGGGCGCTCCTCCCGCACGCTGACACGCTTCGCCCGCTGTCGCGTCGGGCGGCGTCGGCGGAATTCGGCCGTTTCCGCTCGTGTGGTGACCCGAACGATGCGTCGCTGCGACGTCGATCTCGGTGGCACGATGAGCGGACCACGCGCGAGGATGACTCGGGAATCGAGGCGCGCGTCGGACTCCACGGGAGCCCGCCGGTCGCCGAACCCCTTTAACCGACGCGTCGATCGCGGGTGGAGGCGGCCGTATGGGGGTCCTCGAAGGAAAGGTGGCTCTGGTCACCGGAGGGAACAGCGGCATCGGGCTGGCTACCGCGAAGGAGTTTCACGCCGAGGGAGCGAAGGTCGTGATCTCCGGCCGGGATCCCGCGACCCTCGCCGACGCGGCCCGAGAGCTCGGTCCCGACGGGCTGGCCGTGCAGGCCGACCTGACGAAGCTCGCCGATATCGACGGCCTGATGGCGCGGGTCCGAGCGAGGTTCGGAAAGCTCGACGTCCTGTTCGTCAACGCGGGAATCTACAAGGGGGCCGCGCTCGAAACGGTCGACGAGGCCGCGTTCGACGAGATGCTCGACGCGAACTTCAAAGGCGCCTACTTCACGGTCCAGAAGGCGCTCCCGCTGCTGAACCGGCCCGCGTCGATCATCTTCAACGGATCGGTCAACGCCCTGACGGGCATCGCCAACAGCTCGCTCTACACGGCGAACAAGGGCGCCGTCCACGCGCTCGCCCGGGCCCTCGCCGCCGAGCTGATCGGCCGAGGCATTCGCGTGAACACGATCACGATCGGGCCCACGGCGACGCACCTGCTCACGCGCTCCGGTACCTCGGCGGAGATCCTGCAGGCGCAGGACGTCGCCCGGGTGAGCCGATCGCCCGTCAAGCGTCTGGGTCGC
>JASIBA010000140.1 GCA_030041735.1 Thermoplasmata archaeon | reverse complement strand
CGCACCGCGACTGCGTCCGGGTCCACCTGATGCAGCGCGACCCGGCGTTCCGGGAGACGACCGAAGGCGCCGAAGCCCCCGAGGAAGGCGCCGATCAGATCGACGGGATCCTGCCCCGCGACGACGACGAGGGCGACTTCGAGTGACCCCGAAGTGTCGTTGCCCGGGCGTCGAAATCGCTAAAAGGCGGGTCTTCGTGGTCGTGAGCGCTCCGGCCCCCACCGGCCTGGAGGTTCCATGCCCGAAGTCGTGATCACCTGCGATTGGACGATGATGAGCAACCACCACGGGAAGGAGTTCCTGGGGTTCGGAACGACCACGCCGGCCTACGTGATGCCCGAGGCGGTCTACGCCCGGCTGTTCTATCCGGCGATGCCGGTCGACGAGCACGGGTATCCGCGCCAGGCCCCGTACGGGATGCGGAAGATCGAGGCCGCCCTCATGGACGGCGGCTTCGACGCGCGCATCGTCCATCCGAGCCACCTCGACAAGTACATGCCCGGGGAGGCGAAGGTCCTCCTGATCTCGGGCCACGACTACTTCGGGCTCAATCCGCCGAGCTCGACCTTCGGCGGCGTGATGAAGAAGGAGCCGCTCAACTGCGTGAACTTCAAGCGGATGCTGACGCAGCCCGCGGTCGTCGAGGCGCGGAAGCAGGGCCTCAAGGTCATCGCGGGCGGACCGTGCGCCTGGCAGCTGTCGCCCGCGACGCGGATGAAGCTGCCCTGGATCCAGGAGTTCCTGGACTCCTTCGGCGGCGTCGACACGGTCGTCGAGGGCGAGAGCGACATCTTCGTGAAGGAGATCGTCGCGAAGGCGCTCCGCGACGAGTTCCTGCCGCCGCACGTCGTGCTCGGCGCGAAGGAGGCCCCGAAGGTCGAGCAGATCTCGTCCATCCGGTTCCCGAGCGTCAACGGGCTCGTCGAGATCGGGCGGGGATGCTGCCGAGGCTGCTCGTTCTGCTCGGTCACCACGCGGCCGACCCGCTGGTACCCCCTCGAGAAGATCGAGGAGGAGCTCAAGGTCAACGCGAAGATCGGCGTGCGCAAGGGGATCCTGCACTCCGACGACGTGTACTTCTACGGCAGCCCGAACGTGATGCCGCACGAGGAGAAGCTCATCCCGCTCCTCAAGCTCGCGAAGCGCTACTACGAGCAGGTCGGATGGAGCCACGTCGCGGTGGCGTCCCTGATGACCAAGCCGAAGCTGCTCGCGAAGTGCGGCGAGGTCCTGCTCGATGAGAAGCAGAAGTGGTGGGGCGTGGAGGTCGGCGTCGAGACCGGCTCCCCGCGCATGATCACCGCCGCGATGCCCGGGAAGGTTGCCCCGTTCAAGGCGTCGCAGTGGCCGGAGCTCGTCACCCAGGCCGCGGGCCTCATGAACGACAACAAGGTCTACCCCGCCTGCACGTTCATCGTCGGGCTCCCGCAGGAGACCGAGGACGACGTCGCCCGCACGATCGACCTCATCGACGACCTGTGGGACTTCAAGGCGATCCTGGTCCCGATGTTCTTCGTGCCGCTGGGCCATCTCAAGTCGCGCGACTGGTTCCGCCGGGACCGGCTCTCCCCGCTCCAGGAGGAGCTCCTGAAGCGGGCGCTGACGCACGGCCTGCGGCAGTCCCCGCAGCTCCTGAACGACTTCTTCGACTGGGAGGGGAATCACACCCGACTCTACCGCGGGGTGTTCCGCGGGTTCATCGGGTTCCTGGAGGGGGTCGCCAAGATGCACGGTCTCTACAGTCCGTCCCCCCGCGGCGGAAAGCCGATGGTGGACCCCAACCGGTATCCGGATCACCTGCCGGTGCCCACGATCCCGGTCCGCGAGTAGGCGCTACGCCTGGTCGTCGGGGAACTCCGGGTCCGCCTCGGCGGTCGCGCGGGTCCACTGCGACGGGAGCGGATACGCTTCGGGCGCCGAGCTCGGTCGCGCCCCGGGGGACTCGACCACGCTCAGCCGGACCTCCTGCCCGTTCCCGTCGTAGGCCCGCCAGGCGCCGGGGCCGTACGGCGCCCCGAGGATCAGGTGGCGCCGCCCCCAACTTCGGAACAGACGGAGGTCGGCATCGGACGGACGGAGCGCGCCGGACGGATGCGAGTGGACGGTCCCCGCGACCGAGAGGTCCGCGTGGAGCATCCAAAGCTGGAAGTTCGCGTGCCGGCGACCGGCGGTCGTGCCCGGGAGCAGCAACAGCTCGCTGATGACGCCGGGCGGGTCGGCGCGCAGCACGCCGCCGAACTCGTTCGGGTAGGCGGACCGCGCGCTCGCGAGCGCCGAGTCGAGCGCGCGCCGGGTGATCGCGGTCGGCGTGTCGCCGAGCCGGGCCCCGGTGCCGGCGCGCTTACGCTGCGGGCGGAAGATCGGCACCGTCCGATCCCTCCTCGGGCGGTCCCTCGGACCAGGGGAGGATCCGCTTGCCGCGCAGCCGCTGGAGGAACGGGGACCCGAACCGTACGAGCACGGCCCGCCGAGGGGATCGGTAGACCGTGATCGGGGCGCTCGGCGACACCGGGAACTCCGTGTCGCCGTCCGCCACGACGACCGCGCCCGGCGCGGGATCGAGCGGTCGGAGGGTGACGGTGCGCATCGGTTCGAGGACGACCGCGCGCGGGTCGGTGCGGAACGGCGCGATCGCCACCAGCACGAGCGCGTCGACCGCGCTGTCCACGATCGGACCCCGCAGGCTGAGCGAGTACCCCGTCGAGCCGGTCGGACTCGCCACGATCAGGCCGTCGGCGCGCAGGCGGCCGGCGACCTGCCCGTCGAACGCGATCTCGAAGTAGCCCATCTTGGCGACCGCGGCGGAGTGCACGACGTACTCGTTCGCGGCGTCGGGCACGGGCTTCGTTCCGACCTGCGCGGCGAGCTTCATGCGGTCCTCGAGGTGGTAGAACCCCGAGAGCAGCCGGTCGATGGCCCGCTCGATCTCCTGCGGGCGGTGCGCCTCGACCTCCGCGAGCACGCCCACGGTCCCGGCGTTGATCGGCAGGAGCGGGGCGTTCGACCGGTGCAGCGCATGGAGGAACGTTCCGTCCCCGCCGATGGCGACCAGGACGTCCGGGTCCATCGCCTCGATCGGGACGTGGGGCAGGTCCGGCGCGACCTCGCCGAGCTCGTCGCTCAGCGTCAGCTCGGCGCGACCGCCCACGAGCTCCACCACCCGGCGGGCGAGCTCGATCGCGTTCGGCTTCTCCGGGTGCGCCGCGAGTCCGATCCTCACAGGTACCCCGCTTCGGCGGCCCGGCCGAACGCCGGGTCCCCCCAGGCGAACACGCTGGTCCGGCGCTCGACCTGCAGGGGGAAGTCGTCGAGGCTGCGGCCCTGGGCGTCGCTCAGCCCGCCGCCGGCCTCGAGGAGGATCCGGTACGCGGCGGCGATGTCCGTCGCCCGGAGGTTGCGCGCCTCGGCCTGGTTCTCGAACAGGTAGGCGTCGGCGCTGCCCTGTGCGACCATGAGGATCTCCTGGGACGCGCATCCGAGGGATCGGACGCGTCGCGCCTTGCCGGCGAGGCGGACCGACCGGTCGGAGGCGTTCGAGCCCAGGTTCACGAAGACCGTCTCGGCGCGCGCGTTCCACGGCCGCGTCGCGATCGGGCGCCCGTCGCGGAACGCGCCGCCGCCCCGCACGCCCCACCAGGTCGTGCCGTGGTGCAGGTCGCGCACCAGTCCGAGGTCGATGCCCGCGAGGGAGCCGGAGCCGAGCGCGAGGCACACCGCGTAGAACGGTTGGTCTCGGAGCGCATTGTGCGAGCCGTCGATCGGGTCGACGACGAGCGTCCGCCGGCCTCCGCGGGACACGCGGCCGGCCTCCTCGGACAGGAGGTCCCAGTCCACGCCCTCGGCGTCGAGCACGCGCAGGATCTCCGCCTCGGCCAGCCGGTCCAGCTGCTCCGTCGGGGACCCGGACGCGCCCATCGCCACCACGTCGGCGCGGTGCGGCGAGCTGCGCGCGTCGCGCACGACCTGGTGCACGCGGACGCTCGCCCGATAGAGCACCTCGAGCTCGGGGGGTGCCGCGGGCACGGCCGGCCGACGGTCGCGGTGGATAAGATAGCTCGCAACGCGGCGCCGTCCCCGGGATACGTTATCTGACGCCTCCGCTCGGGCCGGCGATGGAACTCCAATTCCTCGGCGGCGCGTCCGAGATCGGCTCCCTCGGGCTGGTCGTGCGGGACCAGGGCCGGACGCTCCTCTTCGACTACGGGATGACCCCGACCGACCCGCCGTCCTACCCGCGGCCCGCCCCGACGAACATCGACGTCGCCTTCCTCTCCCACGCGCACCTGGACCACTCGGGCATGACCCCGGTCTTAAGCCGGCTGCCGAAGGCGCGCATCGTCGCGACCCCGGTCACGATCGCGGTCGCGGACCTGCTGACGCGGGACGCGCTGAAGGTCGCCCGGCTCGAGGGGTATCTGGCACCGTACAACCTGCAGGACGTCCAGGCGCTCCATTCCCGATTCACCGCGGTGGACCGGCACGGCACCTACCGTCACCACGGGATCGAGGTCGAGCTCACGCCGGCGGGCCACATCCCGGGCGCCTCCATGATGCTCTACCGCGGCGCCAAGGACGTCCTGTTCACCGGCGACCTCCAGACGATCCCGACCCACCTGGTCGGCGGCGCCGAGCCGCTCGCCTGCGACATCCTGGTCATGGAGTCGACCTACGCCGGACGGGAGCACCCCGACCGGAAGGAGACCGAGCGGCGCTTCCGCGACCGCGTCGCCGCGACGGTGGAGCGGGGCGGCAAGGTCATCGTGCCGGCCTTCGCCGTCGGCCGTGCGCAGGAGGTGCTGATGGCGCTCGCGTCGTCCGGCTTCGAGACCTACCTGGACGGCATGGCCCGCGCGGTCGACGAGATCTACCTGAGCGCGCCGGAGTACCTCGCCGACGCGCGCCGGTTCCGCCGCGCGCTCGAGGGCGTGCACGTCGTGGAGCACCCGGGCGAGCGGAGGAAGGCGCTCCGCGAGGCGGACGTGATCGTCACGACCGGGGGCATGCTCGACGGGGGCCCGGTGCTGTACTACGTGGGGGAGCTCTACCGGGACGCGAACAGCTCGATCTACCTCACCGGGTTCCAGGTGGAAGGCTCGAACGGGCGCCAGCTCCTGGACGAGGGCACGCTCACGATCGACGACACGACGATCCACCCGGTCTGCGAGGTCGAGAAGTTCGACTTCTCGGCGCACGCCGGGCACTCGGACCTCGTGCGCCTCGCCAAGGAGTCGCGCGCGGAGACCGTGGTCCTGATGCACGGCGACGAGCGCGAGGCGCTGCGCGACGCGCTGCCCAGCAACCTCAACGTCCTGCTGCCCGAGAACGGGCGCGCCTTCTCGCTCTGACCGGCCGGGACGTCACGCCGGTCCGGATTCGCGTCGCGGGGCTCGCCGGCGCTTGGGCCGGGCGGGGGGCTCGGCCTCCTCCGGGGCGTCGGGGGCTTCCTCGATCGCCTCCTCCATCGGCGGCAGCTCGCCCCGCGGGGCCAGGAGAGGTCGGAGGACGGCCCACAGGCGCTCGAGGCCCGCCCCGGTGACGGCCGAGACCTTGGGGCGGTCGTTCGGCCGCTCCGTCTGGTCGGCCCGGGTCTCGACCTCCACGATCGGCGTGGTCGGGAACTCGGTCTTCCATCGGGCCAGGAGGGCCTCCTGCTCGGCGACCGAATACCCGGACCGCTCGGTCGGATCCAGCACGAACAGCACGACCGTCGC
>JASIBA010000139.1 GCA_030041735.1 Thermoplasmata archaeon | reverse complement strand
CTGAAGTGGCGGAAACAAGTTCTTCGTGACAAGGACGCGGAGATCTGCTTCGTCGGAAACGCGACCCGCACGCTGATCCGGTTCGGGTATCTCGAGGATCCGATCGTACAGCGACTGATCGACTGGATCGTGAGGTCCCAGAAGGACGACGGGGGCTGGAACTGCTTCCCTTCGAGGAAAGGAACCCTCGACTCCTGGGAGGGTCTGGCAGCGCTCGCCGAGATCCCGCCTTCCGAACGAAGCGAACCGGTGCGGCGCGCCATCGGTAGGGGCGCGGAGTTCTATCTGGGCAAGCACCTCATGGACGAGGGTCCGCGCCGCTACGAGCCGTGGTTTCGAATCCACTATCCTAACCACTTCTTCTACGACATTCTCGTGGGCCTGCGCATGCTGACCCGGCTCGGCTATGGGGCCGATCCTCGACTGGGCCCGGCCGTACGTTGGCTCCTGCAGCGCCGGACGCCGGAGGGGAGGTGGACGCTCGACGCGACGCAGCCCGACTGGGACCTCCATGACGCGGCGAGGTACCCGTTTCCGGGCCCTCAGTATCCCATCCTGCTGGAGCTGCCAGGCATTCCCAGCCGGTGGGCAACGGTCGAAGCCCTCAGCGTGCTCCGGCAAGTCCGGGGACCCTCCGGTTAGTCGTGCTCCGAAGGCCCGGGCAATCCGGATCGCTGCGCGGGACCTTTGGGGCGCCGGCGATTTACGGCGCGAGCTCCTTCTCGGCCATCGTGATCTCAGTTCGCGCTCCACCGTCCTGCTTCGCCAAGGCTGCGACCTCGTCCTCGGCGCGAGTCTCCGAGTCCCGATCTCCGGATCGATCGGGCCCGGGCGCTCAGCGCCGCCCTATTAACCTGCGTAAACCTCCGGCTCGCGGATCTCTCCATGGCGACGTATGCGCTGTTCGAAATCGACTGGCACGATCAGAACATGGCCAAGGAATACCGGGAGAAATTCGGTTCGGCTCTCGAGAAGTACGGGGGCAAGACTCTGTGCGCCGGGCCACCCCAGGTGATCGAGGGCGACTGGAATCCTGCCCGGGTGGTCATCCTGGAGTTTCCGACGACGCAAGCGTTCCGTTCGTGGTACGCTTCCCCGGAGTATGCTCCAGTGCTCAAGCTCCGGCAGGACGGAGCGACGACCAAGACGGTCGTCGTCATCGAGGGTCCGACGCGCTGATCGCGAGCGCGCGCGATCTCGCGGGACGGTCGGCCCGACCTGCGAGCCCTAGGAAGACCGGTCCGGGGCGACGTGGGGGAGGACGACGTAGTGCATCGTCTCGCCGGGGTAAATCGACTGGAACCCGGAAACCCTGGATCCGACCGTCGCTTCCTTGGTGACCCTAAGACCGCGAGCCGAAGCCGCGCGCAGGATTCCCCGGAGGGCGTCGTGACTCAGCCCCACCGACGGGTACAGGCGGGTCTTTCGGGGATAAGGTGGACACATCGCGACGACGGCCTCGGTCCGACCGGCTCGCACGCTACCCTGGGCCGGAGTCCGCTCCCATAGGTCACAGACGACAAGTTCGGAGCCGAAGGGTCGGGGTCGGCCTCGCCAAGAGACCGTCTTCGCCCGGCCGCTAGGGAACTCGAGTCGGAGCCCGTCGGACGTGATCGCGAGTTTCGAAGGCGCCCCCCTGAGTAGGTTCACCGCTGCAAACAACCAGACGAGGGCCATGAGGACGAGCAGGATCGACAGCCCGATCAACACCGGTCCGTACGAGGGGAGTACGCCCGCGTACGCGCCTGCCCCCACCGCGGCCGCCACGACGAGCGCACCGACGCCGAATCCGAGGTAGAGCAGGGCGGTTGACCGAAACTCGCCAAGTATGCCCAGGCGGGCTTCGGTGAGGTCGTACTCCTCCGCGACCGCCATGTCGAGCCCTGAGCTCCTGCTGCGCTACGAGCCGGTGCCAGTCTAGGAGAGAGTCGTCTCTTGAGATATCAACCCTCGGTACAAGCGGGGAGGCCGCCGCGCCTAGGGGGCGAGCGGAACCGCCCACCGGCAGCAGTAGCGGAGACGGTGCCGCCAGCGCTCCCTCCGGCGGAGTTTGCGACTCTGATTTAAAGTCCGGTCTGGTCCTCGCCCGCGTGTCGGCCCCTGGCCTCGATTGCGATATGCGCGGGCGTCGCCCCACTGGAGCTCGCTCAGGAAAATGGACGACGTGAAAGCGGTAGGATATCGGCGGGCGGGTCCCGTCTCTGACCCCGAGTCTCTGATCGATGTCGAAGTCCCTTCGCCCAACCCCGGACCGCGGGACCTCCAAGTAGAGGTCCGGGCCGTATCGGTAAATCCGGCGGACACGAAGCTGCGGGCAACGACCAATCCGTCTCCCGGGGAGATCAAGATTCTGGGGTTCGATGCCGCCGGCGTGGTTCGGACCGTCGGCAAGGACGTTACGTCCTTTCGTCCGGGGGATCGCGTTTGGTACGCGGGCTCGATCGCGCGACCGGGGACGGACTCCCAGCTCCATCTCGTGGACGAACGCATCACGGGGAAGATGCCTCAGACGCTCGACTTTGTCCGCGCCGCCGCGCTGCCTCTCACCTCGTTGGCGGCGTGGGAGCTCCTGTTCGATCGGCTGCAAGTGACGAGCAACCCCTCGCCGCCCGG
>JASIBA010000138.1 GCA_030041735.1 Thermoplasmata archaeon | reverse complement strand
CGGATCGGGATCTCGTTCGAAGAGATCCTGCGCGGCGCGCTGCGCTTCTTCGGGCTCTAGCGCCCGAACCGCGCGGCTCAGAGGTCGCGGAGGATCCGCTCTACGTCCTCGCCGACCTTGTCGAGCTGGCCCGCGACCTTGCGGGCGGCGCGTCGGGCGGAGGCCGTCGGCGACTTGGCGGCCTGCTTGGCCGTGCGGGCGAGGTGCTTCGAGAGCGTCGCGGTGGCCGAGGCCAGGTCCCGAGCCGCCTTCTTCGTATCGCGAACCGCGTCCTTCAGGGGGTCGTCGCTCATGGTTCCGCCGCCCGTAGCAGACCCGACCCGTACTTACCTCTCCGCCCCATCGCGGTCCCCTCACGCCGAGACGGCCGGCCCGTGCGACGCCCGTGCCGAGCGATGCGGCGTGGTGTTGTGGCGAGCAAGTTCCGCCGGGGTTCGGAACCGGGCCCCGCACAGTCCGCACACCAGTCCGGCCCGGTCGGACTCCGGATTCATCTCGAGGCTTGCGCGTGCGTCACCGCCCGCATGGGCCGCGCGCATGTGCCGGACCAGCTCGCCGGGAGAGCCGAACGAGGCGCCACAGTCGGGACATTCGTCGGTCATGCGATCCTCCCTCGGAGACCTCGCCCTTCCGGTCCGCCGGAGGCATATTGTAGGTTTGTCCCGCGCCGGGACCGAGGTCGGCGATCGCCGAATAGAATGCGCCCAAACTTCTCCGATTGTCGAGCGGCCCGCGACGGAATGCGGGCGTCGGACGCCTCGATTCCGCGCGCCGCGAGGGAAATCCCTTAGCGCCCCCGCCGCTGGCCGCCCGAGGCGTTTCGATCACGATCTCGTCCGCTGAGAACCCCGCTCCGCCCGCCCCGTCGGCGGGGCCCCCGACGAACCGACGCGCTCCCTCGATGTGGACGCGATGGACCGACGGGCTCCGCCGCACGCGTGCCCGCGGTTGGACGAGCGTCTACCGGGACCTCGCCCGCTGGACCGTGATCGCGCTCCCGATCGGCATCGTGGCCGGGCTGGGCGCGGCCGCGTTCTACGAGCTGATCGTCGTCTCCTCCCAGTTCTTCCTGGGGACGCTCGCCGGCCTCTCCCTCCCGACCGAGGGCACGATCACTCCGGCGCAGCTCGTCTGGTCGAGCGAGTTCCCGCGCGTGCTCCTGCTGCCGGCCGTGATGACGTTCGGAGGACTCGCGGTCGGCGCCATCGCGTGGAGCCTCGCGCCCGAGATCGAGGGCCACGGGACCGACGCGGCGATCCTCGCGTTCCATTCGCGGGCGGGAAAGGTGCGCCTGCGCGTACCGGTGCTCAAGACGATCGCGAGCGCGCTCACGCTCGGCACCGGCGGGAGCGGCGGGCGGGAGGGTCCCGTGTCCCAGATCGGCGGCGGCTTCGGCTCGGCGTGGGCCGACCTGGTCGGGCTGGGCGACCGGGACCGCCGGGTCGCGCTCGCGACGGGCCTCGGCGCCGGGATCGGCGCGATCTTCCGCGCCCCCCTGGGCGGAGCGGTCTACGCGGCGGAGATCTTCTACACCGGTGACTTCGAGCCCGAGGTCTTTGTCCCTGGGATCATCGCCTCGGTCATCGCCTACTCGATCTACTCCTCGATCCTCGGGTTCCACTCCATCTTCGCGACCCCGCTCTCGCTGGTGAACTACTCGTTCAACCCCGAGCGCCTCCCGCTGTACGCACTGCTCGGGGTGATCTGCGGCGGAGTCGGGATCTTCTTCATCGTCGTCTACCACCGTACGGAGCACTGGTTCGGCGGTCGATCCTGGCATCCGGCGCTCAAGCCCGCGGTCGGGGCGGCGATCGCCTCGGGGATCTTCCTGGGGGCGTACTTCCTCCTCCCGACCTACGGCCACTTTGCGGCCCTCTCCTCGCTCTCGGTCGGGTACGGGTTCGTCCAGGCGGTGCTCGCCGGGGTCGTCGGCCCACCGGGCGCGACGGTCACCCTGCTGATCGTGCTGCTGGCGGCCGTCTTCGTCCGCATGGCGATGACGAGCTTCGTGGTCGGCAGCGGAGGCTCGGCCGGACTGTTCGGGACGAGCGTGGTGGTGGGCGCGTTCCTCGGCACCGTCGTCGGCGCGGTCTCTCACGCCGTACTCCCTGGCCTCGTGCCCCCGGCCGTGGTGCCGGTCTTCTCGATCGTCGGGATGATGTCGTTCTTCGGCGGGATCTCGAAGGCGCCCCTGGGCGTGCTGATCATGGTCACGGAGATGGTGAGCAGCTACACGGTGCTGCCGGCCGCGATGCTCTCGATCTTCGTGGCCTACGTCGTCACCGGTCGCTACCACATCTACGAGGAGCAGCTCCCGTCACGGATCGAGAGTCCCGCGCACCGGGACGAGTACCGGCGCTACTTCCTCTCGGAGACCCGGCTCGGGGAGGTCGCGCGGCACGACTCCGAGCCCGTGAGCCCGTCCGCGAGCGTCGAGAGCGCGCTCGAGCTCGCCGTCCAGCACGGGCGCTCGATGCTCTCGATCGAGGCCGACGGGGAGTGGTGGGGCGGGGCTCGGCTCACGGACCTGCTCAGCGTTCCGATGGATGCCCGGCCGACCACCCCGGTGGTCGAGGTCGCCCGGCCGGTCGCGCTCCTCCTCGCGAGCGACCTCTCCGCCGAGGAAGCGCTCGCGCAGATGGACGCCAGCGGCGAGACCTCGGCCGCGGTGCTGGCGGTGGAGGGACCGTCCCGGATCGTGGGTATCGTCTCCCGCCGGGCGATCCGGGAGCCCCCGGGCGAGTCCCCCTAGGCCGACCCCGGTGGCCGCACGGCCGAGGGTCACGCGGGGGCCGGCTCGGACACGGGCAGCTCCGGGAGGGGCGGCTCGGTCTCGCGCGGTACGCGGACGGCCCGACGCGCGGACGCCGCGGCGGCCTCACGCCAGAGCTCGTACTCCGCCTGCTCTTCCTCGGGCAGGTCGCACATCCGGCGCTCCATCCCCGCCCAGCGGATGAACCTTAGTCCTGGGACGCGCGGATCCATCCCCGTTCGACTCGTTTCGGGTCCGGCATGCGGCTGCCCGGCGCGGAGGCGGGTTCCTCTCGCCGAAAAGAACTATACCCCTCCGGCGCGCGACGTGTCCCCGGGAGTCCTACCGGG
>JASIBA010000137.1 GCA_030041735.1 Thermoplasmata archaeon | reverse complement strand
GATGGCGTAAGCGTTGTTGCCGAGGACCTTCGTGATCTTCGCGTTCACGGTCATCCCGCGCTGCGCCGCGCCGGTCACGAAGATGACGAACCCTTCCTTCTTGGCGACCCCGTCGCCCCGACGGCCCACGTCCTCGATGGTGAGCCGGTAGACCTCGCCGACCACGACCGGGGTCCGCGGCTTCTCGGGCGCGATCACGCGCCGCACGGTCACCGGCCGCTGTGCGCCGCACGCCTCGCAGACCAGCAGCGTGAGCCGCCCCTCCTTCTGGAGGTGCGTGTCGGGGCGCTTGCACTCCGAGCAGATGACGTACTTCGCGGTGTACTCGCGGATCCGCTGCGCGATCTGGTCCTTCGTGAGGCGGCTCTTCAGCACGCCGCGGGGCAGGTCGAGGACCCCGGCGCAGCCGAGCTCCTTCGCGAGGTACTGGATCACGTGGTCGGGCTCCCGCCGGAGCGTGGCCGTGATCTCCTGGAAGTTGCGGATCATCGTGTTCTTGCCGTCGGACATCACGTCCGGCTCCGGCACCTGGAACCGCTCGCCGCCCGTTCGGACCGGGGGGAGCTTCGCGTGCGCGCGCTCGAGCAGGGCTTGGTAGCTTTCCATCGGAACGGATGAAGAGCGAGCGGGCCCGCTTAACGCTTGGCGTGGGGCTACGCCGTCGGCGGCGCCGGGTCCGTGGGGAACTCCTTCAGGATCTCGAGCGCCTCGCGGAGATCCGGCCGCGAGACCACGTAGGTCGCGCCGTCGCGCACCACGTCGTCCTCGGGCAGGAACGCGATCCCGACCCGGCTGCGACGGAAGAGCCCCACGTCGATCTCGGAGTTCCCCACCGAGGCGGTCTCGGCGGGATCGATCCCGAGCTCCGCCTGCAGGTCGGCGAGCACGTCCTCCTTGCGGTGGATCGGGACCCGGACGATCCCCTCGCCGGTGAGCCGGCCGTCCGGCCGCAGCTCGAAGCCGTTCGCCCGGACGAAGTCGATCCCGAGCTCGCGGGCCAGGCGGTCTGCGAGCAGGTCGATCCCTCCGCTGACGATCGCGGTGCGCACCCCGCGCGCCCGGAGGCCGGCGATGAGTTCGCGGGCGCCCGGCATCAGGGGAGCGCCGTCGAGGATCGCGTCGACCTCCTGGATCGTCAGGTCCGGGCGGTGCATCCACCAGATCCGGACGTCCGAGCGGACGAACTCGTGGTCGTCGATCTCGTACGCCATGAAGCGTCGCAGTCCCTCCGCATTCTCGGCTCCGAAGTGCGCGTGGATCATGCCCCAGGAGCTCGGGACATCGACCAGCGTCCCGTCCATGTCGAGCGCGACCAGCCTAAGCACGGTCGCCCCGCGCGATCGCGTCCGCCCGGTCGAGCACGCGGTCCGGCGGCCGGACGGCCCACGCAGCGAGGTTGGAATCGGCCTGGTCCGGGCGGCTCATCCCGATCACGGGCGCCACGCCCTGGCGGGCGAGCCAGTGGAGCGCGATGGACGCCAGCGGTACTCCCTCTTCCTCGGCGAGCCGGGCCAGCGCCCGGGACCGGTCGAGGATCGCCGGCAGGCGATCGGGCTCGAACAGCCGGTGCGCGTAGCGCCGCACCTCCGGTGGAATGCCTTTCCCGGTCAGGTAGCGCCCGTGCAGCAGACCGCGCGCGAGCGGCGAGTACGCTTCCACGACGATCCCCTCGGACCGGCAGTACGCCAGGATCGGTTCGGCCTCGTCCCGGTCGAAGAGATTGTAGCGGACCTGGTTCACGACCACGCGCGCCTCCTTCAGCGCTCCCTGCGCCGCGCGGAGCTCCTCTTCGGAGAAATTGGAGACCCCGATGGCGCCGACCTTCCCCTCTTTCCAGAGCGCCTCCAGCGTCGGCATCGTCTCGGTGAGCGGGACCTTCGGATCGGGCGCGTGCACGAGGTAGAGATCGACCGACCGGCGGCCCAGCCGCTCGAGCGAGCTGACGAGGCTCGCGCGCACCTGGGCGGCGTGCAGATGCTCCCACGACAGCTTGGTCACGACGAACGCGTCCGGCGCCCCGCCCGCGACGCGATGGAGGACCTCGCCGAGCAGTCGCTCCGACCGGCCGTTCCCGTACACCTCGGCGGTGTCGAACCAGCGGAACCCCGCCTCGTAGGCGCGGCCGATCGTCGCCTTGGTCCGGGCCTCGTCCTCGGCGGTCCATCGGCCGAGGTTCCACAGGCCGACGCCGAGCGCCGGGTGGCCTCGCGGGGTTCCCACGAGGGGAAGCGAGGGGATCCCGGGCGGCGGGGGCTCTTCGGACTTCGGCCGGGCGCGAGCCTTGCGCGGCGTGCGGGCCTTGGCGGTCATCCGGCCGGGGGGGAGCCGGCCGCCCTCAAGTGGTCGTCGATACGGCGCACGCGCTCTGCGAGGTCGCGGGCCTTTTCCTCGACCTCCGCCACCACCGACGAAGGCGCTCGGGCCCGGAAACCCGCGTCCGCCAGCCGCGCGCGCTCCTTCTCGAGGAGCGCGGTGAGCTTCGCTCGCTCTCGGAGCAACGCCTCCGACGCGGCGGGCGCCGCGGTCGGGCGCTCCAAATAGCACTCGCCCAGGGGCGCGACCCGACCGGCGGCTCCGGCCGGCGCAGGATCGGTCGCGCCCAGGAGCGTGAGCGAGGTCACGCGGGCCAGCCGCGCGACCGTGGCCTGCTCGCGGGCGAGCACGTCCGCGATCTCCGGCCCGGCGGGGCGGACCCAGGCCGGCGGGGTCGCGCTGCTCGGCACCTGCTCCTCCGCCCGGAGGTTCCGGAGCAGCCGGATCGTCTCCAACACCGATTCCATGGCGACCTCGGCCTCGGGGTCGGCGGGCGCCTCGTCGGTGGGGGTCCAGCGCGCCGTCGCGAGGAGGTCCCCGTCGTGCGGCAGCGCGTGCCAGAGCTCCTCCGTGACGTGCGGGGCGAACGGGTGAAGCCGGCGCAGCGACCGCTCGACGACGAACAGGAGCGTGGCCCGGGTCTCGCGGAGCACGGGGTCCCCGCGGCGCCCGCCGAGCGCCTCCTTCGCGACCTCGACGTACCGGTCCGCGAGGTCGTGCCAGACGAAGCCGTGGAGCACGGTCACCGCGCGCGTCGGCTCGAAGCCGGCGAGCGCGTGGTCGATCTCCTCGGCCGCGCGTCGGTAGCGGGCGAGGATCCACCGATTCTCGAGCGCCGAGGAGGTCGAAATCTCGGGAGGCGCGGGCGGGGGGGCCCCCGGTGGCACGTGCGGCAGCGTGAATCGTACCAGGTTCCAGACCTTCGTCAGGAAGTTCCGCGCTCCGTCGAGCGTGGGCGCACCGAACGGGCCGTCCTCGGAGACCGGGTTCGGGAAGAGCATCGCGAACCGGAGCGCGTCGGCCCCGCGCTCGGCGATCACGTCGATCGGGTCCGGAGAGTTGCCGAGCGACTTCGACATCTTCCGACCCTGGTCGTCCTGCAGCATGCCGGTGAAGTACACGTCGGAGAACGGGGCCCGCCCGGTGAAGCGGTAGCCGGCCATCATCATCCGGGCGACCCAGAAGAACACGATGTCGCGCCCGGTCACGAGGACGCTGGTCGGATAGTACTCGGCGAGGTCCTCGGTCTTCTCGGGCCAGCCGAGCGTCGCGAAGGGCCACATCCACGAGGTCATCCACGTGTCGAGGACGTCCGGGTCGGGCGCGAGGTCGCGCGACCCGCAGTGCGCGCACTGGCTCGGGGGCTCGAGCGTGACCGTGTCCTGCCCGCAGGCCCGGCAGTGGGCCACCGGGATCGGGTGGCCCCACGGGACCTGCCGCGAGATGCACCAGTCCTGGATCCCCTCCATCCATCGGAAGAACGTCGGGGTCCAGCGTTCGGGGTGCAGCCGGATCTCGCCGGACCGCACCCCCGCGATGGCGGGGGCGGCCAGCGGGGCCATCCGGACGAACCACTGCATCGACAGCCGCGGCTCGATCACCGCGTTCGATCGCTCGGATCGTCCCACGGAGTGCCGGTAGCGCTCGGTCCGCACGAGGAGTCCGTCCCGCTCGAGCGCCTCCAGGGTGCGGGTGCGCGCCGTGGCCCGGTCCAGGCCGCGGAACTCGGCCGGGACGCCGCTGCCGGTGAGCCGCGCGGACTCGTCGAAGATCTCGACGGGCGACGCGAGATCCGGGTGCCGCAGCGCGATCTCCCGGTCCACCGGGTCGTGGCGCGGCGTGATCTTCAGCGCGCCGGCGCCGAAGGTCGGGTCGACCGCGGCATCGGCGATCACCGGCACGCGCCGATGCGCGAGCGGCACGATCACGTACCGACCGACGGCGTCCGCGTAGCGCGCGTCGTCCGGGTGCACCGCGATCGCGACGTCCCCGAACATCGTCTCGGGGCGGACCGTGGCGACCTCCATCCCGCCGAGCGTGCCGTCGGCCCAGGGATAGCGCACGTACGCGAGCGTCGCCTCCTCCTCGACGCTCTGGACCTCCAGGTCGGAGACCGCGGTCCGGAGGACCGGATCCCAGTTCACCATCCGCTCGCCGCGATAGACGAGCCCGTCCTGGTAGAGCGCCACGAACGCCGTGCGCGTCGCCCGGAGGCTGCCCGCGTCCATCGTGTAGCGGTAGCGGGACCAGTCCAGCGAGAATCCGCCGGCGTGGAGCTGCTCGACGATGCGGCGCTCGTGGTCCTGCCGCCACCGGTCCACCGCCGCGATCGCCTCCTCCCGCGTCAGCTCCTCGATCCGCACGCCTTCCTTCGCGAGCCGGCGCCGCACCTCCACGTACGTCGCGAGCCCGGCATGGTCGACGCCCGGCACCCAGAGCGTCGCGTCCCCCCGCATCCGGTGCCAGCGGGCGAGCGCGTCCATCACGGCGCCGCCGAGGACGTGGCCGAGCGTGAGCACCCCCGTGACGTTCGGGGGTGGGAGCACCATCGAGAATCGAGCGCCCGGCGGGTGGGCCGGGGCGCGGAACGCGTCCGAACGCGCCCAGGCCTCCTGCCACCGGGCCTCGATCGCCTTCGGGTCGAAGCGCGGCGGGAGGGTCGACTCGGTCAGGCCGACCGCCTCCCCGGGAGCCCGAGGGCCAGCGGCGCGGCGAGCGCCAGCTCCCCGAGCGCGATGAGGCCCATGATCAGGAGCGCCGAGAAGACGGGCGTGGCCGCGAGCAGGTGGAACGCGATCAGGGGGATCCCGGCGAGGATCAGGCCGGGGATCGCCACCGCGATCGCGTACCACGCCCCCGCGTAGAGGCTGACCAGCGGCGTGCCCTTCTTCCGGGCACGTCGGAAGAGGAGGGCGAGCTCGAGGAGCGACGCCGCGACCACGGCCGGGAACTCGGCGGCGATGAACGCGAGGAAGACCGCCGGCTGGAAGACCCGGAGGACGGTGATCCCGAGGACCAGGCCGGCCGCCACCCCGTAGACCGCGGCGACGAGCGCGACCTTGCCGAGGACGAGGGAGCGGTCGGCGAGCGGCAGCGTGCGCCCGTAGGCGTAGGCATTCACCTCGATGGCGAAGAAGGCGGGGCCGAAGAAGGTTGCGAGCAGCGCGGCCGTCGTGACGGCGGCCAGCGCCAGCGCGAGGGCCCCGTTCGACCCCGGACCGGTCACGAACGTGAACAGCCCGATCGCGAGCGCATCCAGCACGGGGAACAGCACGAGGAACGCGTACCCGGGCGTCCGGCTCGCGATCCGGAGGTCCTTCGTCAGCACAGCACGGGCCGGACCGTGCGGGACCACGTCCCGGACGGAGACCTCCATCTCCCGGGGAGCGACCGGCGGCGCCAGCCCGACCCGGCGCACCGAGCGCATCAGCCACGCGACGGACCACTCCGCGACCAGCAGGTAGGCCGCAGCCGCCACGAAGAGGATCGCGACCCCGCTCGCGTCGAGCGTGAGGCTGGCGGTCCCTCCGGTGGAGAGCGGCGCCAGCGCGGCGAACGTGAACGGGAACACCGCGAGCAGCACGTCCCGCCCGACCGACGGGCCGGCGGCCAGGGTCCGGCCGAGGAGCGCGAGGAATCCCGGGGCGGCCACGCTGAAGCCGAACATCGCGAACGCGGGCAGGACCCACAGCACGAGGTACGTCCACCGCACGACCGTGCGGCCCCCGCCCCCGCGCGATCCCTGGACCCGACGGACGAACGCGCGTCCCGTGACCAGCGCCAGCGCGAGCGCGAAGACGACCGCGCAGACGACCCCGGGGATCGTCACGATCCCGGCGGTCGGCCCGAGCACGAGCCCCACGAACAGCGGCGTGGCGACGAGGACCACGATCGCCGGGAGGTCGAACAGCCGCAGGTACAGGAGGCCCGCGACCCGGCCCAGGGTGCGGTCGTCGATCGGGAGCGGCTCGATCGTCGCGAGGACGCCCGAGGCGAGGAAGGTCGGGAGGACCTGGAGGCCGGTCCACCACAGGAACGCGACGTCGAGGCTCAACAGCCCCGTCAGAACGCCCGCCTGCAGGACCGGCACGGTGACCAGGACGCCGAAGAACGCGCGCTGGGCGATGTGCGGCGCGTCCGCGAGGATCCCCGCGCCTCCCGCCGCGACCAGGCCGAGCACGACCGCGACGAGGATCTTGCTCTGCACGACCCGCCGACGGGCCGAGCGGGCGGCGCCGGTGAGGCCGCCCGAGAGCGGGGCGGCCCCCTGCCGAAAGGCGTAGATCGCCTGCAGGCAGACCTCGGTGAACGCGACGTCGCTGATCCGTCGCGCCTCGCGCCAGCCCATGCTACGCGCCCTCGAGCGCCCGGACGGCCTCGTCGAGCCCCTCGTCCTCCCGCGTGAGGCTCAGGAAGACCTCCTCCAGCGAGGCGTCGCCCCGGGCGGCCCGCTCCCGCAGGTCCGAGAGCGATCCCTCGGCCCGCAGGACGCCGTGGTCGAGGATGCCGACCCGGTGGCACAGCTGCTGGGCGATCTCCATCGTATGGGTGGAGAACAGGACGCCGCGGTCCCCGTCGGTGACGTACCGCGCCAGGAGGTCCTTCATGATGCGGACGGAACGCGGGTCGAGGCTGTGGAGGGGCTCGTCGAGGACGAGGAGCGGCGGCTGGTGCAGGAACGCGCCGAGGATCAGCACCTTCTGGCGCGTCCCCATCGAGAGGGACGCGATCGGCTCGTCGAGCTCGCTCTCCAGGCGGAAGGCCGCGCCGAACGCATTGGTCCGCACGCTCGCGTCGAGGCGCGGGATCCCGCGGACGCTCGCGACGAACTCCAGGAACTCCCGGGGCGTGAGCGCCTCGTACAGCATCGAGGCCTCGGGGACGTAGCCGATCCGCTGCTTCACCCGGAGCGCCTCGGTCGCCACGTCGAGGCCGAAGACGCGGACGCGCCCGGTCGAGGGCGGCACCAGCCCCACGATCGACTTGATCGTGCTCGACTTCCCGGCCCCGTTCGAGCCCAGGAGCCCGTAGATCTCCCCCCGGTGGACGGTGAGGGAGAGGTGGTCGACCGCGCGCCGCTCCCCGTAGACCACCGACAGGTCATCGATGACGAGCGGGAGCGCGCCGGCGCCGTCGTCGCCCACGCCCCCGGAGCGCCGGGCCGGCCCTAAACGCCTTCGCGCGCCGCGCTAGCGCGCGCGGGTCAGCGGGAAGAGGAGGATCTCCTTGATCGACTCGGCGCCCGTGAGCCCCATCACGAGCCGATCGACACCGAATCCGATGCCGGTCGACGGCGGCAGACCGTGCCGCAGGGCCCGCACGAAGTCCTCGTCGTAGGCGTAGGCGTCGACCCCGCGGGCCGCGAGCTGCTCCCGGAACCGGCGCTCCTGCTCGACCGGGTCGTTGAGCTCCGTGTAGGCGTTCCCCAGCTCGGTGGACCGGTAGAAGATCTCGAACCGTTCGACCCGGCCCGGCTTCGACCGGTGGCGCTTCGCGAGCGGGGTCGTCGCGGCCGGGTGGTCGACCACGAACGTGACCGCCTTGAGGTGCGGCTCGACGTAGTGCTCGAACAGCTTCTCGAGGAAGGTGCCCGCCGGGGAGTCGTCGGGGACCGTGGAGCCGACCGAGCGCGCCAGCGCGCGGAGCTCCTCCTGCGTCTTCGTCGCGATCCCGGCGATGCCGCTCTGCCGCTCGAGCTCGTCGACGAAATCGACGGTCGCGAACGGCGGACGGAAGTCGTGGGCGCCCCGGCGGGCGCCCTCGGAGTCGGGCAGGAACTCGAGGACCCGGTCGGCGAGATGCTCGAACAGGCGCTCGGTCAGGCGCCGCATGTCGTGGTAGTCGGCGTAGGCCCAGTACGCCTCGAGCTCGGTGAACTCGGGCGAGTGGACCGAGTCGAGGTCCTCGTTGCGGAAGACCCGGCCGAGCTCGTACACGCGCTCGAGACCGCCGACCAAGAGGCGCTTCAGAGGCAGCTCGATGGAGATGCGGAGCTGGACCTCCGCGTCGAGGTAGCTCGACTGCGTCACGAACGGCTGGGCGGCGGCCCCCCCCGCGATGGGCAACAGGATCGGGGTCTCGACCTCCAGAAAACCGGCGTCGTCGAGGAAACGGCGGATCTCCTGCACGAGCCGGGAGCGGGCCCGGAAGAGCTCCCGCGACTCCGCCGAGGAAAGCAGGTCCAGGTACCGGCGTCGGAGGCGCTCCTCGACGTCCTGGAGCCCGTGCCACTTCTCCGGGGGCGGAGCGATCGCCTTGGCGAGCAGCGTCACGTCGCGCACCCGGAGCGAGGGCTCTCCTCGCTTCGACCGCGCGGCGGTTCCCTCGGCGCCCACGACATCGCCGGGGTCCAGATCCCGCAGGATCGTCCGGAAGCGTTCCCCACCGACGGTGTCCTCGTTCAGCAGCAGCTGCAGCGCCCCGGCCTGGTCCTCGAGGTCGGCGAAGGCCGTCCGTCCGTGCACGCGGATGGCGCGGAGGCGCCCAGCGACCCGGAACGAACGGTCCGAGGCCTCGGCACCCGGGGCCAGCGAAGTGGCGGCGGCCCGGACCTCCTCGGTCGTGACACGACCTTCGAACGACCACGGGTAGGGCTCGCGCCCCTCCTCCCGGATGCGCTCGACCTTGCCCCGCCGTTCGCGCTCCAGCGGGCCCTCGTCCGTCACGCTCGCCCCGCGCTCGCCGGGCTCCGGAGCGACCCCGCGGGAAAAGGGTGTCGCGGACGCCCGTCAGTTCGCGGGACCCTCGAGCGCGAGCCGCTCGACGCCGCCGGGCCGGACCAACGCGAGGTGTTCGGGCACGGCCGGGTCCTTCCCCGCCGGTCGGGCGGGCTCGTGGAGCAGCAGGTACGAACCGAGGAAGAACTCGGCCGCGGCGTCGCCGCCGCCGATCCCGTAGCTCACGTAGTCGGAGAAGTAGACGTGGATGGCGCCGGAGCGTCGCGCGCGCAGCGCCTCCAGGAATTTCGTCCACTCGCCGGGCCCCTTGCGCTCGAGTTCGTCAACGAGGTCGCGGAGGAGGGGACGTTGGCTCAAGCCCGCGAGGCCGTCGTACGCGAGGTAGATGGCCGGATGGGGCTCCAGAGCCACCACGTCCAGGCGGAGCACGCCCTCGACCGGCTTCGTGCGCATGAGGAGCGGCGTACCGGTCCCCCATTAAGAAGACTTCGCACGGCCGGTCGGCGGTCCGGGACCGATCGAGGGTCGGAGCCCGCCTCAGGCCGGGGCGGCCCGCGGCCGGGCCCGCGCGACCGGGAGCAGCAGGAGCGCGCCTGCCGCGCAGCAGACCGCGGACACCCCGAACGCGAGGGGGGCGGACACGTACGTCCAGATCGCCCCGGCCATCAACGAACCGGCGAGGACGCTGAAGCCCTGCACCAATCCCAACCAGCCGAACGCTGGCCCCACCTGCTCGGCGGGCACGTGACGCGCCAGCCACGCCGACTCCGCCACGCCTTGGAAGCCGACCTGCGCACCGGCGGCGACGAAGGCCAGCAGCCCGAACGCGAGATCCGGGGGACCCGCGAGGAACCCGTCGACGACGGCGAACAGTACGAACGACAGCGCGACGAGCCCGATTCCCGGCGCCCGGTCCGCCCATCCTCCCACCGGTACCGAGAGGCCGGCGAAGATCAGGTTGTAGAGGAGGTAGAGCAGCAGCGACGCGACGACCGCGCCCCCGATCGAGCCGCCCATCGACGGGACGAGGTTCTCGCCGACCCGAAGGAGCGCCAGCAGGATGCTGAAGTAGCCGAGCCCGAACACGGCCTCCGCGACCAGGAACCATCGCACCGTCGGAGGAAATCCGTGCCACCCCGGGGCCGGTCCGCCGGGGGACGCGGCCCGGCCGGGCGCGAACGCGTCGCGGACCAGCACGAGGAACAGGACGACGGCGATGGCTCCCGGGATCACGGAGATCGCGAAGATCGCGCGGAACGCCCCGGTCCCCATCCAGAGCACGAGCGCGACGGCCGCTCCGGTCCCGAGGATCGCGCCCACGGTGTCCATCGCCTGCTCGAGCCCGAAGGCGAGGCCCTGCTGCTCGTGCGACGTCGCGTTCGCCACGATCGCCTTCTTGATCGGCTGGCGCGAGCCGCGGCCGATCCACGCGGAGACTCGGAGCGCGAGCACTTCGGGCCACACCAGAGCCAGCGCGAGGAGCCCGTGGCTCACGGTCGTGGCGAGGTAGCCCCACGACCCGCGGACCTTTCGGTCCCGACCGGTCGCCCAACGGGACCCCGCCGTCGCCTGGACCGCGCTCTGCGCGAACTGGGCCGCCCCGTCGACCAGGCCGACGACGAAGGGCGAGGCGAGCAGGACGAAGGCGAGGAAGAACGGGACGATCGGGAGCACCATCTCGTACGACCAGTCGGAGAAGAGGCTCGTGAGCGACACCGCCCAGACGTCCGGCGCGATGCGTCGGCGCGTCCGACCGGGTAGGGGAGGGTCGGGCCGCGCGGGAGTCGCCTCGACGCCGTCCATACGAATCCGCCCCGGGCCGTGGCCCGACCCTACCCGGTCGGGACCCCGCCGCCCTGCGCAGCGTCGGAGCCGGATAAGGGTAAGTAGGCGCCGGCCCCATTCGCTGGCGGCGATGGAGCCCGCCTAGCCAACGCCGCTCCGCGGATGATGGCTCCTACGGCAGTGTTCGATGTTGAATCGATCTCCGCATCCGTCGCCGACGCCCTCGCTCGGGGCACTCCACCGACTCGGTGAGATCGCGGACGGGCTCGCCCAGGCCGACTGCCGTCGGGCGATCGACGCGACGCTCGAAACGCTCGAGCACGGGCTCCTCAAGGTCGCGGTGCTCGGGCAGTTCAAGCGGGGAAAGTCCTCGCTGCTGAACGCGTTGGTGGGTCGCAGCGTCCTCCCCACGGGGATCCTGCCCCTCACGACCGTGGCGACCGAGATCCGGGAAGGACCGGGGGAGCTCCTCGTCCAGAGCGTCGGTGGCTCGGTCGAACGCGAGCCGCTGGACCGGCTCCCGGAGTTCGTCTCCGAGGCGGCCAATCCGGAGAATCGCCGGGGGATCGAGCGGGTCGAGGTGCGCATTCCGCTCCCCGGATGGGCGCGGGACGTGGTCTTCGTCGACACGCCCGGCGTCGGCTCGGTGCACGATGCGACGACGCGGGCGGCGTACCGCCTGCTGGAGGGCGTCGAAGCGGTCGTGTTCGTGCTCTCGCCGGATCCTGCCATCTCGGACGCGGAGCTGGAGTTCCTCCGTCGCGCGCGGGAGTACGCGACCCGGTTCTTCTTCGTGATGAACAAGATCGATCTCGTCGCCCCCGAGGACCTGGAAACGCTCCTGCGCTACACGGAACGGACCCTCGCCGAGCGGGCGGGAGTGGAGCGGCCCCGGCTGTACCTGTTGTCGGCGCGCGCCGCCACTCGGCTCGCGGCGACCGCCTCGCCGGTGGAGCGGGCGGTCACCGGCGTCGACGTGCTGGCGCGGGACCTGGGCCGGTACCTGGGCGAGGAGCGCTGGGCCGCCGCGGCCGCGGTGGCCGATCGGCGGATCGCCCAGTACGCGCGCCGCCTCCTGACGGTCGCGGACCTCTCGTTGCGCGCTTCGTGGGCGTCGCGTCAGCGCTGGGAATCCGCCGTCACGGCCCTCGACCGGGCGATCGACGAGCTCCGGACCGAGCGACGCGCGGCCGACGCGCTGCTCGAGCAGGACGTGGACACCGCCGTTCAGGTCGCGACGGCCCAGCTCGCGCGGTTCCAGGAGTCCGAGAGGACCCCGGTCGTCGCGGGATTGGAAACCTTCCTTCGGTCCTCGGGGACGATCGGATCGGGCCGCTTCGTGCGCGAATTCGACGCACGCTTCCGGGAGCTCGTGGCACCCCCGGTCGCGGAGATGCGCGCGTCGCTCGAGAAAGAGTTCGCCGCCACGCTCCGCGCGGGCTTCGCTCGCTACAGCCGGCGCATGCAGTCGCTCGCCCGGCAGGTCGAGTCCGCGGCCGGGGAGTCGTTCGACGTCCGCTTGGCCCCGATGGAGAGCGAGGGGGAGTTGCCAAGCCTTCCGGGCTACCGCGCGAACGTCGCCGGCCTGCTCGAGGGTACCTTCGCGGGCCAGACCGTGCTGCTCCTCCCGGCGGCCGTGGTCCGCAGCCGGCTCCGGGGGCGGCTGCCCCGGCTCGTCTCCGAGGAGCTGGACGCCCAGGCCGGTCGCATCCGCTCGGACCTGGTCGAGCGGGGCCACCGGGCGATCGAGGAGTTCCGCCGAGAGATGTTCGGCGAGGTCGAACGCACGGTCGCCTCGATCGAGGCGGCGGTCCGGACCGGCTGGGACCGCGACCGATCGAGCGCGAACGGGCGCGACGAATGGGTCCATCGGGTGGAGGACTGGCGGACGGAGCTCGGATCCCTGCTCGGGACGCCGGACGGCCGCCCGGCCGTGCGCCCGCCGACGCCCGAGGGAGGCGAGGGTCGTGCCCGCGCTTGATTCGGCCGAGCCTCCGGATCCCGCGCTCGGAAGAGACGCCTCGGGGCCGTCCTCTCCCGCGGCGTGGCCAACCCCGTTTCCCGGACTCCTCGAGCCCGCGGGTCCTTCGCGAGCGCCCGGAGCGCGTCGCACCCCCCCGTCGGTCCTGCGCGACCTCAACCTCGACCAGATCGTGTCCGCGCTCCAGCGGTCCCGGGAAGCGTACGACCTGGGTCCGCTCTACGAGTCACCGGCGGCATCCCCGGAGGTCGTGACCTATCGCCAGGACGTGGCGCGGGAACTCGAGCGACCCGACCTGCGGGCCGCCGCGCTCGCGTTCACGCTGGGGCTGCGCGAGGTCCGAGCGGCGCTCGCGGCGGCCGAGCGACGGTACCACCCGCTCCAGCGCGCGCGCGTCCGACTGGAGGCGGCGCGCGCGTACGTCCAACACGTCGCGGAATTCGCCTCGGTGCTCGACGGGATCCCCTCGCACGCCCCCGGGTGGGAAGGCCTCCGCGACTTCCTGCGGGCCTACGTCGCGTCCGTCGCGTTCCGGGGCCTCCGGTCCGAAGCGGACGCCGTCGAGGCGCTGCTGGCCGAGATCCAGGTCGTGGTCCACCTGAAGGGCCGCCGGGGCGAGGTCCGTCCCTACCGGGGCGAGCCGGATTACGGCCGCGAGGTCGAGCGCACGTTCGAGCGCTTCGAGCGCACGGCCGAGAAGGAGTACCGCTTCCGGTGGCCGGAGTCGCCGGACCTCGACACGGTCGAGACCGAGATCGTGGAGCGGATCGCGACCCTGTTCCCGGCCGCGTTCGGCCGTCTCGCAGCGCTCGAGGGCGCGGCGAGCCGCTGCATCGACCCGACGGTCGCCCGCGTCGACCGGGAGATCCAGTTCTTCCTCGCGTATCTGGAGCTCACCGAACCGCTGCGGCGCGGCGGACGGTCCTTCGTCTACCCCGAGATCGTCCGGGCCGGGGAGGGCGAGGCCGTCGAAGGGATGTTCGATCTGGCCCTCGCCACCCGGGAGGACCGAGGAGGTTCGGCGATCGTTCCGAACGGCTACGCGCTCGCTCCCCCGGAGCAGATGCTCGTGGTCACCGGTCCGAACCAGGGCGGCAAGACCACGTTCGCCCGGGCGTTCGGGCAGCTCCACCACCTCGCGGGGCTCGGCCTGGCCGTGCCCGCCGCCGCCGCGCGCGTTCGCCTTCCCGATCGGATCCTCACCCACTTCGGCGGCGAGGAGCGCCTCGATCAGGTACGCGGCCGGCTCGAGGACGATCTCCGGCGGCTCCGCGAGATCCTCGAGGAATCGACCTCCTCGAGCCTCGTGGTCCTGAACGAGAGCTTCTCCGGCGCCACCGTCCAGGACGCCCTGGCGCTCGGCACGGAGATCCTGCGCCGGTTCCTGGTCCGCGGCGTGATCGGGGTCTGCGTGACCTTCCTCGACGAGCTCTCCCGCCTCGGTCCGGGGACCGTGAGCCTCGTCGCGGAGGTCGCCCCGCACGATCCGAACATCCGAACGTTCCGCCTCTCCCGGCGCCCGGCGGACGGGCAGGCGTACGCCCGGGCCCTCGCGGAACGTCATGGCCTCGCGTACACGACCCTGCTCCGGAGACTGTCCCCGTGAGAGCCCTCCTACTGTTCTCGGACCGCTCGTATCAGGCGGACCGTCCGCTCCCGCCCGGCGCGGACGCGCTCGAACACGACCTCGGGGTCGGCGGTCTCCTGGACGCGATGAGCGGAGGGGACGCGTTCGATCGTGGCGTCGCACGCCAGGTCCTGCTCGACCCGCTCCCCGACGAGGCCGCGATCCGGCGGAGGCTGGACGCGTTGGAGGATTGCCGCGCCCATCCCGAGGCGATCCGCGAGCTCCGGGCGATCGCGGAATCGGCGCTGTCGCGGGAGCGGGAATTCTGGGGGATCGGCAACTACCCCGACTCGCTGCTGTTCCGCGGAGTACGGGCGCTCGAGGGATACGCGGCATGCCTGGAGCGCCTGCGGGCCGTCGCGGACCGGGCCGGGGACCAGTTCCGATCGGAGGCGTTCGCTCGGTTCTTCGCGAGCCTCCGTTCCGAACTGGACGACGCCTACCTCGCGGAGGTGCGGGC
>JASIBA010000136.1 GCA_030041735.1 Thermoplasmata archaeon | reverse complement strand
GGCCTGTTCTCTTTCGCGTTGAAGGGCGCCCATCCCCACGACGTCTCCCAGCTGCTCGACGCGGACGGGATCGCGGTCCGAGCAGGGCACCACTGTTGCCAGCCACTGATGGATCGCTTGCACGTTCCCGCGCTGACCCGCGCCAGCCCGTACCTCTACAACACCGAGGCCGAGATCGACCGGCTGTTCGACGGGCTCGAACGGGTAGCGAAGGTCTTCAACTGACACGGATGGACGGGCCGAGCTCGGCGAAACCGCTGTAGCGGAGGGCCCGACACCGACCGGCTCGGAGCGCGTCGGCACGCCGAGGTCCTCTCTGTCGCCGCCGTGGCGACCTCTTATTTAAATACACCGGGGTGATGGAATTGCCGGAGACGGTCATGGCGCAGACGGCCCAGGACATCACCCCGCTGGACTACACGCGGTACGACTTCAAGAATCCCGAGACGTACCGCCTTCGCACCGCGAAGGGTCTCTCGCGGGAGATCGTCGAACAGATCTCCGATTTCAAGAAGGAACCGGACTGGATGCGGGAGTACCGCCTCCGCGCCTACGCCCACTTCGTCGAGCGCGCGATGCCGGACTGGGGCCCCGATCTCAGCGACATCGACTTCGACGCCTACACCTACTACGCGAACCCGCTGCTCGAGGGAGAGACCAAGCGCAGCTGGGACGATCTCCCTGCGGACATCAAGAACACGTTCGAGAAGCTCGGGATCCCGAAGGCCGAGCGGGAGTACTTCGGCGGCGTCGGGGCCCAGTACGACAGCGGCACGATGTACCACAAGCTCCGCGAGGACCTCGTGGCGCAGGGGATCATCTTCTGCGACACGGACACCGCGGTCCGCGAACACCCGGACATCGTTCGGAAGTACTTCGGCAAGGTCGTGCCCTACAACGACAACAAGTTCGCTGCCCTGAACAGCGCGGTGTGGTCCGGGGGAAGCTTTGTCTATATACCTCCGGGCATCGAGTGCAAGATCCCGCTGCAGGCTTACTTTAGGATTAACGCTAAGAACGTTGGACAGTTTGAACGGACACTTATTATCGGTGACAAAGGCTCGAAGGTACATTATCTCGAAGGGTGCACAGCACCAATATATTCTACGGACTCTCTACATGCTGCCGTCGTGGAGGTCGTGGCGGAGCCATACGCGAAGCTCCGCTACACGACCATCCAGAACTGGTCGAAGAACGTCTACAACCTCGTGACCAAGCGCGCGGTCGCCTACGAGAATGCGCTGGTCGAGTGGGTCGACGGCAACATGGGCTCGAAGATCACGATGAAGTACCCTTCGGTCTACCTCCGCGGCCGCGGCGCCCGCGCCGACATCCTGTCGGTGGCGTTCGCGAGCGAGGGTCAGATCATCGACTCGGGGGCGAAGGCGGTCCACTCCGCGCCCGACACCTCGAGCAAGATCATCGCGAAGTCGATCGCGATCCGCGGCGGCCAGACCAGCTACCGCGGGCTCCTGCACGTCGCGCCCGGGGCCACGGGCGTCAAGGCGGCGGTCCGCTGCGATGCGCTGCTCCCCGACGAGCTCGGCCGGTCGGACACGTACCCGTACAACGAGATCCACGAGGAGGACGCGACGATCACCCACGAGGCGGTGGTCGGGAAGATCGGCGAGGAGCAGATCTTCTACCTCATGAGCCGCGGGCTCAACGAGTCCGACGCGATCCACCTGATCCTGATGGGCTTCCTCGCCGAGTTCGCGAAGGAGCTCCCCGTCGACTACGCGCTCGAGCTGAACCGGCTGATCCAGCTCGAGATGACCGGCGCGGTCGGGTAGGCTCGGGCGTCGCGGGCCGCGGTCGCGGCACCTGCGGGACGTCGGTGTGCGACTTGACCAGGTCGATCACCGCGATCATGGTCGCATAGCCCAGATTCACCTGGGCCGCGAGGCGTCCGGCGTCGCCCTCGGCGACCGGCTCCATCCGTCGGAGCGCGGCTTCGAGGAGATCGCGCGCCGCCTCGAGCCCCGCCGGCTGCAGGACCCGGCCCCGGGGTGCGTCGATCATCCCGCGCATCTCGCGGAGGCTCTCGGAGAACTCTCTCGCGAGCGCGAGGAGCGTGGACTCCGGATACGCGTCCGACTCGAGGATGAGCGGCATGCGTCTCGGACGCCGCTCCCCTACCTGAGCTTGGCGTCGAACCGCCACTCGGGAGAGAGCTCGGTGCCCGCGACCTCGAGCTCCGGGAGGATCGGAAACTGCTCCGACCGCCACGGGATCTCGCGCCCGTCCCAGCGGGCGGCGAGCGTCGGGTAGAGCGTGTCGCGCAGACCCGCGATCGGCGCGCGCTCGAGCACGTACGAGAGGAACCCCTCCCCGATCGCCCGGATCGCGTCGGAGGTCGACATCCCGCGCGACTCGAGGTAGAACACCTTCTCGGGATCGACCGGCGCGACCGAGGTCGAGTGCGTCGCCTTCACGTCGCGGCACAGGATCTCGAGGATCGGGATCGTGTCCGATCGGGCGCCCTTCGACAGCAGCATCGCGTGCTCCGAGATGAAACTGATCGTCTTGCGCGCCTCGTGCTGGATCCGGACCAGCCCGCGGCTCATCCCGCGGGCCTCGTCGCGGAACACGCCGCGGGTGATGGATTGACCGTGGGTGTCGGTCCCAACGTGGGTCAGGTCGACCGAGCTGTCGAACGACTGCTGCTGGGCCCCGAAGAACGTCTGGAGATCGTCGACGATCGAGCCCGAGCCGAGGAGGTCGGTGCGGTTGCGGCTCCGAGTGCGGAACCCACCGAGCCCATTCCAGAGCCAGGCGAGCCGGCTGGCCGCGCCGGTCGTCGCGGTTCGGCGGTAGAGCGACACCGTCCGCAGGTCCGGCGCGTGCACCGTGAGCACGATGGCCTTCGCGCGCTCCCCCAGGTCGACGTCGGTGCTCGAAGCGTAGAGGCGCTGGCCGTTGGCCGCGCCGGCCATCGAGAAGACCTCCTCGGTCAGCAGGAGCTGCGTGGACGCGCCGGCCCGGACCGAACGACGGACCGAGAGCGCTTCGTGGGCCGTCGAGAGGACCGCGAGGTCCTGCACGCGCACCGGCTCGCGGAGCTGGTCGGGGAGCTCGAGCACGTAGCCCCGGTTGAGGACGGTCGTGGCGAGGGCGCTGAGCCGATCGGTCGGCTCCTCCCCGCCCCGGAGGAAGCGGTGGACGTCGGCCTCCGGTCCGGACCAGACCTCTTCGAGCGAGGTGAAGCGGACGCCCGCTTGCCGAAGATGCTCCGGCACGTGGGCCCGGGTGCCCGACGCGTCATGCACGAGCTGGATCGCTCCCGGGAGCGGCCGGGGGATCGGGACCGGCGATCCATGGGGAGCCGGCTCGAGACCTCGAAGGTCGACGTTCGAGAAGTACCCGTAGCCGCGGTAGAGCGGATCGGGCTCGAGAGGGAGACGAAGGAATCTCTGGAAGGAGTCCTCGCGCAGGGCGGAGAACGCCGGCGGATCGTGCAGTTCCCGCGACGCACTCTGAACCTGACCGGCCGAGAGCCACTCGTCGTATTTCGGCGTGGGAGAGGCCATCGGATTTACACACTCGGGTGTGGTTATAACGTGTGGCCCGGTGCGGGTCTCGATGAGCGGACCGGCCCATCCGAGGTCGCCCGCTCCCCGGCCGCGGCCCCGCCGGTCCCGGAGGCGGGAGGGAGCTCGCCCCCCCGGGGGTGGTGCGCGCGAAATCGAGGTGGGCGGCGATTTATACCGTCCGCCGCCTGCATCGGTCGAAGGTGAGACCCGTGGCCTACGACATGTACCAGGAAGTGATCCTGGCGCACTACCGCTCCCCCCACAACTACGGCCCGCTGGAAGGGGCCGATCGGGTCGGCGAGGAGTCCAATCCGACGTGCGGGGACCACATCACGCTCCGCCTCAAGGTCGACCCGTCGAATCACCGCATCGACCAGGTCCGGTTCGAGGGCGACGGATGCGCCATCAGCATGGCGTCCGCGTCCATGCTGACCGATCGGATCGCGGGCCTACCGCTCGACGAGGCCGGTCGCCTTTCGGGCGACGACGTGCTGAAGGCGCTGGGGATCCCGCTGTCCCCGGTGCGCGTGAAGTGCGCCCTGACCGGGTTCGTCGCGCTCGGGCGCGCCCTGCATCCCGCCGCTCCCTCGTCGCCCGCTCCGGCTTGAGCGCCCTCGCTCGGGACCGTTTTATAGACGGCCGCCGGTCCAACGGCCGAGGCGGGCCCTCCTGGGACCCGGAGCGCATTGGTCACGGTCGACCCGGACATCTGCGTGCTGTGCGGCCTCTGCACCGGCGTCTGTCCGCCGAACGCGATGGAGCTGACCCCGACGCGCCTCGAAGTGCTCCCGAACTGCACCGAGTGCGGCTGGTGCGTGCCCTACTGTCCGGTCGGCGCGATCTCGGGCGGTCGCCCTATCGTGCGGAGGGGGCGCCGCGATGACTGATCGGGGGGCGGCCGCACGGGCCCCGGTCGAGACCCCGCGCGTCCTGCTCGTGGATCCGTATCTCGCGCGGACCGACCCGATGGAGCGCAAGTTCGTCGAGCTCTACCCGTCGCTCGGCCTGCTCACGCTGGGGGCCTATCTCCGCGGCCAGCGGATCCACGTCGACCTGGTCGACCTCACGTTCGCTCGCGACGCGCGCCCCGCGGCGTCGCGCATCCGGAGCTTCCGGCCGCATGTGGTCGGCGTGCACACGAAGACCCTGACGCACGATCGCGCGCTCGAGGTCGGGCGCATCGCCCGGGATCTCGGGGCCTTCGCGGTCGCCGGCGGCCCCGACGCGGCGAGCCGCCCCGAGGAGTACCTGACCCACGGGTTCGAGGCCGTCGTGCCCGGCGAAGGCGAGGCGACGCTCGCCGACCTCGCCCGGAGCGTCGCGGCCGGGCTCGACCCGGCGGGCACGCCGGGCGTGCTCGTGCACCGCGAGGGTCGCATCGTCCGGGGTCCACCCCGACCGTTCCTCCGAAGCCTCGACGCGCTGCCGCTCCCCGCCTGGGACCTGGTCGACATGGAGGAGTACCTCGGCCGATGGCAGCGGTCGACCGGCGAGCGCCGGGCGGCCGTGCTGACCTCGCGGGGGTGCCCCTTCGATTGCTCGTGGTGCTCGAAGCCGACGTTCGGCCGCACCTTCCGTCAGCAGAGCCCGGAGCGCGTGGTCGAGGAGCTGCGCGCGCTGCGGGACCGCTACCGCGTCGACTACGTTCGGTTCTGCGACGACGTGTTCGGCGTGTCGCGCCCGTGGATCGATCGGCTGCTCTCGCTGCTCGCCGAGGAGCGTCTCGACCTCCAGTGGGAGTGCCTCGCGCGCGTCGATCTGCTCAAGCCGGAGCTCCTCCACCGCATGCGGGCGACCGGGCTCGCCCGGGTGTACGTCGGCGTGGAGTCCGGCAGCCAGAAGATGCTCGATCTGATGAACCGGGGGACGCGCCTCGCCCAGGTCGAGCGGACCGCGGAGGCGCTCCGCCAGGAAGGCGTGCGACAGTTCTGGTTCCTGATGCTCGGATACCCGGGCGAGACCCTCGAGGACATCGAGGCGACGCTGCAGCTCTTCCGCCGGTTCAGCCCGGAGGAGTACTCGGTCTCGATCGCGGTCCCCGTCCCGGGCACGCGGTTCCACGAGGCGGTGCGGAACCGGTTGACCGGCCGCGCTCCCTCGCGGCGGGGGGCCGGCGGTCGCGCGCTGCTGTACGAGGCGGCGTATCCCGAGACCCTCTACCGGTGGGAGCAGGCCCGCTTCGGGCTCGAGGCCGCGCTCGGCCGGGCCCGCGGGCGCCTTTCGCCCCGGGTCGTGGAGCGGATCGGCCACGTCGCCGACCGGTTCCACGAGAAGGTCGCCACGCCGCTGCTGACGGGCAAGCGCGGACCGGCCGCCTAGTCCGGCGTCGCGGGGACGCGCGCGCGACCCGAGCGCGCGTGGATCGGGCACGGCTTCGGCAGCCGGCAGAGCCGGCACTTCTCCGGCGCGACGGGCGGGATCGGCTTCTGCATCCGTCCGTACTTGCGGCGCGGCATCGCCCGGGTCCGCCCCGCAACGCCGCCACCCTTTTCATGGTGGCGGGCCCCGGGGTCGGCGGGAACGACCTTTTGAGCGCCTTCGGCCCGGAGGGGCGTGGCGCTCGCGGGCGGGCGCGCGACCCCCGACGGGACCGCGGGCTTCCGGGCCCGGGGGCTGAACGGCCGGGGGTTGCCCGACGGTCACTTCCGGCGGGCGCCCGGCGAGCTCACGCTCACCTCGCTCGGGCTCGGCACCTACATCGGTCCGCCGGACGCGGCGACCGATCTCGCGGTCGAGCAGGCGGTGACGATCTCGCTCACGTCGGGCCGGATCAACGTGCTCGATACCGCGATCAACTACCGGCACCAGCGCGCCGAGCGATCGATCGGACGGGCGCTCGCGCGGCTCCTCGAGCGAGAGGAGATCGATCGCAGTGAGGTGTTCGTCGCGACGAAGGGCGGGTATCTGGCCCCGGATGCCGAGGCCCGGATCCCGCCGGACGCGTGGGTCCGCCGCGAGCTCTACGACCGCAAGGTGCTCCGGCCGGCGGACGTCGTCGACGACTGCCACGCCATGACGCCCCGGTACCTGGCGGACCAGTTCGAGCGGAGCCGCCGGAACCTCGGCCTTGGCGAGATCGACCTGTTCTACCTGCACAACGGGCCGGACACGCAGCTCCCCGCGGTGGGCCGCGAGGAGTTCGATCGTCGGCTCGAGGCGGCGTTCGCCGGGTTCGAGGAGCTGCGCGCGAAGGGTCTGCTGGGCGCCTACGGTCTCGCCACGTGGGACTGCCTGCGCGCGGCCCGCACCGATCCGGGGTACTTCTCGCTCGAGAGCGGGGTCCGGATCGCCGAGAAGGTCGGCGGCGCCCGCCATGGGTTCCGGTTCGTGCAGTTTCCGTTCAACCTCGCGATGCCCGAGGCGGCCCTCGTGCGCAACCAGGTCGTCGGCGGCGACCGGTTGACCCT
>JASIBA010000135.1 GCA_030041735.1 Thermoplasmata archaeon | reverse complement strand
ATCGGGGCCGTCGATGGGAGCGTCGAGAGCTTGATGGACAGGGCCGGATTGACCTGCACGGACATCGTCTTAGTGACGGTGTATCCCGAGGCGTCAACGTAGGTGAAGTTCGCGAAGTAGATCCCCACCGTCTTGAATTTATGAGACACGGAGAGGCCGTGCAGAACGACCCCTCCCGTCAGGTTCCACGTTCCAGTGCCCGGCGTCGTTCCGCCGACAACCGTGGCATTGAGCTGAATAGGGATGTCCACGTCGGTTTCATTGACCGGAGACGAGGACGACAAACCCACCTGGGGGGCAGCTACTACGGTCACGGTTGCCGCTGTGCTCGCGACGCCCCCGCCGCCGTCGGTGGCGGTGACAGTCAACACGTAAGTGCCAGTGGTCCCGTAAGTGTGAGTCTGGGCCGCTCCCTTCGATGACTTCCCGTCGCCCCAAGTCCAGGCGAAGCTGTAGGGTGCGGTGCCGCTGCCGGAGGGGATCGAGGCGGTAGCGTTGAGCGGCATGCCGAGGTCGAGCTGAGTAGCTGAGAGGCTCAGGCGGACGTGGATCGTCGGGCTCACGGACAGAACCGCGATGGCCGATGCGACGTATCCGAGTGAATCGACGATATCGACCGTTACGTTGTATGTCCCCCGGGCGGCGGGCGTGCAATTGAGATCGAGGGCATCTACAGAGACGCACGACGACGGCAAACCAGAGTACGAGACCACCGAGGGCCCAGCCCCTCCGACGTAGCTGAGCAGAAACCGCGTGGCCACGTTTTGGTCAACAGGGTTTGGAGTGGCAAAAAAGTAGGTCACTTCCGGCGGACTCGCAATCACGCTCAACGTCCCCGACGCGTCGTTTGGGACCCAAATCTCGCCAGAGTCGCTAGCCATGCTCCCCGGAAGGTCGACGGGGACGGCAACGAGCGGGAGCTGTCCCACTGGAACGCTGATCATCCCCCCCAGACTCGCGTTCAACGATGCTCCGCCCAGGATGACGAGCGTGCCATTGTATGCAGGAGATGCGTCCGACGTCGAGATTTCGAGGGACGCCTGCGAAGCGTCGTAAACTATTGACCAGGCCGCAGTGTGCGAGCCAATCGATATTGGACCGGCGACGATATCGTCGGTAGACGTGTTGATAGCGTAGACGGCCGCGCCCAATGCATAGAGAAGTCCGTCGGCGGAGTCGTAAGCGACCGATGTCAGCCCCGGAATTCCTGTGATTGGGGGGTTATCAGGAATGCCAGAGGAAGCGTTCAAAATCGCGATTGACGAATTCGTCCGATCTACGACGTATAGATTGTTGTTCAGAGAGTCGAGCGCGACGCCCCGAATATTGACCTGGCCGACATCCAAGCCCGTAAGCAAAGAGCCGTTGAGGCTGGACAGGTTCAAAGAGAGAAGACCCGAGACTGAGTTCAAGTCCCATAGGAAGCCCGCGGTGGAGTCCGCCACCAGATCGGAGTTGTTCCCCGGAAGGGAGTCGTTCTCGAGTAGAACGGCCCCGGTCTCGGGGCTGATACCCTCGACACCACCCACATATCCGACGAAAACGACGCCGGTAAGCGGGTCATCGACTATCGAGTCGGGAGCCCCGGGCAGGAGAAGGGGGGCCCGTGACGGCTGTAGCGACGTCGCGTTCAGGAAGTCCACCGCGTTAGATGTTCTATCGGTGAGGAGGACTCGATCCGAATCCGAGTCGTACGCAGCGTCACCCGCTCGGACACCAAGGTCAGGGGCAGTCTGTACCAGGAGACTGCTTTCGAGGTCGATGGTACCAATCACACGCGACCGGTTGCTCCAAACGAACAGGTCGGACTGATTTAGCGCGTCCCAAATACGCAACGGGGTTACACCCACGTTGAGGTCCTGTGAAACGATCTCGTCAGTGTGGGAGGTTGAGTTTACAACCGTCAAGTTTTCGCCCGAGTTGTTGGCGATAACGAACTCAGATCCCGACTGATTCGTCGCGATCGCCGTCACCCCGGTGCCGACGGAAAAGAGCCCGGACGTGCCACCCGACTCCGCGTCGAGGACCTGGAGGTACGGAGCAGAGGGCATCCCTACCGCGAGCAGGTCCGGACCCGCCGCCCAGGACAGGCTCGAGGGCGCGTAGCTCAGTGGAATTGAAGATACCGGAGCCGGGTCGTCGCCCGACATGTTGAGGACTGTAAGGTTGCTGCCACCGGAATTGGCAACGAACAGAAGTCCGTCTGTCGAATCTGACGCGATTGTGGTCGGATCTAGTCCGACGGGGATACCCGATCGAACGATATCCAGCCCAGCTGCGGAAATCACCGTAACGTTGTCCGAGCCGGAATTCGCGACGAAGAGCTGCTGGCTGGTTTTATCCAAGGCCAGGGCAACCGGCCGTACGCCTACCTGAATCGGGGGTCCTGCAGGTTGGCCGGTCGTCATGTTGATGGCAATTACATCATTCGCGAGGGGCTCTGAGGCAAAGAGCAACCCGTTGGATTCATCGAACGCAAGGGCCGAAGCGTTCGTCAGATTTGCGAACACGCTCGTTTGATTGCTGCTCGGATTGTAGACCAGAGTTGGCCCGTACGATGGGGCCGCAACCCCGGATCTGGTAATGGGCACGGTTGGGATCCAGAGATCGCCGGATGCCGGGTCCACCGCCGCCTGACCTGCCCACCAGTTCCAGACCGAGCTCGCAAAGTTTCCAGCCGACGCAAGGGCGTAGTTGACGAATACCGTGCGGACCACGCGCTGGTCGCCGACTGTTGACGCCAGCGACGGATCGATCTGGCGACCGTCGGCATTCACATAGGACGCGCTGGCGGTTGGCTCCGAAGAGGCTCCATGACGATGTTGGATGACATCTGGTGCGCGAGTGTTTGATTGACCTTGGGTCCCATGAGACAAGCCTGCGGCTAGCAGCACGATTACTAGGGCCAGAGCCCCGGCCCGAGTTCCTTGGATCGTGAGATGGTCACAACCGCGCAATGGTCCGGCCATCGCCCAGCGAGCGGCCATTCCTCGCTTAAAGACGAGTATCGACTCGGAACGCGCTCAAATCGTCCGGATGACGCGGCCGGCGTGCCCGTCGATGAGGACCGTCGTGCTCTGGCCCTTCCGGTCGAGCCGGAAGTACCAGATCGGCACGTGCAGGAGCTCCCCGTCGGAGATGTCGACCTGCGTGCGGAGCTGGGAGACCATGTTGTGCTTCTTGTGGACCTCTTCGCTCTGGAGCTGCTGAACGTAGGCCTGGGCGGCGTGCCGGGCCGCATCCTCCCCCAGGTCGCCGTTCAGGATCGGCGTCCCATCGGGGATCGTCTTCTTGTCGAAGAACGTCCGATCGCCAAGACCGAACTGGTAGTCCTTGGGCTGGTAGGCGGTCATCGCCTTCACCGCGACCACCGGGTACTCGTACTGGCCCGAGACCGTCTCGGAGCGCGTCGGGTTCACGACCGGACCGCCCATGATCGGGATCACGGCGACCCCGCCCCGGCGGCCACCGATGGCGCCGCCCAGGACGCTGCCCAGCACGGCCGAGGCGGCGACGGTGCCGGCCGTCGCCCCTATCGCGGTGCCCACGGCCTGGTACTGGTACGTCGTCGAGGCCGAAGCGGGCATGACCCAGAACGGGACGTAGCTCAGACGCTCCTCCGCGACCTTCGACTCCTTGAAGTCGTTCCGGTGGAGGAAGCCCTGGTCGACGTAGACCTCGACGGCCTTGAGGGCCGCGTTCCGGTCGAGGATCTTGAGGGGGAGCATCGTATGCTTCGAGATCTCCTTCCACCCTGCGCCGCCGAGCGTGACCGATCCTCCGCAGTACTCGCACGTGATCACCATCTCGCCGAACGTCGGCTTGATCGGGGCGCCGCACGCCGGGCACTTCAGCTCCTGGACCCCCGCCGCCGCCAGCGTAGGGGACGAGGCCGCGGTCGCCGGCGTCGCGGCGGACGCGGCGGCCGGAGCCGCGGCGGCGCCCCCGACCGGCGTGCCGCACTTGTAGCAGAACTGCGCCCCATCGGGGAGCTGCGCGCCGCATTTCGTGCAGAACATCGTGGACCTCCTCGTCTGTTCCTACTCGGGGCCGGGGTCGGCCTACGGACCGAGAGGGGCCCCGCACTCGGGGCAGAACTTGCCGGACGTGGTCACCGACTTGCCGCACTTGGGGCACGTCCGCGCGGCGGGCGGCGCCATCGAGGCCCCGCAGTTCGGACAGAACTTCACGCCCGCCGGCACCGGCTGGCCGCACTTGGGGCACGGCGTGCCCGACGGAGCCGCCGCCGGCGGCGTCATCGGATTCCCGCAGCTCGGGCAGAAGCGGGTGCCGGACGGCACCTGCGCGTTGCACTTCGGGCAGATCACCATCGGCGCCTGCGTGTAGGCGCCCTGCATCTGGCCGGCCATCCCATAGCCGATCCCCAGCCCGGCCCCGAGGCCGACGCCCGCGCCGGCCATCGCGCCGGCGCCGCCGGACGGATTCGCGGCGGCGGTCGTCATCGCCTGGCCCGCCTGGTACTGGAGATAGTTCACGCCCAGCACGCCCATCGTCGACCGGGTGTCGATCGCCTTCTGGACCTCGTCCGGGAGGTTGATCGAGAGCCCCTGGATCTGCGAGACGTCGACTCCGAGGGGTCCGAAGTGCTGCGGGATCGCGCCGAGCACGGCCTGCTCGATCGTCGTCAGCTGGGTCGCGAGGTCGGTGACCTTCATGCCCTGGTCCTTGAGCTTCCCGAGGGTGTTGTAGACCAGCAGGACCATCTGGTCGCGGAGCCGCCCCTCGACGTCGGGCGTCGTGACCGCGCCGAACGTCCCGACGAACGTGTTGATGAAATTGTCCGGGGCGGCGACTTTCCACCGGTAGGATCCAAAGACGCGGAGCTGCACCAGCCCGAAGTCGGGGTCCCGGAAGACGTACGGCTCCGTGCTCCCGAACTTGCCGTCGAAGAGGCGCCGCTGCAGGTAGTAGACCTCGGCCTCCTGGCGGACGCCCGAGAGCGACTGCACGAGGTTCCCGAGCAGCCGCGCGTTCAGCGTCGTGAGGGAGTACCGGTCGGGCCGGTCGAGGTAGGCGAGGACCTTCCCGTCGCGGTAGAAGACCGCGGTCTCGTCCTCGCGGACGACGATGTTGTCGCCCCACTTGATGTTGCGCGGGACGCGCCACATCACGTTCGGGCCCTTGTAGACGTCCTCCCAGTTGATCGTCGTCGCGCCGATCAGGCTGCCGCCGGACGCGGGGATCGGGTTGTTGGTGACCATCGGTGATGCTCCTCTGCTATCCTACGAGACCCGGATGTTCTCGATCGCCTGGACCCGAGCCTTGAACGCCTGCTCGAGCTGGTTGACCTGGCCGCGCGCGGTCGCGAGCACGCCCGCGACCTGGCTCGAGCTCGGGCCGGTCGCGAGGCCCGGGAGCGGCGCGATCGTCTGGGCGAGCTGGTCGCCCGCCTGAGCGAATCCGAAGTCGTACTCGTAGAGCCGGTCGAGCTGCTGGGGGTTGATCCGGACCGCGGGCGAGATCCCGGTGTACCCCTGTTCGCCGTGCCGGATCTCGCCCTCGAGGCGCATCAGGTCGGCCATGAGGGGCGCGAGGTCCGTGAGGGTGCCGAACTGGTTCGCCTGCACGAGCGCCTGGCGCGTGTTGTCCAGCGTGGCCCGGGCGTTCTTGATCTTGTCCGCGACCTGGACGCGCAGGAGCGCGTCCGCCTCCCGGATGTCCTCGGCCTGCCGGTATCCCCGGTAGCCGGGCACCAGCAGCTGGAGGCGCTTCAGCACCCCGCGGTCCTGGTCGACCCGCTGGCGGAGATCGATGGGCGTCGCCCCCGGAGCCCCGACGGCCGGCGCCCCGTTACCCGGCGACGCCGCCGGGGCCGCGGTGGACGCGGGGGTGATCGCGCTCGGAGCCGACGTCATCGGCGCGCCGCAAGAAGAGCAGAACTTGTTGCCCGCGGGCACCGACGCGCCGCACTTCGGGCAGGTCAGCATCGCCGATGCGGGCGCCGGGGGCGCGGCCGACGGAGCGGACATCTACGAGCCTCCCGGGGGACGCGGGCCCGCGGCGGGCGGCGGGGGAGCGGCCGTCACGGGAACGGAGGGGGAGTTCGCGGCGGCGTAGCTGAACGCCGAGGGCGCGGGTCGATCGCGCCACTGCTCGCGCTGGGCCTCCCGGGGCCGGACCGCCGCGACCGAACGCGCCCGCCACATCATGCCGACGACGGCGATCGCCAGCACGATCGTGGTGACGAGGAGGCCGGCGAGCTGCCAGGCCGTCCCGATCGAGACCCCGTAGGACGGGGCCAGCCCGATCGTGAGGTAGAGCACCGCGAAGCCGAGCCCAAAGAAGCCCCAGGCGAGCGAGCGCTGGTACGACGGCTCCCGGGCCAGGGACTCCGCCAGATAGCAGACCAGCGAGATGAGGAGGGCGAGGATGCCGATCCACACCAGACCGTAGAAGTGCATGCTGCCGGGCAGCAGCACGTAGACCAGCGCGAACAGGACGGCCGCGATGATCAGGAAGAGCGCCGTCAGAACCGGGGCGCTCCACTTCGCGACGGTCGGTGCGGACGGGGACGGAGGGGTCGACATGGCCGGCGAACGTTGGAATCAGTCGGGGATACTATAAGAACCTGAAGGGGTCGGCCGGCGACTCACAGCCGCGGTTCGTCGTCCGGCTTGTCCCGCTTCGGCTTCACGACCGGGGCGGGCGGGGGCGAGGGGGGCTCGGGGATCTTCGCGGGCGCCGGTTTGGGCGGGGCGGCCGGGACCACCGGAGCCGGTTTGGCCGCCGCAGCCGCGGGGGCGGGCTTGGCCTCCGCCGGCTTCGCGGCCGGCGCCGGATGGTCTCGGCGGGGCGCGGCGGGGGCCGGTTTCGCCTTGTGCGCCGGCCCCCGGGCTGCCGCGGGCGCGACGGCGTGGACGGACGCACCGGGCAGCGCCCGGGTGTTGTCGGTGGATATCGGTCGCCCGCACTTCGGGCAGTTCGGGAACTGGCCGATGCAGTGCTGGCAGAGCGGCGCTCCGCACATGTGCTGGACCGAGGCGATCCCCCCGCACCCGACGCATCGGGCCGGGCCCGCGGCGGGCGAGGACGCCGCGGCGGTCGTGATGGAGGGGGCGAACGCCGCCGCCGCGGGAGCCGCGGCCGGACCCGGGCCGCCTCCCGCCGCGGGCCGGTTCTCGGGCGCGAAGTACGTGTCGCCGTCGGCGTCGGGGACGGGGCCCGCGGGACCGGCCGGCGCGGCGTCCGCGCGGAACTCCGGCGAGTACGCGCCGAGGTCGAGCGTCGGCAGCGGGGCGTGGACCGCGGATCCGGCTTCCTCGACGACCTTGATCAGCCGCGCCTTGTACAGCCCCACGCGCAGGTTGCGGACGAGCTGGAACAGCGTCCGCTGCTCCGGCGGGAGCAGGAGCGCCTTCCGGGCGAGCTCCTCGACGTCGGGCGTGAGCCGGAGGTTCTCGGGCCGCAGGTCCGCCTCGAGGACCGCCTTGAGGTAGCCGAAGAGCCGCTGGACCTGGTCCAAGGTGTAGCCGGTCGGGGAGAGCACGGCGACGTCGGCCATGGTGAAGCCGCGTCGCTCGATCCCGGGCGGCCGGCGCTCGAGCGCCTGGGTGACGAGGTGGTACGAGGCGCTCTCGAGGTCGCGGATCTCCGCCTCGTTCAGGCGGTCGAGCCTCAGGTCCGGGGGCCGGCCGATCGCGGCCAGCACGGGCTCGAGGAACTCGTACGGCACGTGGAGCGTGACGAACAGGTCGTTCTTTGCGACCGTCCGGTTCAGCTTCGCCTCGAGCAGGAGCGCTTCCATGCCGTAGCGCTGGATCTCCGCGTCCCGGGTCTTCTGGACCGCGAGCTTCTTCCCGTCCTTCGCGGCCGCGAAGTCGGTGTCGAGGGCGAGCGCGCGGTCGAAGCTCGCCTGGGCGTCCTGCGGGCGACCCGTGGCGAGGAGCGCCAGCCCGCGGCTGGTCCAGGCCTGCTTGTTCTTCGGGTCGGCGTCCGCCGCCCGCTCGTACAGCGAGAGCGCCTCGTTCGGATGGCCGAGGCGGTCGGCCACGAAGCCGGCGCGGAGCAGCACCTCGACGTTCGCGGGCGAGATCGTCAGGGCGTGCGCGAAGGCGTTGGCGGCGTCCGGCCAGGCCTGCCGGGCGATCCCGACCTCGCCGAGCCGGACCCAGAGCGCCTCGCTCTTCGGGAGGAGCTCGGTGCCCTTCTTGAGGGCCTCGGCGGCGTTGTCGAGGTGCCCCAGCCCGCTCTCGGCCTCGGCGAGCAAGAGGTAGAGCGACTCCTGCGGCGGCAGCTGCGGGGTGGATTGGCGCAGGAACTCGAGGGCATCCGCCGGCCGCCCCTCGTCCAGCAGCGAGCGCGCGATGCCGGCGATCGCGAGCGGCGAGCGGGGCTCCCGCTGGCGGACCTCCTCGTACACGGCGCGCGCGTCCGCCGGGCGCTCCAGGGCGCTGAGGACCTCGGCCCGGAGGAGCAGCGCCGCGAGGTTCGCGGGCGCGCCGGCGGGGGCCGCCTTCAGGCCCTCGTCCAGCACCTCGAGCGCGAGGTCCGGCCGGCCCGCGGTGAGCCGGAGCCGGGCGCGGCGAATCGCGATCTCGGCCCGGTAGACCGGGTCGATCTCCGCCGCGCGCTCGTAGGCGCGATTGGCCTCCTCGGCGAGTCCGAGGTCGGCGGCCAGGTCGCCGCGCTCGAGATGGAGCGTCGCGTCGTGCGCGTCGGGGCCGTCGATGGCGAGGAGCTTCGACAGGGTCTCGAACGCCTCCTTCTTCTCGCCGGCGTCCCGGTGCAGGCGGTACTTCTCGAGCAGCGCCGGTCCGTTCTCCGGCTCGAGCAGCAGGATCGCGGTGAGGGAATAGAGGAGCTCCGTCGGACGGCCGAGCGCCCGCCACGCGTCGCCGCGGGCCTTCCAGGCGGCGATCTCGTTCGGGTCCTCCTTCAGCAGCTGGTCGGCGATCGTCACGACCTCGGGGTACTGGCCGGCGAGCAGCAGGGTCTCGGCCAGGGCGAGGCGACCGTGGCGGTGCTTGGGCTCGATCTGGAGACCGCGGCGCTGGTACTCGATCGCGTCGGCGTACGCCCCCTGGGCCCGGAGCGCCTCCGCGACCTCGAAGTAGGCGTTCGCGTCGCCCGGCGTCGCCTGGACGGCGGCCTGGAGAACGGTGAGCGCTTCCGGGCGTCGGCCGAGCCGGAGGAGGAGCTGGCCCTTCTTCCGGAGGAAGAGCGGATTGGAGGGCTCCTTCCGCAGGAGGACCTCGAGCAGCTGGAGCGCGCGGGCCTCCTGGTTGAGCAGGGCCAGCACCTCGACGGCCCCCCAGAAGAGGTCGGGATCCTCGAGCCCGCCGGCGATCGCCCGGGCGTAGGCCTCCGTGGCCTCCGAGTTCCGGCCCGTCTCGCGGAGGGCGTGCCCGAGCTCCTTTAGGACATCGTTGCGGTCCTGGTTGCCCGGTCGGTCGAGGAAGTCGCGGTACGCCTGGATCGCCCGCTCGTGGTCGCCCAGGAGGCGCGAGCCCCGCGCGATCCCGAGCAGGCTCACCGCGGCCGCTTCGGGGTCCGTGGAGGATCGCTCGTAGGAGACGAGGGCGGTGCGCGCGGCGCGGTCCCGCTCGCCGGAGCCCTCCGGCTCGTCGTAGGCGAGCGTCAGGTACAGGTTCCCCCGCTCGACCGCGACGTCCGTCCGGGTGGGATCGAGGCGGAACAGCTCGTCGAGCACGCCCGCGAGCTGGGCCGGCTCGTTCGTCCGCGCGACGATCTCCTTCTTCTCGAGCAGGTACGGGAGCTCGCCGGGGTGCGCCACGAGCAGGGTGTCGTAGGCCCGCACCGCGCCCGCGGGATCGCCGGCGGCGGCGAGGCCGCGGGCGAGCTCGACCTGGGCCGCCACGTCGTTCGGCTCCTCGGCCAGGACCGCGCGCGCGAACTCGAGGACGGCCGGCCCGAGGTTTGCGGCCCGGGCGGCGTCGAGCGCCTTCTTGAGATCCGGGACCGCGTGGGGATGCGCCTTCGCGAGCGCCCGGTACGCGTCGACGGACTTCGCCGGGTCGCCGCGCGCGAGCTCGAGCTCCGCGATCCCGCGCATCGCCTCGAGGTTCTCGGGCTGGGCCGCGAGGATCGTCCGGCAGGCGCCGAGCGCCACGTCGACCCGGTCGAGCCGGATCCCGAGGTCGCGCAGCTCGAGCAGGTTCTGGAGGTTCCGCGGGTCGACCTCCCCCAGCCGCTGCCGCGCTGCGATCGCGAGATCGGGCGCGTCGGTCTCGAGCGCCTTCGCGATCTCGTCGAGCGCCGCGACGTCCGGGGCCTCGCTCCCCTGGACGATCCCCTTCGCGATCGGCAGCGCTTCGCCGGTCCGCTCCAGACGGAACAGCGCCCGGACGTGGAGCACCTTGGCCCGCGGATCGTTCGGGAGGAGCTGGTGGACGCGCTCCAGCGCGTCCAGCGCCTCGGGCAGCCGGCCGAGCGCGGCGAGAAGGTCCGCCCGGGCCAGCAGGAGCTCGGGATCGTCCGGCGTCGCCTTGAGCAGTTCCTCGCACGCGGCCAGCGCGGGGAGCTCGCCGCCGTTCGCGCGGGCGAGCTCGAGCTTCGTGCGCAGCGCGCGGCTGTGGTTCGGGACGAGCTTCAGGGCCTTGTCGACGTACTGCGTCGACGTCGCGTCGAGCTGCTGCGCGCGCAGGTACGACTCGGCGGCGTCGTTCGTCTGCCCCAGGAGCTTGAGCGCGTCGCCGCGCGTCGCCCAGACCCCCTTGTCGTGCGGGTTCGCCTCGATCGCTCGATCGGTCAGCGCGACGACCTCGGGGAGGTCCTGGTTCAGGGCGAGCAGGATGAGCGCCTTGTGGTGGAGGAGCGCGGAGGCCCCGGGCGTCAGCTCGAGGCCGAGCTCGATCGCGCGCCGGGCCAGCTCGGCCTGCGACGCGCGGTAGAAGGCCATCGCCGCCTCGTCCAGCCAGGGGGCCACCTCACTGCCGGGGTCGCGGAGCTCCGCCAGCCGGGCCTCGACGACCGCGAGGAACGCCTTGAGCGCCCCGGTATACTGGTCGCGGTCCGTGCCGTTCTCCGCGTCCAACGCGGCGCGGTACGCGCGCCGGGTGGCGTCGAGAGCCGACGCGGGCTCGCTCGGCTCCGGCGGGGGCGTGGCCTCGGCCATTCCTACGCGAAGCACGACTCTCGCGACCTAAATACGTTCGGCGCTCGACGCGTTCCGGCGGGGCGGGCCCGGGCCCCGTTCCTCCGTTCAATTAAATGGGCGGGCGGCTCCGGGGGCGATGCCCCGGCGAACGGCGCCCCGCGCCGGCAAGGTGATCTTCGACCCGGTCCACGGGCCGATCGGGCTCGACGCGATCGCGCTCGACCTGGTCGGCGCGCCCGAGTTCCAGCGGCTCTGGCAGATCCGCCAGACCGGCTTCGCGCATCTGGTGTTCCCGGGCGCCAACCACACGCGGCTCGAGCACTCGCTCGGGACCTACGGGGTCGCGACGCGGTTCGCCGAGCGGCTCTCGCTCCCCGAGGCCGACGCGCGCGCGCTCGCGGCGGCGGCGCTGCTGCACGACCTCGGCCACGGCCCGTTCTCGCACACCGTCGACGGACCGATGCAGGAGGTCCTCGGGCACGGCCATGAGTGGGTCTCCCGCCAGATGGTGACCGGACGGGAGGACGGACCGGGCGCCGAGAGCTCGGTGCCCACGATCCTCGAGCGCCACGGGCTGGACCCGGCGCGCGTCGCCGAGCTGATCGACCCGCGGTCGGGGCGACCCCGCGGCTGGATCGGCTCGCTGCTCCACGGCGCGATCGACGCGGACCGGATCGATTACCTGCAGCGCGACGCGCACTACACCGGCGTCGCGCACGGGGCGATCGACGCGGTGCGACTGCTCGACACGGTGCGGGTCGCCCGCGACCGGCTGCTGTTCGCGGAGAAGGGGCGGAGCGCGGTCGAGGGATTCCTCGTCGGTCGGGCGCTGATGTACTCCACCGTGTACTACCACAAGACGGTCCGGGCCGCGGAGATGATGGCCCAGGCCGCGGTCGAGCGCCAGCCGGGCTTTCCCGAGCTCGCCGCGCCGCAGTTCCGATGGACCGATGGCGAACTCTTGACCCGGCTCGGCGATTCGGGCGGGATCAGCGCCGGACTCGTGCGGGCCGTCGAGGCCCGGAGGCTCTACAAGCGGGCCCACGGCTATCGCACCCTCGCCCCGGCCGCCCGGCGCGCGTGGTCGCGGCTCGCGCGACACGCGCCCGAGCGTCGCGCGCTCGAGGACGAGATCGCGGACCGGCTCCGGGCGCCGACCGGGGCGGTGCTGATCGACCTCGCCGGGCTTCAGGCGCGGGGGGACCCGGCCGAGGACTGGGGTCGCGTCGGGCTCGCCGACGGTCCCCGCGTGACCTATCCGTTCCGAGCGGAGAATCCGTGGCGATCGCTGGTCATGCGGCCGCCCGCCGACTGGCCCGTGAGCGTCTACGTGCCGGTCCGCTACCGCGCCGCCGCGACGCGGTGGTTCGCCCGCGACCCGCGCGCGATCCCGTGATCGCGTCGGCGCCCGACCGGGCGCCGGGCTCGTGGGCCAGGATCGCCGACCACTGCGCGTCCGTGACCGGCATGACCGAGAGACGGCCCATCCGGAAGAGCACGAAGCCGGCCAGCTCGGGATCCGCGCGGAGGACGGCGAGCGAGATCGGAGCCCGGAGGGCGCGCTGCGGGCGGACCGCGACCGACCAGGAGCCCCGGTCGTCCCGCGGATCGGGGTGGGGCGCCGAGTCGATCCGGGCGACGCCGACCACCGCGCGCTCGTCGCCCGAGTGGTAGAACAGCATCGCGTCGCCGCGGGCCATCTGACGGAGATAGCGCAGTGCGAGGGCGTTGTGGACCCCGTCCCACTCCGTACGCCCCTCCCGCACGAGATCGGCGAAGGAGTAGACCCCGGGCTCCGACTTCGCGAGCCAGCCGGCCACGCCCGGCCAGCCCGCGGCCGCGGGTAACCGTGTCGGGCGGGTCAGCCGAGCACGATGCCCTGCGGAGTGATCGCGAACGGCCGGCGCTCCGGGTCGTGCGCGGCGCCCCGCATCCGTACGATCTTGATCTGGCGGACGGACCGGTCGCCGATCCACTTCCGGGTGAGCAGGATCTCGCCGCGCGTCAGGATCTCCTCGGGCGTGAGCATGCCCGGGTTGCTCGGCGTCGCGGTGATCAGCGCCGTCACGTTCTGCTCCGACAGGAACCGGAGCAGCGACTGGATCTCGGTCCGCTCCGCCTGCGGGTCCTGGGACGACTTCACCGCGAACCGGCGGATCGACGTGATCGAGTCGATCACGACCCGACGGAACGGGACGTCGGCCATCTGCTGGCGGAGCTTGAGGTAGATCGACTGGATCGAGACCTCCTCGACCTCGGCCGGCTTCTTCTGCTCGTGGGAGAGGTCCCGCATCGACTTCAGATCGGCCATCGTCCGGATCTCCTGGACGGCGGCCGTTCGCTTGATCGCGCGCGTGCCCGGGTTCGCGTCGAGCGTCTTGATCGACGAGAGGTCCCACCCGAAGGCGCGGACGTTCTCCATGATCTCGGACGGCGGCTCGTCGACGGCCACGAGCAGCACGTCCTCGCGCGCCTTGAGGCCCTCGAGCAGGAACGTGAGGGCGAGCAGGGTCTTCCCGCTCCCGGTCGCGCCGGTCACGAGGTAGGGGCGCCCCGCGATGAGCCCGCCCCCGAGCATCCGGTCGAGGCCCGGGACGCCGGTCGCCACCCGGTCCTGCACCAGTTGCGCCGTTGGTACCGTCATTCGTCCTCCGGAGGCATCGGAGCCGGCTCGGCCGGGAGGGACGGGGCGGCGACCGCCACCGTCGACGCGTCACCCTCGACCACCGGGGGATTCGTCCCGGCGGTCGCCGAGATGACCGGCGGCGCCTTGCGCTTGCGCGGGGCGCGGCGTCGGGGGGGCGGAGGAGGCGGCGCCGCGTTGTCGGGGAGTTCCACGGGGCTGACCGGGACCGCCGCCCCCGGCACTGGGGAGCCCGACGAGGCCGGTCTCGCTGCGACGGGCGAGACGGAATCTGTCGCGGCGGGTGGGGATGCCGCCGGGGAGGCGGTGGATTTCTTCGCGGATTTGGCGGGGGTCTTCCGCCGCTTCTTGGGCGCAGCCCGGGCCGGCGCGGGCGGGGTCGGGGCCTCGGCCGGCGGGGCTG
>JASIBA010000134.1 GCA_030041735.1 Thermoplasmata archaeon | reverse complement strand
CTCGACGCACACGAACAGGACGGTGCTCGGCGACACCGTCATCCCTCCGCGCGGCAACGGGGCCCGACGTGCACGGTCGCGGTCACGGGATCGCGACCTCCGCGCCGGGCACCAGCCGATAGTGGATCCACTTGCCGTCGCGACGCTCGCGGACGAGGCCGGCCGCGGCCAGGACCGCCATGTGGTGACTCACGGTCGCGTGCGAGAGGTGGGTGGCCGCCTGGATCTCGCACGCGCAGAGCTCTCCGCGACGCTTGAGCATCGCGACCGCAAGGAGCCGGTTCTCGTCGGCCAGTGCCTTGAGTCGCTCGAGGGCGAGGGGGAACGCCGGCGAACGGCGCACCTCGTCGCGCAGGGCCTGGTACTGCGGGACGCAGCCGCCGGCGGCGGCGCCGGTCAATCGTTCGAGGCGCTCGCCCAGAACCCGGATCGGTGGGGCCGCGGACATCGTGTCGACATAGGTCTACATGAATATATGTTGACCACGGTCGACATGAGTCTCTCCGACGGCTCCGCCTCGGTCGCCCGAATCCCCCGGCCCCTACCTGGGGTCGGTGCGGCGGCGCGGCCAGAGATCTCGTGCCGCCACGAGATGCATGATCTCCGCGGGGCCGTGCGCGATGTGGCCGCTCCGCACGTCCCGCCAACGCTGCTCGTGCGGGTAGGCCGCCGAGTATCCCCGACCACCGTGGAACTGGATCGCGTGGTCGATGGCCCGGAGCGCGGTTTCGGTGGCCATCCACTTCGCGACCGCCGCGTCACCGTCGACCGGCGCCCCGGCTTCGAGGCGTTCGAGCGTCCGATGGACGAACAGCCACGCAGCGTCGAGGTGGGCCCCGTCCTCGACGAGGGGGAATGCCACGGCTTCCTGTGCGGCGAGCGGCCTCCCGAACGCCGTCCGTTCGCCGACGTATCGGACCGTCTCCTCCCACGATGCCCGGCCGACCCCGAGGTAGACGGCCGCCAGGAGCGCGCGTTCGCGCGTGAGCTCCGAGCGGACGTAGCGATATCCCTCGCCCTCCTCCCCAATGCGATGCGAGCTCGGGATGTGGACCCGGTCGTAGCGCACGGTGCCCCGGCGCTGCCAGTGCTCGCCGAGGTCGCCGGGACCGGCCTGGCGTGAGATCCCAGGAAGGTCCTGCGGAACGAGGAAGGCGGTTGGCCCGCCCGTCCCGGCCGCACCCGGGACCACGCCGTACACGATCGCGCCCTGGGCTTCCTCGGCGAAGGCGACCTCGCTTTTCTCTCCCGTCAGGACGTAGCCGTCGCCCGAGCGTTCCGCCGCCAGCCGGATCGCGGCCGCGTCAGAGCCCGCGCCCGGCTCCGTGATCTGGTTCCCGATGAGCCGCTCGCCGCGCACCATCGGATCGAACCACTCCTGCCGCAGCGCGGTTGAGCCGTGGTCGGCCAGCACCGACGAGAACTCCGGCTGGAGCGACATCTTCGCGAAGGTCGTACCCGACAGGTACGCGAGACGGAAGAGCAACGTTCCGACCCGGGGCAAGGAGAGACCCCGGCCTCCCCGCTCGGGCGCCGTGCGGAGACCGAGCAGATGGGCCGCTCCAAGACCCCGAAATTCGGTCCACGGAAACTCACGGGTGCGATCGATCTCCCCGGCGCGGCGGGCCAGCGCGAGGCGGGCCACGGCCGACTGGATCTCGGGCGCGAGCGGGTCGTCGGGGAGCTCGGGCAGTCGCGCGCTCACAGGCCCTCGCGGACGAAGAACGGAGTCGGGCGGGACGCCTTGCCGCGCGGCGGATGCTCCCCGAGCACCCCCGTCTCTCGGAGCGAAGCGATGCGCTCGGCGGAGTATCCGAGGATCGTGCCGAGCACCCGATCGTTGTCTTGCCCCAGCCACGGCGCGCCCCGCCAGACCCCGCCCGGCGTCGCCGAGAACTTGGGCGCGACGCCCGCGCCCTTCACGCGCCCGGCGATCGGGTCCTCCCACTCGACGAACATGCCGCGATCCCGATAGTGCGCGTCGTGCGCGAGATCGGCGATGTCGCTCACCCGTTCGATCGCGACATCCTCGGTCCGCGCGATCCGCTCGAGCTCCGCGCGGGTCCGGGTCCGGCAGAATTCGGCGATGGCCCGGTCCACCGGCTCCCGGTGGGCGAGACGATAGTCCCGGTCGTCGAACGCGGGATCCGTGAACCCGATCACCCGCTTCAGGCGCTGCCAGGACTCCGGCGTCGGGGCCGCCACCACCACCCACCCGTCCGACGCCCGATGCACGTCGTACGGATGCAACCGAGCGTGGCCGGTTCCAAACCGGCCTCGCACGACGCCCCGCATGAAGTAGTCGAGGGCCAGGTTCTCGAGCAGGACAAAGAAGATCTCGTACTGGGCGACGTCGACCGCCTGCCCCCGCCCGGTGCGCTGCGCGGCCACGTACCCCATCAGGCCGGCGGTTGCCGCGGCGAGCCCGGTGACGGTATCGTTGAGTGCGGTGCCCGCCCGCATGGGCGGCTCGGGATCGGGCTTTCCCTGGAGCGAGAGGTATCCGCTGAACGCCTGCGCCGTGAGGTCGTACGACGGGGCGGCGACCCGCTCGGGTTCGCCCGTGCGTCCGTGGCCAGAGACGTGCACGATCGTCAGTCGGGGATTGGCGGCCCACACTTCAGCATCGGACAGCCCCAGCCGATCGTAGGTCCCGGGTCGCGAGGATTCGATCCAGATGTCCGACGCCCGCGCGAGATCGAGGAAGACCGCACGCCCCGCGGGGGCGCGCACATCGAGACCTATGGAGAGCTTGTTGCGCGAGTACTGCACCCACGACTCCGAGATCTCCTCTCCCGCGGCGCCGCCGGGCAAGAGCGGTCGGAGCGATCGCGTCGCGTCCGCGTACGGCGGCTCGAACGGCGGACCCTCCACGTGGACGACCTCGGCGCCGAACTCGCCGAGGTACGTGGCCGCCCAGGGGCCCGCGACGAACCGCGCGGACTCGAGCACTCGGATCCCGGCCAGCGGGCCGAACGGAGGCACGATCCGCGGCGGAGCCTCCGCCGTGTCCATCGCCCGGGAGCCGGCCCCGGTGCGATAACCCCGGAGGTTCAGCGCGAAACCTCGGGTCCCAAATAGACCGGGGCGGTCCACCGCCGCATGACCGGCGCGCCGTGGGAGATCTACGAGGGCGAGAGGTTCCGCGACGAGCTGACGAAGTACAAGATGGCGAACCACCCGTTCAAGACCCACCCGTTCTTCGACCGTCTCGAGAAAGGCGAGGTCCCGAAGCCGGTCGTCCGGGCCTGGGTCAAGCAGTTCTACCCGTGGCTCGCGTGCGTGCCGATCGCGATGGCCGAGCGGTTCTCGAACGTCACCTGGGATCCCGCCCACGACCGGTACCGCCGGATGATCCTCGATCAGCTGGTCGAGGAGGCCGGTGACCCGAAGGGGAAGGAGCCCGGGCATCCGGAACTCTGGCTGCGGTTCTGCGAGGGGCTCGGCGTGCCGCGCGCCGAGGTCCAAGGCGAAGCGCTGTTGCCGAGCACGATGGTCGCCATCGACGATTTCCTGTACACGAACCGGGTGAACCCGTTCTACGTGTCGGCCGCCGGCTCGTCCGAGCCGCCGAACGTGGAGCTGTGCGCTCGGCTCCTCCCGGCCTTCCGCGCGCACTACGGGGTCGACGAGGACCACCTGGAGTACTACCGGCTCCACGTGACCGCGGACGTCGAGCACAGCGAGTGGATCGGACAGATCGTCGCCGGGTTCGCGTCGTCGACCCCGGTCCGCAAGCAGATGTGGGAGCAGATGCTGCGCGGGTTCTCGATCCACGCGCTCCTGGTCGACGGCGTGCTCGCCTCGCAGAACGGCGAGGCGGCCGCGCACAAGCATAAATAGCGCCCCGGAGGTCCCCCGGACGATGGCGGGCCGCACCGACCGAGCCGCACGCGCGGGGTCGGGCCTCGGGTCTGCCGGGTCCTGGCTCTGGTGAACGGGAGGCGCCGGGAGGGCGCCCCCTGGACGGCCGGTCTCGGCCGCCGGATCGCTCCCTGCTGGCGCGCTCCCTTCGGTTTCCACGGAAGGAGGAATCACGGATGTACGGCAAGGAGATCCGACTGCGACGCGTCTTCCCGAGCGCCGACCGACGCCTGTTCTCCGTCCCCCTCGACCACGCGCTGTCGATGGGACCGATCGACGGGCTCGAGCAGCTCGCGCCGCTCGCGCGCGACCTGCAGGAAGGCGGCGCCGATCTCCTCATCGTGACCAAGGGGGCCGTCCGCGAGCTCGCGCCGGTCCTCCGACCTTCCACCCTGCTCGGGATCCACGTCTCGGCCTCCACGAGCCTCGGGCCCGGGTCGAACCACAAGCGCCTGGTCGGGACCGCGGCGGAGGCGGTCGGGCTCGGCGCCGATCTCCTCTCGGTGCAGGTGAACTTTGGCGTGCCCGAGGAGGGGGCGATGCTCGAGGACCTGGGGACGGCCGTCGACCAGTGCCGATCGCTCGGCCTCCCGCTCCTGTGCATGGCCTACGTGAAGAAGTCGAACGGCGGGACGCCGGACGAACTGCGGCACGCGGCCCGGGCCGCGGCGGACCTCGGGGCGGACATCGTCAAGACCAGCTGGCCCGGCTCCGCCGACGAGTACGCCCGGCTCTGTCGCACCACGCCCGTCCCGGTCCTCATCGGGGGCGGAGCGCGCCTGGACGACGACGCGACGTTCCTCCGCATCGTCGAGGAGAGCGTGCGCGCCGGCGGCGCGGGGATCTGCATCGGGCGGAACCTGTTCCAGCGCCGGCCGGTCGTCCCGCTCGCCCGGCGGATCGCGTCGCTGCTGCACGGAGGCTGAGACCGGCGACCGTGACGCGGGACCGGATCACCCTCGCCGTCCGGGCCGTCGACGACGGCGCCCGTGCGGCGGTCGTGGAGCGCGCGCGGCGCCGCGGATTCTCCCGGTTCGAGACGGAGGCCGGGCACCAACTGTCGCCCACGCCGGGCGAGGAGGTCGTGGTCCGCACGGGGGACCGGCTGCGCCTCCCCACGGGCGCGGATGTGCCCGTCCTCGCGGTCGAGAGCGCGGTCGAGCTGGACGCGGCCACCCGACGCGTCGGCGAGCACAGCGTGCTCGCGATCGAGTGGACCGCCGATCGGATGATCCCGCTCGAGAACGCGATCGCGGCCCGGGGGCGGCGCTTCGCGGTCTGGGTGTACGCGCGACGGCCGGCGGACGTGCCCGGAGCCCTGGGCGCCCTCGAGCACGGGGCCGACCGGGTCCTCGTGGAGGTGCGCACCCCGGAGGAGGTCGATCTGCTCGAGTCGATCGTCGAGGGTCCCGTTCCTGCCCACCTGGAGTGGACGACCGCCCCGGTGCGTGCGGTCCGACCGGCGGGGGTGGCCGACCGGGTGCTGGTGGACACCACGTCCATCCTCCGACCGGCCGAGGGACTCCTGGTCGGGAGCGCGGGCGCCTTCCTGTTCCACGTCGCGAGCGAGGCGGTCGGCTCGACCTTCAGCCGTCCGCGTGCGTTCCGCGTCAACGCAGGTGCGGCCCACTCCTACGTCCTGATGGCCGATGGCAGCACCCGGTACCTCTCGGAGTTGGACCCGGGGGACGCCGTCCTCGTGGCCGAACCGGCGGGGGCCGTGCGGTCCGCCCGGGTCGGTCGTGTGAAGATCGAGCGCCGCCCGGTCGTGATGGTCGCGGCCGAGGACGCGGGGCGTACGCGCACGATCTTCCTCCAGGAGGCCGAGACCGTGCGCCTGTCCACGCCGGACGGCCGGATCTCCACGACTGAGTTGCGGGCCGGTGCGGTGGTCCACGCGGTCCGGCTGCCGCCGGCGCGCCACCTCGGGCACGCCGTCGAGGAGACGATCGAGGAACGATGACCGCCCCCGTGCCCCGGATCGTCGTGTCGCTCCCCGGACGCTCGGTGCGGGAGGTCGCGGTCCAGGCCGGGGTCGCCCGGGACGCGGGCGCCGATCTTGCCGAAGTCCGCTTCGACCGGTGGGATGCCGCAGAGCGGCGGAAGGCGGCGGAGCTGTTCCCCGCGCCTCTCCCCCTGGTCGCCACGCTCCGCTCGCGGGCCGAAGGCGGCGACGGTCCCAACGCGGCGGAGGAGCGGCGTCCGGAGCTGGAGCGGCTGGCCGCGCTTCCGTTCGAAGGGCTCGATCTCGAGGCCCGCCGAGACACCGCCCTGTTCCGGGAGCTTCCCCCCGGGGCTCCGCGCCTCCGGTTTCTCTCGGCGCATCTGCCCGAAGGGTCCGAGCCCCGGCAGGTCGCCGAGCTGTTGCGGGGCGACTCCGCGCTCGACGCGGTCCGAAAGGTCGTGCTTCCGGCGACGGTCCGCTCGGTCCTCCGCGACCTTCTCCCGAGCCTGCCGGCCGCGGGCGACGGCCCCCGGGTCCTCCTCACGACCGGTCCCTCCGGCGCCCTGCTGCGCGCGTGGAGCGCCCGCCTGGAGTATCCATTCGTCTTCGCGAGCCTCCCGCTGCGGCGGGGCTCCGACCCACCGGTCGAACCCAGCCAGATCCCGGTCGACCGCCTGCGACCGTTCCTCGATGCGAGCCCGGGGGCCCCGCTGTTCGCCCTGCTCGGGCGACCGGCCGGACACTCCCAGAGCCCGTACCTGCACGGGCGATGGATGCGCGCCACCGGCCGGGCCGGGCTCTACATCTCCCTCGACGTCGAGAGCGAGGCGGAGTTCGTCGAGGCCGTTCCGGCCTTCGCGCAGGGGGGCTTCGTCGGGCTGAACGTCACGCACCCGTGGAAATCCGTGGCCGTCGCTTCGGCGAGCCGGGTGGGCCGGGCGGCCGAGCTGTGCGGGGTCGCGAACTGCCTCACGCTCCGCGACGACGAGATCGAGGCGGACAACACCGACCTCGTCGCGATCCTGCGGCGGCTCGAGCAACTGCGCGCGGGGGAGTCGTGGGACGGCCGGGAGTTGGTCGTGATCGGCGCCGGCGGCGCGGCCTCGGCCACGCTCGCCGCGGCCCGGGAGCTCGGCGTCCGAGCCTGGGTGATCGCCCGCGACCCGGATCGCGCCGCGGCGGCCGCGTCCCGGTTCGGTGCAGCCCTGCTGGCCCCGGGGGACTTCCGGCCGTTCTCGCTGGCGGTGCACGCTACCACGGTCGGACGATCCAGAGGCGATGCGCTCGGGATCCCGCTCGACGCGTTGCTGGCCCGGGGCGGGCATGTCCTCGACTGGGTCTACGCGCCGGAGTCGGGGGCCGTCCGATCGGCGGCCGAGCGCGCGGGCGCGACCTACGAGGACGGCTGGAGGCTGCTGGTCTACCAGGCGGCGGCCAGCTTCGCCCTGTGGTGGGGCTCCGAGCCCTCTCCGACCGAGGTGGCCGCCACGCTGCGGGAGGGTCCGTGCGCGGCGTAGGAGTCGCGACCGGCGCGATCTCGATCGTGAACGCACTCCCGACGGGCGTGGGCGGAGCGGTCGGCGTCGATCTGCCGGTCCGCGCGGAGCTCGAGCTCCACCCCGCCGGTTCCAGCGAGAAGTGGGACGTGCGGATCCCCGACGAGGCCCGGTCCCCGTTGGTGATCGAGGCGTTGACCCGGGCGCTCCGCCAGTTCGCCCCCGGCACATCGGGGCACGGCTCCCTCGCCGTGCGCTCCGCGGTCCCGGTCGGTCGGGGGCTCAAGAGCTCGAGCGCCGTCAGCTCGGCCGTCGTGCTCGCCGCCGCGCGGGCGACCGACACCCCGGTCACGCCGACCGACGTGGCGCGCCTCTCGGCCGATGCCTCCCTCGCCGTCGGGGTCAGCGCGACGGGCGCGTTCGACGATGCCCTCGCCGGCCTCTCCGCCGGCATCGTGGTGACCGACAACGCCCGTCGCGAGCTCCTGCGCAGCCTTCCACTCCCCGCCGACCTGGGGGTCGCGGTCTTCATCCCGCCGGCGCCGCATCCCCCGTCGCCCGGCCTGCGGGCTCGCTTCGAGGCCGAGGCCGTGGCCAGCTCCCGCGCCGTGCGGGCGGCCCTCGAGGGGGAATGGATCGAGGCGATGCGGCGCAACACGGAGCTGGTCGAGCGGGTCATGGGGTACGAGTACGCCGCGGCGCGGTCCACGCTCGAGCGCGCGGGAGCGGTGGTCGCGGGGGTCAGCGGCGTGGGACCCGCGCTGGCGGCGCTCGCGCCTTTGGGCCGGCTCGAGGAGGTTCGGCGTCGCCTGCCCGGCCTGCCCGCGGAGCGCCTGACGCTCGGGCTCTCGGCCCGGCCGAGCACCCCGGAGGAACGGGAGGCATGACCGTACGTCGCATTCGCCCGGGCGTCGCTCGAGGATCGGTGCGTGCACCGCCGTCGAAGAGCTACACCCATCGGGCGCTGGTCGCTGCCCACCTCGCGCATCGACCGTATCGGATCGTGCGGCCTCTCGCCGCGGACGACACCGACGCGACCCGGCGAGGGCTGGACGCCCTGGGTTCCCGGACGATCATCGGCCCCCAGACGTGGACGGTTCGTCCCCGGGTGGTCCTCCGGCGACGCCGAGCGCGGATCGACTGCGGAGAGTCCGGAACGACCCTCCGCTTCCTCGTCGCGCTCGCGGCCCGGCAGCCGGACCCGATCCGGTTCGACGGCCGAGGGCGCCTCGGCCGTCGGCCGCTCTCCGAGCTCTTGGGCGCGCTCACGACGCTCGGCGCTCGGGTCGAGGGGGGTGCCCGATCGGGAGCGTTCCCGCTGACGATCCAGGGGCCGATCCGCGGGGGCCGGGTCCGCCTCGACGCGTCGCGGAGCTCGCAATTCGCGTCGGCGCTGCTCCTGGTGCTCCCCACCCTGTCGGAGAGCTCGACCCTCGAGCTGACCGGGGCGATCGTGTCCGAGCCGTACATCGACGCGACGCTCGAGGTGCTCCGACGCCACCGCATCCGGTGGTTCCGCCGGGGTCGGCGCTTCGAGATCCCGGGCGGCCAATCCTTCGCCGGGGACCGGACGGAAGTACCGGGCGACGCGTCTTCAGCGGCGTACCTCTGGACGGCGGCCGCGATCACGGGAGGATCGGTCGAGGTCCGCGGGGTCCCCGCGGCGTGGCCCCAGGCCGATCGCGCGATCCTCGGCATCCTCGAGGCCGCCGGGGCCTCGGTCCGCGTCCGGGGCGACCGCACTTCCGTGGAAGGGCTCGCCACGGACGGATTCTCCGTCGATCTCACGGCCGCGCCCGACCTCTACCCTTTGGCCGCGGTCGTCGCGGCGACCGTGCCCCGCGAGAGCCGGCTCGGAGGGGCGGCGCACGTCGCGTTCAAGGAGTCGGACCGCCGCGCCGGAGCGATCCGGCTCGCACGCGCGTTGGGAGCGGAGGTCCGACCGCACGATGGTGCGCTGACGATCCGGGGCCGAATCCGTCCGCGCGGATTCCGCCTCGCGACGCTCAACGATCACCGGACCGTGATGAGCGCGGCCGTGGCGGCCCTCGCCGGCGATCGGCCCTCGGTCGTGGGCGACGCGCGCGCGGTCCGAAAGTCGTTCCCGGATTTCTGGGACGCGCTGTCGAGCCTGCGGTCGGAGGAGGGACCATGATGCGGTTCGGCGAGCGATTCCAGGTCACGATCTTCGGGTCCAGTCACGGACCCGAGGTCGGCGTCGAGATCCTCGGGATCCCCGCGGGGACCCCGGTCGACCTGGACCGGGTCCAGGCCGATCTCGACCGCCGCCGCCCCGTCGGGCGCCGGCTCGCGACGAAGCGGCAGGAGGAGGACCGGCTGGTCGTGGACCGCGGGCTGCGGGACGGCCGGGCGGACGGCGCGCTCTTCCGGGCGCACGTGGCCAACGAGGATGTGCGGCGCGAGCCGTACGACCGGCTGCGGAACACGCCGCGGCCCGGGCACGCCGACTACCCGGCGCGCATTCGCTACGGGGCGGACGCCGACCTGTCGGGTGGCGGGATCTTCTCCGGTCGGATGACCGCCGGTCTCGTGATCGCGGGGGGCGTGGCGCGTCAGATGCTCGCCGCCCGGGGCATCGAAGTCGCGGCCTTTACCCGCTCGATCGCCGACGTCGAGGCGGATGCGCCCGAGGCCCTGCCGTTCTCCGAGCTCCGATCCCGGGCGGCCGCGAACGAGGTCGGGTGTCCGGACGCGGCGGCGGCCGCCCGCATGGAGGAAGCGATCGCGGCGGCCCGACGGGACGGGGACAGCGTCGGCGGTGTGATCGAGGTCCGCATTGCGGGCGTGCCGGTCGGACTCGGAGAGCCGTTCTTCGACTCCATCGAGAGCGCGATCGCCCACGCGGTCTTCGCCGTGCCCGCGGTGAAGGGCATCGAGTTTGGGGCCGGGTTCAGCGCGGCCCGCATGCGGGGCAGCGCGCACAACGACGCGTTCGTGCTCGAGAACGGCGAGGTCCGCACGGCGACCAACCACGCGGGCGGGATCCTCGGGGGCCTGGCCGACGGGATGCCGATCGTCTTCCGGGCGGTCGTCAAGCCGACGTCCTCGATCGCCCGCCCCCAGGCGACCGTGGACCTCCTCGAGCATCGCGCCACGACCATGGTCGTCACGGGCCGGCACGACCCCTGCATCGTGCCCCGCGCGGTGGTGGTGCTCGAGTCGGTCGCCGCGTTCGCGCTCGCGGACCTCGCCCTGCGGGGAGGGTACCTACCGTGACGGACCGGCGGATCCCGACGGCGCTCCTCGGCGCGGGCGGGTACATCGGACAGCACTTCGCCCGCTTGCTCGCCGACCACCCGTGGTTCGAACCTCCGATCCTCGTGGCGGGCGATCGCTCGACCGGAAGGACGCTCGAGGAGGTCTGGGTGCTCGCGGAGCCTCCGCCCCCCGGCCTGGGCAGCGTCCGGCTGGTCCAGCGAACTCCGGCGTCGCTGGAGCGCGCGGGCACAGCGGTCGCATTCTCCGCGCTACCCTCGGGGGTCGCGGGACCGATCGAGACCGCGCTCGTGCGGCGCGGGATCTCCGTGTTCTCGAATGCGGCCGACCACCGGATGGACGCCTCGGTGCCGCTGCTGGTGCCCGAGGTGAACTCGGGCCATCTCGCCCTGCAATCCCAGCGAGCGCGGGGTCGGGGGCTGCTGGTCGCGAACCCGAACTGCTCGGCCGCCGGCCTCGTTGTCGCCCTCGCGCCGGTCCTTCCGCTCCTTCGGCCTCGCGCGGTCCACGTCACCACCTACCAGTCCCTCTCCGGGGCCGGGTTCCCGGGCGTGTCCGGCCTCGCGATCACCGACAATGTCGTCCCGTTCATCGCCCGCGAGGAGGAGAAAATCGCCGCCGAGTCCCGGCGCATCCTCGGCGCCCTCCGCGGCGCCAGGGTGGTCCCGCGCCGGCTGCCCATCCTCGCGCATTGCGCCCGCGTCGCGACGCGGGAGGGTCACCTCGAGGCGATCACGCTGGAGGCGACGCGATCGCCGACCCTCGAGCAGATCCACCGGGCGTGGGCCGAGTTCGACCCGCTCGCAGCGCTCGCCCTGCCGACCGCGCCCCACCCCCCGATCGAGGTGCGTCGCGAGACCGACCGACCCCAGCCGCTCCGGGACCGCTGGGCCGGACATCCGGCCCGGGCGCGGGGCATGGCGGTCACGGTCGGGCGAGTCCGCTGGGACCCGCCGTACCTCCGGTTCTTTCTCCTGTCCCACAACGCCGTCCGCGGGGCGGCCGGGGCCTCCGTGCTGAACGCCGAACGGGCTCGGTCCGAGGGATACCTCGGCCGCCCGGGAGCCCGCGAACCGTGACGCGCCGGCCGCCGGTCGTTCTCAAGTTTGGCGGAGCCGCGCTCGAGCGGCCCGACCGAATCGCCGACGACGTGCGCGCGATCCGACGCGACGGGACCCCGCTCGTGCTCGTGAGCTCGGCCCGGGAGGGCGTGACCGATCTGCTCGCCGAGGGGATCGCCCACCGGCGCTCCGGCACGACGCATCGGCGCGTCGAGGCCGAGCTCGCGCGGCGGCATCCGGGGCTGCCCGCCGCCGGGCGCCGTCATCTGGAGCGCCTGGGGCGGCTGTTCGAGGACCTCGAGCGGGCCCCCGGGCCCGACCCCCCGCTGGCCGACCGGATCCTGAGCCAGGGCGAGCGCCTGGGCGTCCACTGGCTCGCCGATCGGTTGCGGGCGGAGGGACTGCCGGCGAGCCCGGTCGAGGCCGACCATCTCGGGCTGATCACGGACAACGCGTACGGGGCGTCCTGCATACTGCTGGACCGCTCCGGCCCGGCCGTCCGACGCGGGCTCGGGCGTCGCCTGGCCGCCGGCGAGCTCCCGGTCGTGACCGGCTACTTCGGACGGAGCCTCGAGGGTCGGGTCGCGACGCTGGGACGCGGAGGCTCGGACTACGCCGCGGCGGGGATCGGCGCCCTCCTGGGCGCCTCGCGGGTCGAACTCGTGAAGCGACATGTCGCGGTTCTCTCCGCCGACCCGCGGGAAGTGCCGGAGGCCCGACCGTTACCGGAGCTCTCGTACGAGGAGGCCGAAGAGCTCGCCCAGTTCGGCGCCCGGGTCCTGCACCCGCTCACGATCGAGCCGGCGCGCGCGGCGGCCCTGACCCTCCGCGTCCGCTCGCTGGACGATCCCTCGATCGTGACCACGATCGGCCCCGGCCAGCCCGG
>JASIBA010000133.1 GCA_030041735.1 Thermoplasmata archaeon | reverse complement strand
CGTCGAGCAGCACGTCGGGGAGCAGCGGATCGGTCTCCTTGACGAACGGTCGGTTCATCTCGGCGACGCGACGGTGGATCTCGGGATAGACGCGGACCAGATCCTTGTACGACCGCTTGGGGTCGAGCAGGATGTGGCCGCTCCGGGCCTTCACCGGGGGGGTCACGTTGCTCGAAGAGCAAGCGGTGGTTCTTAGGGGTGTCGCTCCGCGGTGCGGCGGGCAGATGCGCGGCTCCGGCGCCGGCTTTTCGGGGAAAGCCTCAAAGAGCGGGTCCGCTACGGGGGCCCGGGCGCTCCCGTAGTCTAGTGGTCAAGGATAGAGGCCTCTCGAGCCTCTGACGCGGGTTCAAAACGGCCGGGCCCCGGGGCCGGGTCGGGAACATCCCGCCGGGAGCACCTCCCCGGGGGTCGTGGCCCCTCCGGCCCGAGGGGAGTTGGGCGCCGGAACCGGACGCCTCCGTCGAGAATCTTCGACAAGATTATCTGGGATAGCTCGGTCGGCGCCCGCACCGGGAACCCCATGACCGAGCGCAAGCTTTCGCCGGGCACCGCTTCGCCAACACGTTGGATCGCCGTCGGTATCGTCACGCTCTTCGTGGCCTCGGCCGCGCTGGGCGTGGTGCTCCTCGCCCCAGCCGGGGCGGGGGCGACCGGGTCGCCGGCCGCCCCGGCGCTGGCGCAGGATCCGACCTGTACGGTCACCGTCGACACTGAGACCGGGCCGAACAATGCGATCCAGAGCGCGATCGACACCTACGGACCCCTGTCCTCCCCATCCTCGCCGGTCACGATCTGCATCGGTCCCGGCACGTTCCCCGAGGAGCTTACGATCACCGGTACGACCGATCTCACGATCCTCGGCTCGGGCAACACGTCCACGATCCTCGATCCGGCGACGCCCGTGGCGAACGGGTACGATCCGGACCAGGGGGTCTCGACGGTCTCGATCATCCAGGCGAACGACGACTCCGGTCTGACCATCGCGAACGTCGGCATCAACGGCACCGGTGAGGGCACCGCGCTGGACACCACCTGCTCGCCCGGGCTGCTCGGGATCTTCTTCTACCAGTCGTCCGGCACGATCTCGGGAGACTCGGTCCTCAACGTGAGCACCGACACCGGCTGCCAGGAGCAGAGCGCGATCCTCATCGATACGGGCGCGTCGTCGCCGGACAGCACACCGATCCCAGAGACCGTGGCGATCACGGCCAACACGGTCACGAACTACGGCAAGAACGGGATCGGCTGCTTCGACGTCGGGGTCGTCTGCACCGTGGCCGACAACACGGTCGTGACCACGGCGATGCCGCTCGGCCTCGCCGCCACCAACGGCATCGTGTTCAGCCTCGTCGGCGGTTCGATCGTCGCCAACTACGTCGCGGGCAACACCTATCTGCCGGGTGCGTGCCTCGGCGGGGACTACTTCAGCTCGGGCGAGGGCTGCGCGTCGCCCTACTGGTCCGGCGGCATCCTAGTGCTCTCCTCGCCCGACGCGATCACCATCGACTCCAACGTGCTTGCGAACGACCAGGTCGGCATCTGGGTGCTCGGCTCGCCCAGCACCGTCGATTCCAACACGATCCTGCCGACCGGCATCTACGGGATCGTGCTCGACTTCAACGTGTCCGACGTGGGCGGGGCGAGCTCGATCCTCGCGCCCACCCCGTGGTCGGGGATCGCCTCCTACAACCAGATCAGCGGCCAGAACGTGGGCATGCTGGGCTACGATGACAACGTGACCTTCGATTTCGACCAGATCAGCCAGGTGAATGTCGGGATCGAGATCGAGACCGACGTCCCCATTCCCGTCTACCAGGAGACGATGATCTATGCCACGGTCAGCGCGAACGTGAGCGGCGCCCTGCTGGGCGACGCCAGCAGCTACTCCCCCGGGGCGAACGCGCAGCCGAACGGCAACTTCGAGGTCGGCTACAGCTCGTTCACGAACGCGTCGACTTCGCCTACGGGATCGAGCAGCGGCATCGCGCTCTACGGAGACGCAGCCTGGATCGGGTTGACTACGGTCACCGGCTTCGATAGCGGCATCTCGACGGTCACCGTCAGCGCGAGCACGACCGACGACGATACGGTTTCCGGACCGACTGCCTACGAGCCGTCCTCGGGCATCTACATGTACGGCGGGGTGGTCGTCGCCGTGGGGGACGTGGTCCACGGGTTCTCGTGGATGAACGGACCGGGGTGGTGGCCGAATTCCCAGTCCACGGGTATCTTCGTCCAGGGGCTCGACGAGACCCTGGTCGAGTACAACGACGTCTCGGACAATGCCCTCGGGATCGTAGTCGACTCGTACGCGTATGGACCGTTCCCCGCACCGGACTGGCCGTATGCGGCGGCCCCCACGGTCGGACCGGTGTCCGTGATCTGGAACACGGTCACCAACTCGGGCGCCTTCGGGATCGCGTTCGATCTGAACCAGTTCTCGGGCGCGTCGTTCTCGGATGCCCCGACCACGACCGTCGTGCAGAACAACACGGTCGACAACACGCTCACGGGGGCCGTGGGTCTGATGGTCGACCAGGGCATCTACGCGATCAGCGACAACACGTTCGTCGGGACGTCGACGTTGGGCGCCACCGGCGTCTCGCAGCCAACGCCGAACGGGCCCATCGGGACCGACTCCATCCAGGTCCTCAACGTGGGGGACAGCGCGACCATCGCGCTCCTCGGGACGAACACCTACGAGGACACGTCGCTCTACACCGCGCTGCTCAACGTCACGACCGCGCCGCAGTATTTCGCGACGATCATCGGCGCGCCTCCGATGTCGGCCCCGGCCTCCCCGGTGCCCAGCGCGACCGCGCTGGACGACGACCAGGCCCTGACCGTCACGGCAACGATCCCGACCGACGGGGCGGCGCCGTACGCGTGGACCTGGCTCGTCTCGACGGACGGCGGGTCGTACGGAACCGCCGGTGACTGCGCGGTATCCACCGGATCGAACGCTGCCGCGGGCACGGTCGTCACCTGCGCCATCGGCGCGGGGGACCTGACGGTCGGAGACTACTACGCCTTCGAGCTTCGCGTCGCGGACGGCTCTACGAGCACGGTGACGCTCGACTCGATGCCCTCGGCCACCGTGAACGTGTACGCCGCGCTCTCCGCCCCCAACGCACCCACGCCGAGCGCAGCCGCGCTGGATGCGGACCAGTCGCTCACGGTCACGGCCGGGATCCCGGATACAGGCGCCGGTCCGTTCGCCTGGACCTGGTTGGTCTCGAAGAACGGCGGGACGCCCGGAGAGGAGATGCAGTGCGGCCAGAACTCCGGTTCCGGCGCCTCCGCCGGCGCGACGGTCGCGTGCGTGATCCCCGGCGGCTCGCTGTCGGCGGGAGCTTCCTACGCCTTCCGGCTCCAGGTCACCGATAGCGCGACGTCGCCCGAGACGACGATCTCGCCGTCCTCGGCACTCGTGATCGTCAGCTCGGCCCTGGTCGCGCCCTCGGCTCCGTCGCTCTCGGCGACCGCGCTAGACCTGAACCAGGCACTCACGGTCCAGAGCGTGCTCGCCGCGAGCGGGACCGCGCCCTACACGTGGGAGTGGCTGGTCTCGGTGAACGGCGGGTCGGCCGGGCCGGCCACGGCGTGCGCGACCGACTCGGGCTCGTCGGCGAGCGCCGCGACGATCACCTGCGCGATCGGCGCGGGGGATCTGCTCGCCGGCGACTCGTACGTCTTTGCGCTCAAGGTGACCGACAGCGCCACGCACCCGGAGAGCCTCGACTCGCCGACGTCGGACACCGTAACGGTCGCGACCGCGCTCGCCGCGCCGGCTCGTCCGACCGTCAACCGGCCCGCCCTGGACGTCAACCAGGCCCTCACGGTCTCGGGCAAGCTCCCGACCACCGGGACCGCGTCGTACGCGTGGACCTGGCTCATCTCGACCGACGACGGGGCTTTCGTGACCGCGACCGTATGCGGGACGAACTCGGGCTCCGCCGGTGTCGCGGGCGCGACGGTGACGTGCGTGATCGCGGCCGGTCGGCTAACGCCCGGGGACTACTACAACTTCGAGCTGAAGGTGCACGACAGCGCGACCGCGCCCGAGTCGAAGACCTCCAAGGAGACGTCGGAGACCGTGACGGTCGCTTCCGAGCTGACCGCGCCGGCGACTCCGAAGGTGAGCGCGACCGCGCTCGACGCGGACCAGACGCTCACCGTCACGGACACGCTGCCCTCGACCGGGACGACCCCGTACGCTTGGACCTGGCTCGTCTCCGTCGACGGAGCGGCGTACGCGACGGCCTCGATCTGCGCGGTACCCTCGGGCACCGGTGGAACGGCGGCGGGAACCGTCGTCTGCACGATCGCGCCGGGCACCCTCACGTCGGGCGACCACTACGCGTTCAAGCTGAAAGTGACCGACGCCGCGACCGCCAAGGAGACGGCCACGTCGGCGGCCTCGGCGGCGGTGAAGGTCCACTCCGAGCTCGAACCGTCGCTCGCCCCGAAGGTGAGCCTCACGCGGATCGACGTCGCCCAGCCCCTGACCGTCACGGCGAAGCTGCCGACGACCGGCACTTCCCCCTACGCGTGGCAGTGGGAGGTTTCGGTGAACGGCGCGCCCCTCACGGCCTCCGGCTATTGCACCGAAAACAGCGGGACCGGAGGGGCGTCCGGGGCGACGGTGACCTGTTCGATCCCCGGATCGACGCTGACCTCGGGGGACACCTACTGGTTCGCGATCACGGTCACCGACAGCGCCTCGCACGCCGAGGTCGCCACGTCGGCCGAGTCGCACTCGGTGACGGTCGCGTAAGCGTCCCGGAGCGCGTCGAACCGCCGAACCCTTTCCTCGCGATCGGGCGGTCACCGCCGGCTTCTTGGGGTCGGCGCGCTCGGTCCCCCGCCTTCCCTCATGGCGAATGCGGAGTACCTCGTGGTGATCTCGGACTCCGACCCCGTCGCGACGGCCGTGGCGGCGCGGTGGGGGACGGGCGAGTCCACCGGCCAGTTCGTGGACGGGGCCGCGGTGCGACAGCTGAGCGAGCGTGCGTGGACGCTGCGTCGACCCGGACCGCACATCCACGACGAGCACCTCGATCGACGCCTTCCGCCAAGCGTGATCCGGGCGGGAATCTCCCTCGTCTTCCCCTCGATCCATCGGAGCGAACAGAACGTCCAGTGCCTGACCGTCCACCCGCTGGGGAACTCCGGATCGAGCGCGGAAGTAGGGGGCGAGCCCCGACGTCTGGTGCCGACCGACCCGAGTCGTATGGCCGCGCTCCTGCGACGACTGAGCGAGGAGCGGGCCCGAACGGGGCTGCCGGCCACCTACGAGGCCACGCACCACGGCCCGCTCCTCGACCTCCCGGCTTTTTTCGCCGAGATCGGATCCGGCATGGCCTCGTCGCCCCCGGAGCCCGCCGTCGCGGCGCTCGCACGGTGGTTACCCGAGATCGATCCGACTCCGGCCGATCGTGTCGCGCTGGCGGTCGGCGGGGGACATTACGCCCCCCACTTCACCGACCTGACGCTCCGTCGGTCGTGGGCGTTCGGTCACATCCTTTCGCGTCACGCGCTCGCGGGGCTGAACGAGGAGACCGCCGCGGCCGCATGGACGGCGACGCCCGGCGCCGAGGGGATCGTGTTCGCGCGCGCGGAGGATGCTCGACTGCCCGTCTGGGGAGGACTCGGGCCCCGCCTGCGGGACCAGGATGCGCCGGCGCGCCCGGCAGCGCCTACTTCTGCTTCTCGTTCGGCTTCTGGAACATGATCGCGCCGGACCGGTAGACCGCCTTGCCCAGCCGGACCTGTTGGGTCGACGCGACGGACGGGCTCCGCTCCGCGAGCATCAGGCTCTCCACGATCTGGCGGAACAGCGCGCTCTGGTTGATCTCGGGGTGGCGGCGGAGGAAGTCCTCCTCCTCCTGCGTGATGGTGATGTTCTTCCGGAGCATCCCTTGCGCGGGCACCTCGGTACGGGGCTGAGGCCGCATGCGCCGCGGCACGGGGTAGGCGTATAAGTGCGTATTGGTGGGTGGGAATTTCGCCGACCGCAGACCGGGCCGGCTAGCGGGCCCGGGACGGGCCGCCCGAGAGCGGGCCGACGACCACGGTCGCCGAGTGGTTCGGGTCGAACACCGTGCCCGCCGCGCGGCGGACGTCGTCGGACCGGATCGCGCGCAGCCGGCCGGGCCATGTGAGCCAGAAGTCGGGGGGCATCCCGTGGTAGACCACGTCGACGGCGAGCTGGTGGGCCTCCGCGGTCGACTCGAGCCCGAGCGGGATCTCGCCGATCGCGCTCTCGCGGACGGTTCCCAGTTCGTCGGGCGGAACGGACTCCTCGCGAAGCCGCGCGACCTCGCCCTCGACCAGCGGGACGACCTTCGTCCAGCGATCGGCTCCCGTACCCGCGCCCGCGACCCACCACCCGCCGCGGCGGAGCGTCTCCAGGTGGCTCGACGCGCCGTAGGCGAGTCCGCTCTGCTCGCGAACGTTCTGGAACAGACGAGAGATCAAGGGGCGGCCTCCGAGGACTTGGTTCCCGAGATACCCGGCAGCGTACTCCGGCGCGCTCTGCGGGACGGACGGACCGGCGACCCGGACCTCGACCTGCGAGTGTCCGGGGAGATCGATCTCGACGCGTCGAGGCGCCGCGCGGGGGATCGCCGGCAATCGGAGAGGAGCGCGGGAGGTCTCGCTCATTCCGGAGAAGTGCTTGCGGATCGCGCGCTCGACCGCGGTCCCGCCGGCGGCGGCGGTGACAACGAGCTGGGCGCCCGCGGCCCCGTAGCGCTCGCGGTGGAACTCCACGAGCCCGGCGCGCGAGATCCGACTCGCCGACCGACCATCGCCGAGCCCGCTGCTGCGGTACGGGTGGGCTTCGGGGAAGACGGCGCGTAGCAGCTCCGCGTGGGCCCGGCTCCCCGGATGGTTCCGCTCCCGCAACTGACGCTCCCGGAGCTGCCGGATCGCCCGGGCCAGGTCGTCCGGATCGAAGCGGGGACGCCGCACGCTGGCCGCCAGGATCTCGAGCAGCGGCTCCCAGGCGTCGCGCGGTCCCCACACGGAGATCTCCGCGGCCTCCGGACTCGTGTCGACCTGCAGACTGCCGCCGGCTCGGTCGAGCCGCCGCGCGAGCTCGATCCGACCCCACGGACCCGCGGCGCTCACCGCCAGCTGGTTCACGAGGCGCGCGGTGCCTTCCCGACCTTTCGGGTCGAATCCCCAGCCCGCGGGCGTGAGGTAGGTGGCGGCGAAGGTCGGCGCGCCTTCCGGCGCCGGCTGTCGCACCACCTCGAGACTGCCGACGCGGCCCACCGGCTCCAGCCGGAGCGGCGTGGCGGGATCACTCATCGGCCGCCGTCCCGCGCGGGGTGTACCGCACGACGATCCGGGCCTCGGGCCGGAAGAGCTCCCGCGCGCGGTCGCGCACGTCGCGGGCGGAGACCCGGGTGATCGCCGCGAGGAGGCGCTGTTCGAAGCCGTCCGGCGCGACGGTGGCGAAGTAGCCGAGGCGGAACCCGGTGCGCGAGGCCCCCTCGTACGCGAGCGCGGCCCCTCGACGGAACTTCGTCCGGGCGTCGTCCATCTCGACGGGCGTCGGTCCGGTCCGCTGGATCCGGGCGAGTTCGCGATCGATCCGCGCCTCGATCCGATCGAGGGCGACGCCGGGCGCGGCGAGCGCCGCGATCGAGAAGAGGCCGGGATACTCCTGGGGATGCCAGCTGCTCCCGGCGCGCACCGCGAGCCCCGGGTCCACGAGCGCGCGGTAGAGTCGCGACGCGGGATGCTCCGCGCCACGGCGCATCGAGAGTGCCGAGAACATCGGCACCTCGCCCCCGAGCACCGCGTCGAGGACGAGGGTCGAGGGGGTCGCGGGATCGCGCAGGGCCGGCGACCGCCAGGCCATCTCGAGGTAGGGGGTCGTGCCCGGACCGGAGAGCTCGGCCCGGCGCTCGCCGTTCGGGGTGGGCTCGACGGCGGCGACCGTCACGTCGTCCCCGCCGGCCGGCAGCGGGGAGAATCGTTCGCGCACGGTGCGCTCCATCCCGTCGGGTTCGAAGCCGCCGGCGACCACGAGCACGGCGTTGCGGGTGCCGTAGTACCGGTGGTAGTACTCGCGGAGCTGCTGCGGCGAAAGGTGCTCGATGTCCGCGCGGTAGCCCAGCGCGTCCCACCGGTAGGGGTGGATGCGGAACGCCAGCTCGAGGATCTCCTCGCTCACCCGGAACTCGGGCGAGTTCTCGTTGCCCTCCCGCTCCGAATAGATCACGGTCCGCTCCCGCTCGACCTCGGGGTCGAGCAGGAGCGCGCGGGTCATCCGGTCCGCCTCGATGTCGAGCGGCACGCCGACGTGCTCGCGCGGGACGGTCGAGAAGTAGGCCGTGTAGTCGGTGTCGGTGAACGCGTTGAGCTCGCCGCCGACGCGGATGACGGCCCGGTCCATCTGACCCTTGCCGTACCGGGGTGAGCCCTGGAAGAGCATGTGCTCGACCCAGTGGGACGCCCCCGTGATCCCCGGATGCTCGTTCTTGGAGCCGACGCCGTACCAGACCCAGACGCTGGCGGTCGGGCTGGCGGCGTCGGGCGCCAGCAGGACGCGGAGACCGTTCGCCAGTCGGAACGAGCGAACGCGCGGACGGGCGCTCGGCGAAGGGACCATCGGTCGTTCCCGACGCGGGGCGCAATATAAGGGGCCGCAGGCCCGCGGGTAACCCCGAGGGGCCGGCCTCCCGCTCGAAGCCAACCGTTAAGCGAGCCGGGCCGCCATCGGCGCGCGTGCATCCCGTCCTCCGGCTGGTGCGGGTCGGCAACCTCGGAGTCTCGTTCGTCGGCACGATCGTCGGGGGACTCGCCGCCCGCGGCGCTGGGATCGCGCTCCCGCTCGGGTTCTGGGTCTACGTCGTGCTCGCGGCGGCCTCGACCGCGCTCGTCACCGCGGGCGGGAACGTGCTCAACGATCTGCTCGATCTCGAGGGCGACCGCGTGAATCACCCGGACCGGCCCCTCGTGACCGGTGCGATCTCGCCCGCGGCGGCCCGCATCCTCGCCGTCGGCCTCTTCGTCGCCGGGATCGAGGTCGCCATACCGGTCGCGCTGCGCGAACCGCTCGTCGGGCTGATCCTCGCGATCGCGGTCGGGTCCTTGCTCGGCTACGAGTTCCGGCTGAAGGCCCGGGGCTTCGTCGGCAACCTGACGGTGGCGCTCCTGACGGGCCTGGTGTTCCTCTACGGCGCGGCCGCGGCGGGGAACCCGGTCGTCCTCGCGCCGTTCGCCGCGATGGCGTTCCTGGCGACCTTGAGCCGCGAGGTCATCAAGGACATGGAGGACGTCGCCGGCGACGTCGGGCGGACGACGCTCCCGCAGGCGCGGGGGCTCCCCGTGGCCGGCGGCGTCGCACGGGGAGCCGTGGGCGCCGCCATCGCGCTGAGCTTCGTCCCGCTGCTCTGGTTCGTCGCGCCGGCCTCGGTCGCGGGAATTATGTACCTCGTCCTGGTCCTCGCGGCCGACGCGGTGTTCGGGGTGTCGGTCGCCTACCTGCCGCGCCGGCTCCACTGGGAGCAGACCATGAGCAAGGTGGCGATGACGGTCGCGCTGTTCGCGTTCCTGGCGGTGGCGTTCCGGTGACCGGCCCGCATTCCCCGGGGCGGGTCGAGCAGCACCTCGCCCGACGGCTCGAGCGCGGAGCGGTCCACTTCACGCTCATCGATCCGGACAAGTCCCCCGGCGCGACGGCGGCGGAGATCGCACGCGGCGCCGTGGAGCTCGGCAGCGACGCGATCCTCCTGGGGGGGTCGACGGGCATCTCCCCGAAGGTCATGGGCGCGGCCGCCCGCGCCATCCGCGCGGGGGTCGACGTCCCTGTGATCATCTTCCCGGAGGGGCCAGGCTCGCTCACGCCCGACGCGGACGCGGTGTTGTTCATGAGCCTGCTCAACTCCCGAAACCTCGACCTCGTGATCCGGGCGCACGCGCGCGCGGCGCCCGCCGTGCGGGCCATGCACCTCGAACCCATCCCGCTCGGCTACCTGGTGATCGCCCCTGGCATGAGGGTTGGCGAGGTCGGACAGGTCGACGCGGTGGC
>JASIBA010000025.1 GCA_030041735.1 Thermoplasmata archaeon | reverse complement strand
GGATCGGCCTCGACGGCCGGGCAGGCCGAGAAGCACGCCGCACACGCGATGCACCGCGGCGTCTCCTGGAACCGGTCGACCTGCTCGGGCGTCATCGGGTTCGCGACGCCCTCCGGCATCGGGTGGCGCGGGTCCAGGATGAGGTGCGGCTCGATCTGCTCGTAGTGCCGCCAGAACGGCTCCTGATTCACGACGAGATCCCGGAGCACGGGCTGGTTCCGCATCGGCTCGACCACGACCCGTCCGTGCCGCGTGATCTCGGGGCCGACCTGCGTCTCGCACGCGAGCCGGCTCTTCGAGTTCACCTGCATCGCGCACGATCCGCAGATCGCGCTGCGGCAGGAGTAGCGGAGCGTGAGCGTCGGATCGAGCTCGGCGCGGATCCGTAGGAGGGCCGTCAGGATCGGGGTGTGCGGTTCGACCTCCAGCGTGTAGCGCTGGTAGCGGGGCGCGGCATCGTGGACGGGATCGAACCGGTAGACATCGAACGGCGCGGAGATCGTGGCGTCCGGCATCAGTAGACCCGCTCCTTCGGCTCCCAGCGCGTGTACGTCACCGGCGTATAGGAGAGGTTCGGGCCCTCGGCCGTCTTCTTCGCCATCGTATGCTTCATCCAGTGCTCGTCGTCGCGTTTCGGATAGTCGGTGCGCGAGTGGGCCCCGCGGCTCTCCGTCCGCGCGTAGGCGCCGACCACGATCACCTCCGCGAGCTCGAGCATGTGCCCCGTCTCGAGCGCGTCGGTGAGGTTGAGGTTGTACACCTTCGACTGGTCCACGACCCGGATCTGCTCGAAGCGGGCTCGCAGCGCGCGCACGCGCTGAAGGCCCTCGAGGAGGTCGGCCTCGGTGCGGTAGATCCCCACGTACTTCTCCATCGTCTGCTGGAGTTCCGTCCGGAGGGCGGAGGGGTCCTCGCCGGACGGACGGGACGACCACGCGCGCAGCGGCGCCTGCGCCGCCTCCACGTCCGCCGCGGAGAGCTCGGCCCGGGGGGCGCTCTGGGCGTGCTCGGCGGCCGCGGTCCCGGCCTGCTTGCCGAAGACGAGCGTCTCGAGCAGCGAGTTCCCGCCGAGCCGGTTCGCCCCGTGGATCGACACGCAGGCGGCCTCGCCCGCGGCGTAGAGTCCGGGGAGGTTCGTCTCGCCGCGGATGTTGGTCCCGACCCCGCCCATCATGTAGTGCTGGCCCGGATAGACCGGGATCGGCTGGGTGACGGGATCGATCCCGGCAAAGTGGCGCGAGAAGTCGACGATCTCCTGGAGACGGCTCTCGATCTTCTCCCGGCCGAGGTGCATCAGCTCGAGGTGCACGTAGGCGCCGTACGGTCCGGGGAACCCACGTCCTTCCGCGACCTCGGTCACGATCGCGCGTGAGACCACGTCCCGCGAGGCGAGCTCGAGGACGTGCGGCGCGTACCTGCTCATGAACCGCTCGCCGAGGGCGTTCTTCAGGATCCCGCCCTCGCCCCGCGCGCCCTCGGTGATCAGGATGCCGGATTCGAGCAGGGCCGTCGGGTGGAACTGGACGAACTCCATGTCCTTCAGGAAAGCGCCGGCGTCGTACGCGGCCGCGACCCCGTCGCCCGTGCAGCTGTGGGCGTTGGTCGTCCGGCCGTAGATCCGACCGAACGGCCCGGTCGCGATCACGACGCTCGGGGCGGCGATCCCCTCGAACGCGCCGCTCTTTCGGTCGAACGCGATCAGTCCCTGCACCCGGCCGTCGCGGACGACCAGCTCGGTGAGGTCCCACTCCTCGTAGAGCGTGAATTCCTCGGTGCCGAGCCGCTCCCAGAGTCCTTGGAGGAGCGCGAGCCCGGTCCGATCCGCGGCGTAGATCGTGCGCGGGAACCCCGCGCCGCCGAAGGCCCGACGCGCCAGGGACCCGTCCGGCGCCCGGCTGAAGATCGTGCCGAAGTGCTCCATCTCGACGACGGTCGGCCCCGCCTCGCGGCAGAAGAACTCGATCGCGTCCTGGTCGCCGAGGTAGTCGGACCCCTTCACCGTGTCGTAGATGTGGGTCTCGACCGAGTCCTCCTTGCCGACGGCCGCGTTGATGCCGCCCTGGGCCGCGCCGGAGTGGGAGCGCAGCGGGTGGAGCTTCGTGACGATCGCGACGTCCCGGCCGGCCTGGACGGCCGCGAGCGCCGCGCGCTGGCCCGCGAGACCGGCGCCGACCACCACGACCTCATGCCGTTGCATGGCCGCGGGAGCCGAGTCCCGCGAGTTGAAGAGGGTTCCGTCGGGAGCGATGCCCGGCGTCCGGTCAAGAGGCCCGGAAGGCGCGCTACGAGGTCCCCCGGGGTGCGCGGGTGACGCGGGCGTAATCTCCCGGTGAGCCGTTATATAGCGAGCCCCGGTCGGTGGCCCGTTGTCCGCTGAGGGAGTACCGTCGATGATGCGCCCTGTCGTGAGCCCGGAAGAGGAGATGAAGCTGCTGAAGGGGACCACGACGATCGGGATCGTCTGCAAGGACGGCGTCGTGCTCGCGTCCGAACGCCGGGCGACGGCCGGAACGCTGATCGCGAACAAGCAGACGACCAAGGTGTTCAAGATCGACCAGAACCTAGGGCTCACGATCGCCGGAATGGTCGGGGACGCCCAGGTCCTCGCCCGGTACCTGAAGGCCGAGGTCTCGCTCTACCGCCTGCGCCGCAACGGCCCGGTGAGCGCGGAGGGCGCCGCGACCCTGCTCGCGAACATCCTGTCCGGCAGCCGGTTCTACCCGTACTACGCCTGGCTCATCCTGGGCGGCATGGACGCGAAGGGGGGCCACGTCTTCTCGGTCGACCCGGCGGGCGGCTGTATCGAGGACCGGTACGTGTCGATCGGCTCGGGCTCGACCTTCGCTTACGGGATCCTCGAGGAGAGCTACTCCCGGGACCTCACGACCGGCGACGCGGTCGACCTCGCGCTGCGGGGCCTCACGGTCGCGATGCGGCGCGACTCCGCGAGCGGCGACGGCTACCTCGTCCACGTCATCACGGCCAAGGAATACCGCGAGCTCTCGGACGACGAAATTAATAAGCGCCTGAAGGCCCTCAAGATTCCGTTGCCTCCGGTCCTGCCCTAGCTCCGGGACGGCCCGACCGCGGCCAACCCCTTCGACCGAACCCCTTCCGTGCACGCATGAGTTTCGACTCTCTACTAGAACAAACCCGGCAGGCCCTGAAAGAGGTCCTGCCCGAGAACATCGAGGTCACCGACATCGAGCTGGAAGGCCCGCATATCGTCCTGTACACCAAGCAGCTCGACGCCTTTCTTTCCGGCGGGGACCTCCTCCGCCAGATCGCGCAGCGGCTCCACCGCCGCGTCGTCGTCCGCAGCGACCCGGCGACCCTCATCGATCCGAAGGAGGCGGAGAAGAACATCCGGGACCTGATCCCCGGCGAGGCCGAGATCAATCAGCTGTTCTTCGAGCCGGAGACCGGCGAGGTCACGATCGAGGCCGCGAACCCCGGCGCCGCGATCGGGCGCGGCGGGTCCGTGCTCAACGACCTCAAACGGAAGATCGGCTGGGTCCCGACCGTCGTCCGGACGCCCCCGATCCCGTCCAAGACCGTCGAGGAGGTGCGCATCCACCTCCGGAACTCCTTCGACGACCGACGCTCCTTCCTCAAGAAGGTCGGGATCCGGATCGCGCGCGATCCACTGCCCGAGAAGCTGTGGGCGCGCAACACCGCGCTCGGCGGCTACCGGGAGGTCGGACGGAGCGCCCACCTGCTCACGACCCAGAACTCGAAGGTGCTGATCGACTGCGGCATCGACCCGGGGTCGGACCGCACCCCGTTCTTCAACGCGCCCGAGCTCCTGCCGCTCGACTCCCTCGACGCCGTCGTGGTCACCCACGCCCACCTCGACCACTGCGGCCTGGTGCCGGTGCTGCTGAAGTACGGGTACAAGGGGCCGATCTACTGCACCGCCCCCACGCGCGACCTGATGACGCTCATGCTCCTTGATGCCATCAAGGTCGTCAACCAGGAGGCCCGCCGCGGCCTCTACGACTCCGCCCAAGTCCGCGAGCTCGTCTGGCGGACCATCCCACTGCGCTGGGGCGAGACGACCGACATCGCCCCGGACATCCGCCTCACCATGCACAACGCCGGCCACATCCTCGGCTCCTCCATCTGTCACTTCCACCTGGGCGACGGAGACCACAACCTCGCCTACTCGGGCGACATCAAGTTCGAGCGGACCTGGCTGTTCAATCCGGCCACCAACCGCTTCCCACGGCTCGAGACCCTCGTCCTGGAATCGACCTACGGGGGGTACCGGGACGTCCAGCCGAGCCGGCAGCAGGCGTCGGACGAGTTCGGCCAGCTCGTCTCGAAGGTCCTCGGCCGGAACGGCCACCTGATCGTGCCGGTGTTCGCCGTCGGGCGGTCGCAGGAGGTCATGCTGGTCCTGGAGGAGCGGATGCGCGAGGGGTCGATCCCCCGCGTGCCGGTCTACCTCGACGGGATGATCTCG
>JASIBA010000132.1 GCA_030041735.1 Thermoplasmata archaeon | reverse complement strand
GTCGTTGCACGGCGTGCTTCCCTCGCCGCCCTCCCCGTCGATGGTGCACCCGAACAGCAGCACGTAGCCGTCGTGCGCGTCGTAGACCATCGCCGGTCCCGTCTGGTACGGCGGTGCCGGGCCGACGGTACCCGTAAGGTCCGTCCACCGACCGGCCGCGAACGACCAGGTGCCGTTCCCCTGCGTCCCCCCGGACGCGTTCACGCCGAACAGCAGGTCGGACTGCGTGGCGGGATCGTACGTCATCGCCGCGTCGTACGTCCACACCGGGCTCGGTTGGGAGCCGATGTTGGTCCAGAAGGCCGTGGAGGTCGCCGGCTCGGAGCGGCCCAGGCTCGTCGACGGGCACGACCCCTTCGCACACCCGGTCGCCCGCTCCGGCGCGACGGAGGCGCCCTGGGACGAGGAGGCGACGGATCCGCCAGCCGGCGAGGCGCGAATCGTCGCGGCCGTGACGACCGAGAGGGCCCGGACCGTCGAGACCCCGGTGGCGGAGATCACCACGATCAGCGCGACGACGACGACCCATCGCACGGCGGCCCGGTCCGTCCGACGCTTCATCGGGGGGCGGACATGGGGGATGCGGCGTAAAAGGGATCGGTGAATTTACGCTCCATTTACTCCGAACCGCCGGAGTCGACCGGGACCGTCGCGGGGGAGCTGGCTTGGATCGCTGCGTTCGGGACCGGCGCTTCCGATTCCTCTTCGGTATAACCGAGGGCGGATACGGGGGCGCGTGAGCGAGCTCACGGACCTGCTCGGAACCGCGGGCCGCGAGCTCGAGCCGGAGATCCAGCGTCGGCTCAAGGGATTCCTCGGCGCATTCGTCCGCGCGTACCTGCCGCAGGTGTGGGAATTCCGAACGGACGTCGGCGCGGCCGCGCTCCTCGTGGACGCGCAGGGCGCGACGTCGGTCGTCGAGCCGCCTCCCTCGCATCCGGATGTGACGGTCGAAACGACCTATGCCCGACTGTCCGCAGCGTTGCGCGCGCGGGGGAAAGGCGCTCCGTCCTCGGCCGGGGTCACGGTGACGACGCACACGGCGAAGGGCAAGGCCGCCTTCGACTACCTGCGCGAGCGGGTGGGACTCTAGACTAGAGACCTCCGGTAGTGAGCAAGGTCCTTCGCGCACGTTCGGCCTCGGGCCGAGCGGAGGGACCCATGTCCGCCGCGGAAATCTCCGGGGATCCCGTCGGACCCGCGCCGACCGGTCCGGCCGCGGCGCCCAGCTTTTCGAGGGCGCTGCGGAGCCCGGCCTTCCGCTGGCTCTGGCTGTCCCAGTTCGTCTCGCAGTCCGGCGACTGGGTCTTCGACGTCGCCCTGATCTGGCTGGTCCTCGAGACCACCGGCTCGATCTTCGCGGTCGGGCTGGTCGTGACCGCCGCCCTCGTGCCCACGGTCGTGCTCGGCCCGGTGCTCGGCGTCTACGTCGACCGGTGGCCGCGGCGGACGATCCTGATCCTCACGAACGTCGCGGAAGGGGGGCTCGTGGCCGGGCTCTCCGGGCTGATCCTCGCGCACGCCGCGAGCCTCGCCGTGATCCTCGCCGTCGTCGTGGCGCTGAGCGTCGGGGGCCGCGTGGTGGCGCTGACATCGACCGCGATGGTCCCTCAGACGGTGGCGAAGGACGACCTGGGACCGGCCAACGGTCTGGCCCAGATCAGCGGATCCACCACCCAGATCGTCGGGCTCTCGATCGGCGGAGTGGTCGTCGCGCTCTTCGGTGTGGTCCTCCCGATCACCTACGACGCGGTGACGTTCTTCGCGGCCGCGGTGATCGCGGCGCTCATCGCGGTCTCCGTGGGCCGGCCGGAACCGGTTCCGGAGGGCGGCGGGCGCAGCTTCTCCGCCGAATTCCGGGAAGGGGTCGCATACGTCCGGAGCCAGCGCTGGATCCTCGAGCTCATCGCGCTCGGACTCGTCGTCAACTTCTGCGGGAACGCCGTGTTCACGCTCTGGGCGCCGTACGCCGAGCGGGTCCTCCACGGCGGCGCGGCGACCTACGGGTTCCTCGGGGCCGCGGTCGCGGTCGGAGCGATCGCCGGCGCGCTGCTCGTCGGCAAGGTGGACATCCGCTCCCGGGTCGGTCCGACGCTGCTCGCGGGGGATGCGGCGGCCGGCGCGGTCATCGTCCTGCTCGGGCTCGCGCGGTCGATCCCGCTGGCGCTGATCGAAGCGGCCGGATTCGGCGTGCTGCTGAGCGTGATGAACGTGCCGCTGTTCGCGGCGCTGCAGGCCCGGGTGCCCGCCCGCCTGCTCGGACGGACGACCGCCGTCCTGATGGGCTTCCTGCTCGCCGCCGCTCCCTTCGGCGCGTTCTTCGCCGGCACGATGGCCGAGCGATCGTCGATCCCGTTCGTCTACGGCATCCTGGGGATCGTCGTGATCGCGATCGCGCCGATCGGCGCGTTCGCGATGTCCGAGCTCCGTCGGCTCGCGTACTGAACGCGGGACCGCGTCAGCCGAGGTCACGCAGGCGCCGGACCATCTTCACGACGGCCCGGACGGCGTTGCCGGCGTTCTCGATGCGGTCCTGCGCCTGGAGCCGGGTCTCGCCCGGACCCGAGATGCCGAGGCCCAGCGGCTTCCCGTACTCGACCGAGAGGTCGGTGAGCTTCCGCGCGGCCTGGTTCATCACGACCTCGTCGTGGTTCGTCTCCCCCTCGATCACGGCCCCGAGGGCGACCACGGCGTCGACGTCGGAGCGGCCGAACAGCACCTTGACGGCGAGCGGCATGTCGTAGACGCCCGGGGTCTTCACGACCGGGCCGAGCGTGGCGCCGAGGAACTCGACCTCTTCCTTGGCCCGCTCCACCATCAGCAGCGTCACGTCGTAGTTGTACTCGCTGGCCACCAGCGCGACCCGGATCCCCTTCCCTTCGCTCGTTGCCTTCGGCATGGTTGTGTTCTCCCTGTTGGATCGTCAACGGACCGGCCGCACCGGTCCGGCATCCGCGAAGCCCTGGCGCAGCCCGGTCCCCGCCCGGCGCGCGAGGTCCTGCGGGCGGAACAGGAGCGCGTAGGCGTTCCGCGCGTGCTCCTCGGCGCGACGGCGCGCGAGCGCGGCGAGCTCCCGGGCGTCGCGCGCCTCGCGCTCGTGCACGAAGCATTCGAGGATCGGCTTCCCCGCGAGCACGCCGGCCAGCATCAGGCCCTGCGAGGCGACCTCGGCGCTCGTCCGGTCCAGGTCCGCGGGCCCGGGCATCCCGAGCGCCAGGCACAGGTCCGCGCGGTCGAGCTCGAACAGCTGCCGGCACGCGACGGGGAGGTCCTTGATCCCCGGCACGGTCCGGCGCACGATCTTGAAGCCGGTGCCGCTCCCGCGGAGGGCCCGGATCGCGCTCGGAGCCATGTCGACGCGCGCGAAGGTCGTGTCCGCGATCCCGATCCGCTTCACGAGGTCTCCTCCCTCCCGCGCGCGGCGACCTCCAGGATTCGGTCGACGATCCGCTTGGTCGCGAGCTCGTCGTGCGGGATCTTCCCGATGCGGACGACCTGGACGGGGACGCCCCGGCGGCCGCACTCGCTCGCGACCTCGGCCTCGTTCCAGACCTGGTCGTAGCCGAGCGCGATGATCGACGGCTTCTCGCGGACGACCGTCTCGTAGATGTCGGTCGTCGATCCGAGGACCGCCCGGTCGACCGGCTTCAGCGCCTCGACCATCTCCCGGCGGATGTGCTCGGGGACGTAGGGCTCGTGCTTCAGCCGGCGCGCGGTCTTGTCGCGGGCGACCACGACCACGAGCTCGTCGCCGAGCTTCTTCGCCTCGGTGAGGAAGTACACGTGGCCGGGGTGGAGGAGGTCGAAGACCCCCGTCGCCATCACGCGGACGACCATTCCTTCCACGCCTCGACGAGCTCGGCCCCTTCCAGGAACGGGAAGCCGTGGGCGTCCGCATAGCGGCGGGCGGCGGCGAGGTCCCGGGCCCCGCCGGAGTCTCCCAGCATCTCGCAGACGGTCACGGACTCCGAGAGTCCCGCCATCCGGGCGAGCGAGATGACGAGGTCCGTATGACCCTTCCGCTCCGCGAGGAGCCCGGGGGCGGCGTAGATGAGCTGCACGTGGCCCGGCGAGATGAACGAGCGCGTGAACCGGGCCCGGACCTCCGCGTCGGAGAGTCGCGGCGCGTCGCGCGCGATCTCCCCGACGGTGCGGATCGTGAGCGCGCGCTCGTTGTCCGTGACCCCGGTGAAGTTGTCGCGGTGGTTGATCGTGATGCCGAAGGCGCTGCGTCGATCGTAGCGGGGGCGCTCGGCCAGCTCGGCGGCGGTGGGGAAGCGCGCCCTCCCGACCTCGAGCAGGTCGGAGAGGAACGGGAGCTCCAGGCGCCGGCGGAGCTCGTCGGAGAGCGAGGTGCAGATGAGGCCGCCCGCGTCGCGCCGCTGCAGCCGGACCAGCTCGGGCGTCATCCGCTCGCTCAGGACCACGAGGTCGGTCTCGCGCTCCCGGTCCGGCGCGTCGAAGATCAGCACCGGCTCGCCGTCGGCGAGGGCCCGGGCGGCCGGACGAACGCGCTCGGGGACGGTCCGGACGACGGGAGCGGCCATCACGGATCGACCCAGCCGGGCGTGGGTAATAAGCCCGTGGTAACTACTCAAAAATGGGTTGATGGCCGATGGGTCGAGGAGAGCGCGAAGCGAGTCAGCGGGTTCGATCGCGACCGAACGACCTCCCGTACGGGAGGCGTTCTAGGAGGTGATCCATCTGCAGGTTCCCCTACAGATACCTTGTTACGACTTAGTCCCCCTTGCTGAACCGAAGTTCGAGCGACCCTAAGGAGTCACCCTCACTCCGACCCAACTCGGATGACTTGACGGGCGGTGTGTGCAAAGAGCAGGGGCACATTCACCGCGGGATGTTGACCCGCGATTACTACGGAATCCATTTTCACGAGGGCGAGTTACAGCCCTCGATCCAGACTACGATGGGGTTTCAGGATTGCCTTCCCCTTTCGGGGTCGGATCCCATTGTCCCCACCTTTGTAGCGCGCGTGTTGCCCGGGAGATTCGGGGCATACGGACCTACCGTAGACCTCTCCTTCCTCAGCCTTAGCGGCAGCGATCCCCCCAGTGTGCTCTCACGATCGCTCGTGAAATCGCGACTGAGGGCGAGGGTCTCGTTCGTTATCTGACTTAACAGAACGCCTTACGGTACGAACTGACGACGGCCATGCACCACCTCTCGGAGAATCGGGCAAGGTCTTCAGCCTGGCTTTCATCCCTCCGTCGCCCCCGGTGAGTTTTCCGGCGTTGAATCCAATTGAACCGCACGCTCCTCCCGTTGCGGTG
>JASIBA010000131.1 GCA_030041735.1 Thermoplasmata archaeon | reverse complement strand
AGATCGATGTCGATGCGGCCCGCGATCGCGTAGGCGACCACCAGCATCGGCGAGGCGAGGTACGCCGCCCGGGTGTCGATGTTGATGCGGGCGTCGAAGTTCCGGTTGCCGCTCAGCACGGCGGCGACGTAGAGGTCGGAGTCGCGGACCTGCTGCGAGACCGCGGGGATGAGCGGCCCGGAATTCCCGATGCAGGTCGTGCAGCCGTAGCCGACGAGCGCGAAGCCGAGGCGGGCGAGCGGCTCGGAGAGGCCCGCGAGGTCGAGGTAGGCCGTGACGACCTTGGAGCCCGGGGCGAGCGAGGTCTTGACGTAGGGCGGGACCGAGAGTCCCTTCTCCAGCGCCCGCTGGGCCAGGAGCCCGGCGCCCACCATCACCGCGGGGTTCGAGGTGTTCGTGCAACTCGTGATCGCCGCGATGACGACCGAGCCGTCCCGGACCGCGAGCTTCGCATCCGCGGGCGGGCGCGTCGCCGGCGCGGGCCGGTCGCGGCGGTAGGCGTCGCGCGCGGCGTGGAACGCCCGGGGGGCGTCCGTGACCCGGACGCTCTCGTCGGGGTTCCGGGGCCCGGCGATCGTCGGGACGATCGACCCGAGATCGATCCGGACGAGGTCGTCGAAGTCGATCGATCCGGGCGGCGGAGAGCCCCACAGGCCCGCCGCCCGGGCGTACGCCTCGACGCGGGCCACGTGCTCCGGGTCCCGGCCGGTCCCGAGGAGGTAGGCGATCGTCGCCTCGTCGATCGGGAACAGGGCCGCGGTCGCCCCGTACTCCGGGCACATGTTGGAGATCGTCGCGCGGTCGGGGACCGAGAGGAGCGGCACGCCGGGTCCGAAGAACTCGACGAACCGGTCGACGACGCCCTTCTCGCGCAGCGTCCGGGTGACGGTGAGGACGAGGTCGGTCGCCGTCGCGCCCCGCGGGAGCGTGCCCGACAGCTCGACGCCGACCACCGACGGCGGGCCGAGGAAGAACGGCTCGCCGAGCATGACCGCCTCGGCCTCGATCCCTCCGACGCCCCAGCCGAGGACGGAGATCCCGTTGACCATGGGCGTGTGCGAGTCCGTTCCGATCACGGTGTCGGGGAAGGCGACGGCCGCCCCGTTCGAGCCGCGGACGGTGACGACCGAGGCGAGATGCTCCAGGTTGACCTGGTGGCAGATGCCGTTGCCCGGCGGCACGATCCGCTCGTTCCGGTACGCGCCCTTGGCCCAGCGTAGGAAGCGGTAGCGCTCCCCGTTGCGCTCGTATTCCCGGTCCAGGTTGATCCGCAGCGACCCCGAGGACCCGAAGCTGTCGACCTGCACCGAGTGATCGACGATGAGGTCCACCGGCACGACGGGGTTGACCCGCGTGGCCGCGAGCCCGCGCGCCACCGCCGCATCCCGCAGGACGCTGAGGTCGACGAGGACCGGCACCCCGGTGAAATCCTGGAGGAGGATCCGTTCGGGGTAGTACGCGATCTCCGCGTCGGGATCGGTCGGCGCCCCGTTCGCGATCGCCACGACGGTCGCGAGGTCGCCGCGGGCCGGGTCGTGATGGCGAAGCACGTTCTCCACGAGGACGCGCACCGTCCGCGGCCGCCGGGCGTAGCGCGCCGGGTCGACCCCCGGCAGCCGTTCTGGGTGGTAGACGAGCGCGCGCGTGCTTCCCAGGGAGGTGGATTCAGCCGTGGCAGGGGTCGAGGGGCTCACGGCCGGCCGAGCCGGTCGCTCCTCTTGGGCTCTTTGGCCCGGCGACGGGCGCGGGCTCCCCGGCCCGGGTCACCGTGGGCGGCTCGCCTCGTCGCGTGCGCTCCGCCACAACTCCTTGAGCCGTTCCGAGGAGAGGTCGCGGAAGCGCACGTCGATCCGGAGCTGCGTGCCATGGACCTCGACGGTGAGCTCCTCGAGCAGGCTTCGGTAGAGTTCGACGCGCTTCCCGTCCGAGCTGATCACGCTCCGCTGGACGCCGACCAGGCCGATCTCGGCCAGCTCGTGGAGCTTCCGGTAGAGGGTGCTCTGGGGCATCCGGTTCGAGAGCTGGATCTCCTGCGCCGACCGCGGGCCGTCGCTCAGCATCAGGACGATCTCCCGCGCCCAGCGATCGCCGAGCGCTTCCAGGATGCGCTCCTTGCGCTCGTTGGAGCAGAGCGCGAGGCCGCCGTTGATCGGCAGGACCGGAACCGCCGAGCGCAACCGGAACACGGCCGTCACGTCCGCCTCGACGGGCGCCGGCGGTTCGCCGGGCGTTCCGGTCGCGGTCGCCACGGCTCCGCTCGCCCCGCCGGGACCGGTTCGAGCCAGGGGGGTCGCTCGGCCGTTCCCCATCGGAGACTATCCCTCCCGCCGTGGGCGGGAGGACCCCGAACGGGGCGGCCGTGCGCGGCGGAGGACTCCCCGCCCTCCCGCCGATCGCCCGGCCTGGCAGTCCGCGGCCCTCCCGGATAGCTCGGACACCGTGCGCCGCGCCGAGGCCGTCCGGCCCCTTAGAGGTTCGCACGTTCGAAATCCGAGCCGGACCGAGACGGGTCGGTGTCCGCGACCGTCCGGCCCGCCGAAGCGACGGGGCGCGACCGCGTCCAGCGGCCGAACGCCGGTCGGCCCACCGGCGGCGGCGCGGCCGCGTCGGCCGCGCGGGACTCGAGCAGCGTCCCGTCGGGTCCCTCCACGATGGTCGATCGTTCGCGGCCCACCCATCCGCGCGCCGTCACAACGACGGGAAGGCCGGGCGGATCGGGCGATATCGTGAGGTCGGCCGGATGGACCGCCTCCGGGCCGGAGGGTCCGGGGACGATGTTGTAGCCGAGGAAGCGGGCGCTGCGCTCGGTCTCGGGTCGCGCGTACACGAGCTCGGGAGGACCGACCTCGCCCAGGGTCCCGTCGAACAGCAGGCCGACCCGGTCGCCGAGGAACAAGCCCTCCTCCCGATCGTGGGTCACGTGGATCGCGGCGGTGCCGGTCGCCCGGAGCACGCCCCGGAACTCGGCGCGGAGCGAGGCCCGGAGCTCGACGTCGATCGAGGCGAACGGCTCGTCCAGCAGGACGAGGCGGGGACGCGCGGCGAGCGTGCGCGCGAGCGCGACGCGCTGCCGCTCTCCGCCCGAGAGCGCGGCCGCCGCCCGATCCTCGAACCCCTCGAGATGGAGGAGCGCGAGGAGGCGGCCGACCTCGTCCTCGAGCTCGGCCCGCGGGCGACGCTGAAGGAGCGGGGCATAGGCCACGTTCTCGTACACCGTGCGGTGCGGGAACAGCGCCGGGTCCTGGAACATCATCCCGATCCCGCGGCGGTGGGCAGGCACCCGCGTCACGTCGGCCCCGGCAAGCTCGATCCGGCCGGCCGTCGGACGCTCGAGCCCCGCGATGACGCGGAGCAGCGTCGTCTTTCCGCTGCCGTTCGGCCCGAGGAGCACGAAGTACTCCCGATCCCCGACGTCGAGGGAGACCCCGCGCAGGACGGGTCGGTCCGCCCAGGCCGCGGAGATGCCCGCGACCCGGAGGCGCGGACTACAGCTCGACACGGCGCCCTCCGAGCGCGAGCCCGCCGAACACCGCGAGGCTGAGCAGGAGCAACAGGCCGGCCGCGGCGTCGGCCACGGCCACGAGGCGGGTGTTCGAGAGGTCGTAGAGCAGCACGGGCAGGGTCGTGAACACCGGGGTGACCAGGAAGTACGTCGCCGTGAACTCGCCGAGCCCGAGGGCGAAGGCGAACAGGGCGGCCGTCACGAGGCCCTCGCGCACGCGCGGAAGGTCCGCGTCGACGAACGCGCCCCACGCGCTCGCGCCGAGCGTGCGCGCGGCGTCCCGCTCCTCGGGCGGCAGCGACGCGAGCGGGAGCGCGAGGCTCTGGAGCGCGAGCGGGAGGGCGAGGACCGCCTGACTGACGATCACGAGGGCCCAGACGGTCGAGACGCCGCCGAGGACCGGGCGCCAGAACTCGGCGAGCCCGAAGGCGAGGACCACCGGCGAGATCAGCAGCGGGACGAACAGCACGAGGCCGAGGCCGCGCGCGGCGCGGGGGCGCCGGGCCGTGGCGAAGCCGGCGAGCACCCCGAGGACGAGCGCGATCGACGCGGCCACGGTCGCGAAGAAGAGCGTGTTCGCGACCGCGCCGCCGACGCCGATCCCGAGCCGGGCCTGGGTGGCCGGCGAGAACAGCGCGGCCCACGCCGCGCCCGCCCCGCCGCCGCCGACCGGCTGCAGCGTCCGTACCAGCACGGCCGCGAGCAGTGCCCCGACGGCCGCCAGCACCGCGACCGTCTCGGCCGCGAGGGCGACCACGACGGGGCTCCTCCACGGGGGGCGCCGGGGCGCGGACGCACGTCGGCCCGGGAGGCCTCGGAGGCGCCCGAGGACCGCGAGATAGGCCACGGTCGGGACCGCGAACAGCGCGACCATCGCCACGGAGAGCACCCCCGCCGCCGTCGGGTCGAGGCCGTAGGTGTCGAGGAACCAGACCTGGGCCTCGACCGTGTAGCAGCCCGGACCGCAGAGCAGCAGCGGGGGCGCGAACGACAAGGCGGAGAACAGGAAGGTGAGCAGCCCGCCGGCGATCGCGCCGACCCCGCTCGGCCGGGCCCAGACGTCGAGGTACGCGCGCGCCGGGGATCCGCCGAGCGTCGCGACCGTCTCCTCGAGGTCGACCGCGCTCCCCTCCACGCCGGCGGCCGTGAGCAGCAGCACGATGGGCACGTTGAACAGCAGGTTGGCGACGACGATCCCCGGGACGCCGTGCCCGAGGACGGCGAGCGCGGGCCACGCCCCGGACAGCAGCCCGGAGGGGCCGAACAGATCGAGCACGCCGAAGACGACCACGAGGCTCGGGAGCAGGAACGGCACGAGGAGGAACGAGCGGACGGCCGAGCGTCCCGGCCAGTCGTAGCGGCCGAGGAACACGCCCGCGGGGTACCCGATCGCCACCGCGAGCGTGGCCGAGAGCCCGGCCTGCTCGAGCGAGTTCGCGATCGCCCGGACGTTCTCGGGATCGGACAGGATCGCGCGGACGCCCGACGTCCCGCCGGCCGACGCCACCGAGGTCGCGAAGAGGAGGCCGACCGGCACGAGGGCGAACGCGACCACGAAGCCGAGGACGGGCAGCAGGAACGCGAGCGACGGCAGGCCCCGCCGCGCGCTCACGATGGGACGAGCGCGAGCCATTGCTGGATCCAGCCGGGGAGGTCCGACGGAACGTCCGCCGGAGGAAGGTACGGGTTCAGGGGCACGATGGTCGCGGGATCGATCGCGGCGGCGTAGACCGAGGGGATCGGGGTCGAGTCGTTGGCCGGATACTCCCACTCGTTCAGCGGGATCTCGTTCTGGACCGTTCCGTTCAGGAACCAGTTCTCGAACGCCTCGTCCAGCCCGAGCTCGTGCGTCCCGTTGACGATCCCGATCCCGTAGATCGTGCGCCAGCCGTACGGCGTGCCGTTCCACCAGGAGACGGTCGAGTTGAAGGCGCCGGCCTCCCCGCTCGCCGCGGCGTAGGCCGGGTCGGTGGAGTAGCTGACGACCATCGGGGGGTTGCCCGAGCTCGCGGAGAACTCCGCGAACGCGTCGCCCCAGCTCGTCGCGGGGGTCGGCAGCCCCTCGCTCCACACCCGGGACCAGAAGGACATCCAGCTCTGGTGGAGTACCTGGGTGTAGTACTCGATCTGCCAGACGAGGAACTCCTCGCCGGTGATGTCGAACTCCGGGTTCTCGGTCAGCAGGCCCTGCGCCCAGGTCGCGTTGTTCGTGAAGTCGGGGAACGTCGCGTTCGTCACGGCGCCGTCGGTCGCGGCGGCGAACGACGCGTTGTAGTCGATCGCGAGGTAGCCGTACTCGTACGGGACCGCGGCATCGCCCGGGCTCAGCTCGCTGACGAGCGAACCCGGGACGTTCGCGAGGGCCGCGGGGCGATAGGGGATCAGCAGATGGTCGGCCGCGGCGACGGGCGCGGTGAGCTCGTCGAGGCCGATCACGAGGTCGGCGGCCGGCGAGCTCGCCTGCTGCAGCAGGGTCCCGACCAGCGTGCCGGCCGGGCACTCGACCTCGATCCGCACGTGGTGCGCGCTCTCGAACGTGCCGAACACCGTCGCGAACGCCGGCGCGCCGCAGTTCGCGCCGCCGAACAGGCTCGCGTACGTGTAGATCACGAGCGTCGGCTCGCCGTTCGGCGCGAGACCCTCCTCGTACTCGTAGACCCCGAAGGCCGCGACCACCACGACCACGGCCACGGCGACCGCGACGACGGCCCGGCCGACCCGGCCGGGCCGGCGCAACCGGTGCGCGCTCGCACCCGACGGCCCGCTCACACCCTCCGCGGGTCCGCCGAGAGATTCCCTAGGTGCCGCATTCCGTTCCCTTCGCGGGCATTACCCCGATCAGGTTCCTGGGGTCGACGAGGCGAACCTCGTCCTCTCAGCCGGTGACCAGCTCCCCCTTACCCGAGCGTCCATCGGCCCTCGGGCGATAAGGTTTCCCCCGGGCGCGGCGCACGGCTTAAGCGGTCGAGGCGACTAGGTCGCGTGCCCATGACCGACGGGATGGAGCGCTTGCGCTTCGGCACCGAGCTCGTCAAGCGGGGATTCGCCCGCATGCAGCAGGGCGGCGTCATCATGGACGTCACGACCGCCGACCAGGCCGCCATCGCCGAAGAGGCGGGGGCGGTCGCGGTGATGGCGCTCGAGCGCGTGCCCGCCGACATCCGGGCGGCGGGCGGCGTGGCGCGGATGGCCGATCCGACGAAGATCCGCGAGATCAAGGAGCGGGTCTCGATCCCGGTGATGGCGAAGTGCCGGATCGGACACACCGCCGAAGCCCGGGTGCTCGAAGCGCTCGCCGTCGACATGATCGACGAGTCGGAGGTGCTGACCCCGGCCGATCCGTTCCACCACGTCGACAAGCGCGAGTTCAAGGTGCCGTTCGTCTGCGGGGCGCGGAACCTCGGCGAAGCGCTCCGCCGCATCGACGAGGGCGCCGCGATGATCCGCACGAAGGGCGAGGCCGGCACCGGCAACGTCGTGGAGGCGGTCCGGCATATCCGCCAGATCTCCGCGGAGATCGCCGAGATCGGGAAGATGCCGAAGAAGGACCTCCCGGCCTGGGCGAAGCGGGAGCGCGTGTCGGAGAAGGTCGTCGGTGAGGTGCGCTCGCTCGGACGCCTGCCCGTCGTGAACTTCGCCGCCGGCGGGATCGCGACGCCCGCGGATGGGGCGCTCTGCCGGATGCTCGGCGTCGACGGGCTGTTCGTCGGCAGCGGGATCTTCAAGTCGGAGAACCCGATGAAGGTCGCGCGCGCGATCGTCGAGGCCTCCACCCAGTACGACCGGCCCGAGGTCGTGGCCCGCGTCTCGTCCGGCCTCGGGGAGCCGATGCGGGGCATCGACGTCACGACCCTGCCCGCGGCCGAGATGCTCCAGGGCCGGGAGTCGGTGGACGCGGTCCGCCGCCGACCCGCGACCGAGGCGTAGAACCTCCGGTCGCGGCCGAAGCGTGGAAAGCCGAGGACGGCGTAGCGCGGCCGTGCGCATCGTTCAGGTCTCGCCGTTCTTCCACCCCCACGCCGGGGGCGTGGAGTCCCACGTCCGCAGCCTCGCTCGGGAGTTCGCGCGCGAGGGGCACGAGGTCACGGTGGTCACCTCCCGCTTCCGGCCGGACCTCCCGCCGGTGGAGTCGATGGAGGGCTACCGCGTGGTCCGCGCCCGGACGCTCGGGGTGGCGCTCAACACCCCGTTCGACCTCGGACAGCTGACCTCGCTGCGGGGGCTGCGCGCGGACGTCGTCCACATCCACTACCCGCCGCCGCTCACCGCGTTCTTCGCGACCCGCTGGCTCGCCGGCCAGCCCCGCATCCCGACCTGCCTCACGTACCACTGCGACCTCTTCCTCCCGGGCCTCGGGGGCCGTGCGCTCGCCGCGCTCTACCAGCGGGTCTTCGTGCCGCCGACGCTCCGGGCGGTCGATCGCATCGTCGTGCACACGCGCAGCTACGGCGTCACGTCGACCGCGCTCCGGGGCCGGCCGCTCGAGGTGATCCCGTCGGTCGTCGACCTCGACTGGTTCCGGCCCGGGCTCGATGCGAGCGCGCTCCGCGGCGACCTGAGGCTCGAGGGGAAGCGCGTCCTCGCGTTCACCGGACGCCTCGTGCCTCACAAGGGCGTGGACGTGATCCTCGAGGCGCTCACCCGGTTGCCGTCCGACGTCGTGCTGCTGGTCATCGGCCACGGCCCCCGGCTCGCGAGCCTGGTCAGCGAGGCGCGCCGGCGCGGGGTCTCCGACCGCGTCCGGTTCTGCGCGGCCGTCACCGACGACGACCTTCCGCGCTACCTCTCGCTCGCGGACGTCTTCGTGTTCCCGTCGCACAACCGGCTGGAGGGCTTCGGTCTCGCGGTCGCGGAGGCGATGGCGGTGGGGCTCCCGGTCGTCATCGCCGACATGCCCGGGGTGCGCGAGGTGATCGAGCCCGGGCACGAGGGCCTGCTCGCGGAGCCGCTCCTCGCCGACGACCTCGCGGCGAAGATCCGCATCCTGCTGGACGACCCCGCGCTCGCCCGCCGGATGGGCGCCGCCGGGCGACGCCGGGCCGAGGAGCGCTACGGCCTCGCGACCGTCGCGGGCCAGCTGCTCACCCTGTACGAAGGCCTGCGCGCAGCTGGTTGATCTGGACCTTGAGCCGGGCCGCCTCGGCGCCGGCCGCCTTCCGCCAGTCCGGCCCGCTCGAGGCGTAGACGATCGAGCGCGAGGCCGAGACCAAGAGGCCGCGTCCGTGGGCGTCCACGCCGTCGCGGACCGCGGTCGCGAGCGAGCCGCCCTGCGTTCCGACACCGGGCACCAGGATCGGGATCGTGTTCCCGAGCAGCGATCGTGCCGCGTGGAACCCGTCCGAGAACGTCGCGCCGAGGACGGCCCCGACGTTGCCGTGGGCGTGGGCGAGCCGCCGGACCTCGCCGACGACCGCCAGCCAGAGCGGTCCGCGCGGCGTCGGGATCTCCTGGAAGTCGGGCGCGCCGGGATTCGTGGAGTGGGCGACGATGAAGATGCCGTGGGTCGCGTCGTCGAGGAACGGCTGGAGCGAGTCCCAGCCGAGCCACGGCGTCACGGTCACCGCGTCGAACCGGAACTCCTGGAACGCGCCGTCGCGGAATTGTCCCATCACGTTCGGGATGTCGTTCGCCTTCAGGTCGAGGATCCGGATCCGGTTCGGCCCGATCTTCTTCGCGATGCGGGCGAGCGACGCGAAGCCCCGCGGGCCGTAGCGGAGGTAGAACCCGAGCTGCATCTTGTAGGCCGCCGCGTGGTCGTAGGTCGCCCCCACGATCCCGTCGAGGAAACGGTCCAGCTGCGGGCCCGGCGCCAGCCGCTTGAGCGGTTTCGGCATCTGCGCCGGATCCGGATCGAGGCCGACGCAGACGAGGGAGTCCCGCGCCTTCAGGATCCGATCGACCCGCTGCAGGAACTTCTCGGGCACCGAGGAGTGGTCAGCGGCCGAAGGCAAATAGGTTCCTCCCGCGGCCGCGCCATCGCCCGCCGACGCAGCCTCGCTTTTATCGCGGGCCACCGTTCCCGCCGACCGCGTCCCCGATGGCGACCGCACCCCCGAGCGCCCCGCCCGAGGTCCGGCTGAAGGACCTCGCCCCGACCACGAGCCCGGTCGAGATCGTCGGTCGCGTCGTGACCGCCGAGCGCCGGGAGGTGACGCGGCGGTCGGACGGCAGCCGCCGCCCGCTCCTCTCGGGACTCCTGAGCGACGGGACCGGCACCGTCCGCTTCACCTGGTGGGACCCGCCGAGGGAAGGGATCGAGCGCGGCACGGTCCTCCGCGCGGTCGGGGCCGAGGTGCGCACGTTCCGGGACCGTCCGGAGCTCACGTTCACGTTCCGCACGAGGGTGGGGCCGGCGAGCGAGGCGGAGCTTCCGCGGGTGACGCCCGAGGAGATCCCGCTCCGCGCGATCCGGGACCTCCGGCCCCCCGATGAGGGGTTCCGCCTCGAGGCCCGCGTCGTGCGGATCGCCGAGCGGACGGTCACCGTGGGCGAGGAGCGCCGCGTGGTCCACGAGGGCCTCCTCGCGGACGCGAGCGGCGTGCTCGCCTTCTCGTCGTGGACCGACTTCCGGCTGGCGGCCGGGGAGGCGCTCCGCGTCGTCGGCGGCTACCTACGCACCTTCCGGGGTCGTCCGCAGCTGGTGCTGGACGAACGGGCGACCGTGACCCGGATCGGGGGCGAAGGCCTGCCGGAGCCCGCCGAGCTGCTCCGCGCCCCTCCGCGCCCGATCGCCCGGGTGGAGGACGAGGGCGGCGGAGAAGCGCTCGCGGTCGAGGGGATCGTCGTCGGGCTCCTTCCGCCCAGCGGTCTCGTCTATCGGTGCCCGATCTGCCGGCGCTCGCTCACGGGGGGGATCTGCCGGATCCACGGGCAGGTCGAAGGGCAGCCCGACCTGCGGGCCCGGATCGTGCTGGACGACGGCACCGGCGCCCTCACGGTCAACGCCGGCCGCGCCGACACCGAGCGGCTCTGGGGTCGGACGCTCGCGGATGCGCGCGAGCGGATGCGGGAGGTGCCCGACCCCAACGTGCTGGAGCAGGAGCTCGCGGACGCCCTGCTCGGCCGGCGGCTGCGCGTCCGAGGGAGCGGCTCGCGGGACGACTTCGGCGTCACGCTGCAGCCCGACGAGATCGAGCCGGTCGAGATCGACCTCGAGGTCGCCGCCGCGGAGCTCTCCGCGCGGCTGGGAACGGTGCGCCGGTGAGCCGCCGCGAGCCCGCCTGGCGGGTGACGGCCCGCGAGCTCGAAAGCTCGCTCGAGGAGGAGCGGGCGACGGGAGAACGGGCGGCGAGCTACCTGCTCTCGCCCTTCGGGGCCCGCATGAACCGGGTGGTGCTCGCCGGCGCGATCTCCCCGGCGGAGCCGGTCGGCCGCGACGATCCTCCGACCTTCTGGCGGGCCCGGCTCACCGACCCGACCGGCGCGATCGCGGTGACCGCGGGCTCGTTCCAGCCGGTCGCCATGGCGCGCCTTCGGGCGACGACGGAGACCCATCCGGCCCTCGTGGTGGGCAAGGTCCACCTGTTCCGGGGCCGGGACGGCGTCGCGTACATCTCGGTCCGTGCGGAGGGCGTGAAGTCGGTGGCGGAGGCGGACGAGCGGGCGATGCTCGCCGAGATCGTCCGCCAGACCCTGGACCGCCTCGATCTGGTCGAGCGGCTGGAGCGCGAGCCCGGCACGTCGGAGGCGGAGCTCGTGGCGTCGGGAACGCCGGCGGGCTGGATCCCGGCGGCCCGGGACTCGCTCCGCCGGTATCCCCAGGTCGATCGCGCCGCCTTCCGCCGCGAGCTCGGCGCCGCGGTGCGCCGGGTGGCGGGCGACAGCGGTCCGCGGCCGTCTGATACGGGAACGCGCCCGGGAGTCGTCGTCACCCGGGCGCCGCCGCCGCGACCCCCGGCCCCGCCGCCCACGGCGGAGGAGCGGGAGGAGGAGGCCGCGTTCCTGACCCTGCTGGACGAGCTCAGCGACGTGTCGATCGACGGCTATGCGGACTTGAAGGAGCTCACCGGACGCCTGGCCGCCCAGGGCGTCGGCGCCGAGCGCGCGGAGACGGTGCTGAACCGCCTGGAGGAGGAGGGCGCCGTCGAGGAGCCGATCGTGGGCAAGCTGCGCCGCGCCTGAGCTCGGCGCGACACTTCGCGCCGGCCAGCCTATATATACCGCCCAAGCTCGAAGCCCCGGGGGAATGAGGAACACCTGTCTCTCCGATCCGATGACGAGACCAGCGACGAGCTGACCCCCCTCGCGCTCCGCTAGCGATCATGGCCGAACCGAAGCCGTCCCGACTGCGCGTCTTTCTCCTGGCGGTGGCCGTCGTCATCGCCGGCGCCGTCGGCGGTGGCGTGCTCTACTACGAGAACCACAAGCTCGGCACCCCTCACGAGCTGACGGTCCAGGCGGGCGGCAACGCGACGGTGAACTACATCGGCCTGTTCGGTTCCGGGCCGCAGATCGGCCGCGTCTTCGACACCAACCTCTGGTCGGTCTACACGAACAACGGGTCGTGGCCGAAGGCGCTCCAGTACTCGCCGCACGGCACGTCCCCCTCGAACTACACGCCGATCGGCTTCTTCGTCGGGTCCACCGCCCCCTCCGGGGGATACACGATCGGGAACCTCACGTTCGAGACGCCCGTGACCGGGTTCTGGCAGGGACTGATCGGGATGGCGGGCAACCAGACCCGCTACCTGACCCTCCCGCCGAGCCTCGCTTACGGCAACGCGAACCAGTCGTGCTACGTGACGAAGCCGCTGAGCTACACGCTCCCGGTCACCGTGAGCCTGACGCGGTCCGCGTTCTCGAGCCAGTTCCCCAACGTCACCGCGCTCGCCGGCATCGAGTACACCGACCCGGTCTACAAGTGGACGGATCTCGTGCTGAGCGTGAACGCCAGCTCCGTCGTCTACCAGAACCTGCCCTCGCTCGGGACCAAGACGGCGCCCGAGGGCTGGCCGGTGCTGGTGACCAACGTGACCGCGACCACGATCACGCTCACGAACCAGCTGACCGCCGCGAACGCGGGACTGGTCGGCGGGAAATCGGCGGCGAGCGTGTGCTCCACCACGTCGTTCATCGTGAGCTCGGTGAACCAGGGCGCCTCCACCTACGTGGAGGACTACAACAGCGAGGTCGTCGGTCAGACGCTCGTGTTCATCGTGACGACGGTCGACATCTTCCCGCCGGGATTCAGCTGAGGACCCCGGACGCGCTCAGCCGCCGAGGCTGACCTTGCCCCGCTTCAGGAGCTCCTGCAGGTTCGCCTCGGCCGCGGAGTCGAGGGCCGCGCTCGGCGGCCGGCGTCCGGGGGCGTAGGCGCGGACGGTCTTCCGGGCCTCGTCGCGGCGGGCCCGCAGCTCGCCGAGCAGCCGTCGCCCGTCGCGCTCGAGGCCGTCCATCTCGCGCGACACCGCGTCGACCTGGGCCATCACGGCGGCCCGCTCCTTGCCCTTCGCGCGCAGCGCGGCGACCTTTCCCCCCGCGTCGACGAGCTTCGCGCGGACCTCCGCCATCTTCGCGTCGCGCTGCGCGCGCAGCTCGAGCCCTTCCTTCGTGATCCGCTCCACCTCGCCGCGCGCCGCCGCCACCCGGGCCTCGGCCTCCTTGCGGAGCCGCTCGTGCTCGGCGACGGTCGCACTGCGCTCCTCCGCGACCTTGAGGTCCTTGTGGCGCTGCCGCAGCTGGGCGATCAGGGCGTTCTCCTCGTCGAGCGGCAGCGCGTGGGTCTGCTGGCGGAGCTCGAGGCGGGCGATCTCCCGGCGGATCTGTTCGGGGCGCTCCCGCTCGCCCGGCGCGAACGAGAGCTTCAGCTCCCGCAGCGCGACGACCGCCCCCTCGACCGCGGCGCGGGCCTTCTCCCGCTCGAGCCGGATCGCCGCGAGGCGCTTCCCCATCTCCCCGTGCTCGTGGTAGAGCCGCTCGACCTCGGCCGCGGGGGCCTGGCGCTGGTCGTAGAGCGCCTTCTGCTCGGCGGAGAGCCGCCGCATCTCCGCGATGAGCTCGTGGCGCCGGTCGGCCAGCGTCCGGAGCCGGGAGTCGATCGAACGGAGGCTCGAGCGGGCGTCGCGCTCCAGCCGATCGTCGTCCTCCGAGAGCACCGGTCGCGGGGGCACAACCGGCTAGGACCCCGGGGCCCACAAAAGCGCTTCGAGCGCCTTCCCCGCGGGGTCTTGCTCTACGTCCGTCGGTCGCTCACGTACCAGACGCGGCGATCCGGCGTCTCCTCGGCGACGACCCGCGCGAGACCGGGCGCGCGGAGGCGGTCCAGCGTCTCGGCGCGGAAGTAGCGCAGGGGCTCGGTGTCCGGCGGACGGACCCGGACGTCGGGCGCGACCTCGCGGCCCTCGGCCGCGAGAGGGTCCCCCGTCGATCGGACCGCGAACAGGTGGAACCCTCCCGGTCGGAGGACGCGGGCGACCTCGCGCGCGACCCGATCGAGCTCGGCGTCGGAGAACACCATGTAGACGACGTGCGCGTAGACCGCGTCGATCGACGCGGTCTCGGTCGCGGCGAGCGCCGGCAGGAGGTCCGCCTCCACGAACTCGAGCTCCGCCGGTGGATCGGGCAGCGCCCGTCCCCGGGCGATCGCGAGCGGGGCGTGGTCGATCGCCCGCACCCGGACCCCCGGCCCCGAGAGCGCCCGGGCGTCCCGGCCCGGACCGCTCCCCAGATCGAGAACGAGGGTCGGCCGGGGGAGGGTATCGAGCCAGCGGCGGGCCCAGCCGAGGAACGGGCTCGGGTCGCCGAGGAAGCGCTGCGGATTGCGCGCGTAGTACCCGTCCGAGATCGCACGTCGCTGCGCGGGGGTCGGGTAGCTCACGGGCGGCGCGACCGGATCCGTCGTGCTCGACCTCCCCCCCGTGGCGCGGCCACCCGCCCCCGGGCGAAACGCTGGGCGGCGAACAAGGCCGCGGGCACGGCGGCGTCGATGTTCACGACCGCGATCGGAGCGCACGACTGCAGCATCGCGTTCAGGGCCGACTCGCCGGCCCCGCCGCGTCCGTACCCCACCGAGGTGGGCACCCCGACCACCGGCGCGCGCACGAGCCCCGCCAGCACGGTCGGCAGGGCGCCTTCGCGCCCGGCGAAGGCGAGGTAGATCTGCGGACGCCGCCGCTCCAGCCGCGCGACCGCGCGGAGGAGTCGGTGGAGGCCCGCGACCCCGACGTCGTAGGCGACCTCGGTGCGCAGCCCGAGCTCGTCGAGGAGCGCGCGCGCCTCCTCCGCCGCCGGCACGTCGCTCGTTCCGGCCGTCACGATCCCGACCACGCCGCCCCGGTAGCGCACGCCCAGGGGGCCCGCGAGGCGCGCGAGGCGGCCCGCGGCGAGGAGTCGGACCGGGAGCCCGTCCCCCGCGGCCCGCTCCAGCGCCGCGCGTTGCTCGGCCGTGGGGCGCGAGATCAGCGCGCCGTGGCCCCGACGATGCAAGGCCCGCAGCATGCCGAGCAGATGTTCCGTGGTCTTCCCTTCCGCGAGGAGGACCTCGGGGACCCCGATGCGACGGGCCCGGTCGCGATCGATCCGGGCGTAGCCCGCGATCGCGATCTCCCCGGGCGCGGACCGGGTCGTCCGCCGGCGCGCGCTCACGCGTCCCGGGACCCTAGCGTTGATATAGCGGGCGCCGGTGGCACGCCCGTTTTCCGTCATGCCCGACTTCTCCCTCACCCCCGAGCAGGAGAGCCTGCGCGACGCCGCGCGGAAGTTCGCGCGCACCGAGATGGCCCCGCACGCGGCGGAGTGCGACCGGACGGGTCGGTTCCCCGAGGAGGTCTACCGGAAAGCGTACGACCTCGGGCTCATGAACCTCAACGTGCCGACCGAGCACGGAGGCAGCGGACTGGGCCTCTTCGAGCAGTGTCTCATCGTGGAGGAGCTGGCCCACGGGTGCGGCGGCATGACCACGTCGATCATCGCGAACTGCCTCGCGCTCGAGCCGATCATCCTGGGCGGCTCCCCGGAGCAGCAGACCCGTCTCCTCGATCCGTTCTGCGCCCAGTACCAGCTGGCGTCGTTCTGCCTGACGGAGCCGAGCGGCGGCAGCGACGCGGGCGGTCTCTCAACGCGCGCGCGACGGTCCGGCGACGAGTACGTGCTCGACGGCGAGAAGTGCTTCATCACCAACGCACCGCACGCGTCGCTCTACACGGTGTTCGCCACGATCGATCCGGCGCTCCACCACCGTGGGATCACCGCGTTCGCGGTCCCCCGATCCACCCCGGGCGTCACGCCGGGCCCCGACGAGGACAAGATGGGTCACCGCGCGTCGTCCACGAGCACCGTCCGGTTCGAGGGGGCGCGGGTCCCGGTCGCGAACCGGCTCGGTCCCGAGGGCGAGGGCTTCTCCCTGGCGATGCGCACGCTGGACCAGACACGGACCCCCATCGGGGCACTGGCGACCGGCATCGCGCAGGCCGCGCTCGACCACGCCGCGAAGTACGCGCTCGAACGCCGCACGTTCGGCAAGCCGATCGGCGAGCACCAGGCGATCCAGATCAAGCTGGCCAACATGGCCCAGGCCGTCCGGGCCGCGCGGCTCCTGACGTGGTACTCCGCGTGGACGATCGCCGGCGGCGCGAAGGGCACGCTCGAGTCGTCGATCGCGAAATGCTTCGCATCGGACACCGCGCTCCACGTCGCCGACGAGGCGATCCAGACGTTCGGCGGGTATGGGTACATGCGCGCGTACCCGGTCGAGAAACTGCTCCGGGACGCCAAGCTCACGCAGATCTACGAGGGCGCGAACGAGATCCAGCGGACGGTCATCGCGCGCGAGCTCCTTCGCGAGTACGCCTGAGGGCCGGGGGCCATGGAGATCGTCGTCTGCGTGAAGCCGGTGCCGGAGGCCGACACAAGGCTCCGCGCGACCGCGGATGGGCGCGGACTCGACCCCGAGAACGTCAAGTTCGTGCTCGCCGGCTACGACGAGTCCGCGGTCGAGCAGGCCCTGCTCCTCAAGGAAGCGGTCCCGGGCTCGAAGGTCCGCGTGGTCTCGACCGGCCCCGCGCCCCGGACCGAGGAGGTGCTGCGGGCCGCGATCGCGCTCGGATGCGACGAAGCGATCTGGGCCGAGGCCCCGGCAGAGACGGTGGCGGACCCCGTCGCCGCGGCGCGCCGGCTCGCGGTCGCCGTCCGGGCGGTGCCGCACGACCTCGTGCTGTGCGGCAAGCAGGCCGGGGACGACGAGAGCGGCCTCGTTGCCGGCGCGCTCGGCGAGCTCCTGGAGATTCCCGACTTCGGCTTCGTGACCGACCTGAGGTGGGACGCCGCGAGCGCCCGCTTCCGGTTCCGCCGGGCCGCCGAGGCCGGCACGGAGCACTGGGAGTGCGCGACTCCGGTCGTCATCGGCCTTCAGCAGGCGTGGAACGACCCGCGAACGGCCAAGCTGCCGGCGATCCTGAAATCCCGGAAGGCTCCGATCGCACGCAGTCCGGCCCCGAGCTTGCCGGACGACGCGCCCCGCAGCGTGCCCGAACGGTTCTCCCTGCCGGCCCCGCGGACCGGGGCCAAGATGATCGAGTACAAGACACCCGAAGACGCCGCCACCCAGCTCGTCCGGATCCTGCGCGAGGAGGCGAAGGTCTTCCCGTGACCCCGACGGTGCTCGTGGTCGGGGAGCTGCAGGCCAGCCACCTCGCGGGGGCGACCCGCGAGGCAATCGGCGTCGCCCGGGGAATCCCCGGTGCCACCGTCGTGGGCTTCGTCGCCGGAAGTGACGCCCCGGCCGTGGCCCCCGAGTTCGGGAAGCTGGGCATCGCGCGCGTGCTCGCGGCCGCCGGGCCAACGTTCGACTCGGGCTACCCGGCGGCCGGGGCCCGGGCCGCTTCGGCGGCGGCGACCGCCTGCGGCGCCGGCCTCGTCCTGGTGGGGGGCACGACGTTCGGCCGGGACCTCGCGGGTCGCCTGGCGATCGCATGGAACGCGGCCGCGGCGACCGGCGTCACGGAGCTGGTCGTCGGCGAGGGGGGCTCCCGCGTGACCCGCCCGATCTTCGGGGGCCGCGCGACCGAGGTGCGTCGGCTGGAGGGAGGGCGCGCGGTGGTCGCCCTCCGCCCGCACGCGTATCCCGCGCCGACCGAGAGCCCCGTCGCGGCCGCCGTGGAGAACCTGCCTCCCGTCGAACTCGGTCCCCTCGGGTCCGTCCAACGAACCTCGGCCGAGAGCGCAGCGGCCGGGAGCGGCCCGTCGCTCACCGACGCGGCGATCGTGGTGTCCGGCGGCCGGGGCCTCCGCGGCCCCGAGAACTTCCATCTCATCGAGGAGCTGGCGACGGCCCTCGGGGCGGCCGTCGGCGCGTCGCGCGCCGTGACCGACGCCGGTT
>JASIBA010000024.1 GCA_030041735.1 Thermoplasmata archaeon | reverse complement strand
TGCCGGGCGAACCGATCACTCGTAGGACAGCTCGGAACGGAGGTACGCGCGGGCGGCCAGGAACAGGAAGGCCACGGTCTCGATGGCGAGCACGATCAGCTGGTAGCCGTCCCCTTGCGTGAGCGTGCTCGAATAGGCGCCCCGCACGGCGTCCGCGACGTACGTGAGCGGGTTGATCTGGAACAGGACCCGCAGCCCCAGCGGCAGGCTGTTCGAGAGCGGATAGAAGACCGTGCTCGCGAAGTTCACGACGAAGATCAGCAGGATCTGGATGCTGTTGTACGCGGTGTTCGACCTCACCAGCGCGCCGAGGAAGAGCATCAGCGAGCCGAAGAAGATCGAACCGACCACGATCACGCCGAACATCGTCCCGAGCGCGATCGGCGAGGTCGGGCCGGTGCCCAGGAGCGCCCAGGCGACCCCGAGCATCACCGCCGCGCCCCCGAGGCCGAAGAGCAGCGACGTGAGCATGATCCCGAGCAGGTACTCGAGCCGGGTGAACGGTCCCGAGAGGAGCTGGGCGAACATCCCCCAGCGGCGGTCGGCCCACAGGATGCTGCCGCCGACCGTGCCTGCCATCACCACCTGGAACGAGAGGATCCCGGGCGTCAGGAACGCGAGGTAGCTGTGTCCGCCGCCGGCCCCGGCGAGCGACTGGAAGCCGAAGCCGAAGAAGATCAGGTACAGCGCCGGGAGCCCGACCAGGATGATGAGCGAACCCGGGTCCGTGTTCACCCAGATGTTCCGGTAGATCAGCCGGACGAGCTTAGGGAGCGCCAGGGTCGCCCTCCCCGTGCCCGACGGACCGAAGGAACACATCCTCGAGCGTGTTCTTGCGCACGGCGAGCCATTCGAGCTGGGCGTTCATCGTCTGCGAGAGCGCCGCGATCCGGGAGAGCGCGGTCTTCGGATCGTCGGTCAGGATCACGGCGGAGCTCCCGCTCACGGTCACCGTGACGGACGGGCCGAGCTCCCGGGACAGGCTCGCGAAGAACTCGGCGGCGTGCCCGTTCCCGACGGTGAGATCGATGGTCTTCTTGCCGCCGTAGAGCCGCTTGAGGTTCTCGACGGTGTCCAGCACCAGGATCTTCCCCTGGTCGATCACCGCGACACGATCGCAGAGGTAGTCGGCCTCCTCGAGGTTGTGCGTCGTGAAGACGACCGTGAGACCCCGGCGGACCTCGTCGCGCACGGAATCGAGCAGCGCGCGGCGCATCAGGATGTCGAGCCCGACGGTCGGTTCGTCGAGGAAGAGGACGTCCATGGAATGCATGAACTCCTTCGCGACCTGCACTCGGCGCTTCTGTCCGCCCGACAGGTCGAACGCACGCCGGCGCCGGATATCGGCGAGGCCGAACCGGTGCAGGAGCTCCTCCCGTCGCTTGTGGCGCTCGGCCCGGGGCACGCCCCAGAGCATCCCGTAGACGTCGAGGTTGCCCTGGACGGTGGTGAAGTCGAACGACTCGGCCTGCTGCACGACGCCGATCCGGTCGCGGATCCTGGACCCGGCGCGCGCCGCGTCGAGGCCGAGGACGCGGAGCTTCCCCGAGGTCGGCTGGATCAGGGTGGTCATCGCCTTGATCAGCGTCGATTTGCCGGCGCCGTTCTTGCCCAGCAGACCGAAGACCTCGCCCCGCTCGACGGTGAAGCTCACGCCGTCCAGCGCGAAGTGCTTCCCGTCGTACGAGTGCCGCAGGTCCTCCGCGACGATGACGGGCCCGGGCGCAAGGCCGGAGGATCGGGCGTCCGCGCTTGCCAGCACAGGAGCGATGCACGCCGGAGTGCGGATAAGAGACGCGCACTCTGCGGGAGCACCGGAGGAGAGTGCCGACGGGCCGGACCGGTCCCTCCGGTCCGTCGGGACCCAGAGTACGTACCCCCGTCTGATAAGCCGCCACCGGAGTCCTCGCCCCGGATCGAGGCCCCAGCGTGCCGTCCACTCCCAGCGTCCACTCGTCGAGCGACTGGTCGGGCGCGACGCCGTCCCTCGGACCGCCGTCCCCCCACACGCCGCTGGTGCTCGCCGGGCTCGAGTTCAGCCTCAGCACCGCCACGCTCGACGCGCTCGAGCAGGTGACCTGGGACGTCTCCTCCGCGCGGGTCTCCGACTGGTTCGCACGCTCGCCGGGCGTGGAAGAGGTCGCCCGCGTCGCGACCTGCCATCGCGTGGAGCTGTTCCTGGTCGCCCGCTCCTACGGGGACGTGGCCACCTGGTCGGACCGGTTGCCCGGCGATCGGGAGGCCTGGCGTTTGCGCGAGGGGCGTGCGGCGGTCCGCCACCTCTTCCGCGTCGCGGCCGGTCTGGAGTCGCTCGCCCGGGGGGAAGTGGAGGTCCGGCGCCAGGTCCGCCTTGCGGGCGCGTCGGTCGAGAGCCGACACCCCCGGCCGCTGCTCCGACGCACGTTCGGTGCCGCGATCTCCGCCGCCGATGCCGTGTATCCGGCGTCCCCGGCCTCGCGGTCGATCGCCGCGTTCGCCGTCGATCGCCTCTTCGAGCTGACCCCCGTCGCACGGCCGCGGGTCCTGGTGATCGGATCCGGGACGGTCGGCCAGCAGGTCCTCCTCGCGCTCGCCGGTCGCGCCGACGTGACGGTCGCCTTCCACGTGCGTCCCCCCGACGGGCGGCTCCTCCGCGCGACCGGAGCCCGGGCGGTCCCGCTCGACCGCCTCGCCGAGGAGCTCCCCCTCGCCGACGCGGTCGTCTCGGCAGCCAAGTTCGGGCACCGCGGTCTGCGGGCGGACGACCTGCCCTCCGGGCGGCCGCAGATCCTCATCGACCTGGGCGTGCCCCGGAACATCGATCCGGACGTACGGTCGCGCCCCGGCGCCCATCTCGTGGACCTCGAGGACCTCCACGCGCGGGTCGCCCCCGGCGCCGCGGTCCCCGCCGATGAAGGTCGGATCGAGGAGCTCGCGGATCGCCATGCGGACGAGATGGCCCGCTGGTTGCTCGAGCCCTGGATCGGCGCGATCCGCCGCGCGGCCGAGGAGACCCGTCGGGCAGAGCTGCAGCATGCCCGTCGCTTCCTGGGTCGTCTCGATCCGGACCAGGAACTCGCGGTCGATCGGCTGACCCGACGCCTGGTCGACCAACTTCTGCTCGCCCCCACCGCCCAGCTCCGAGCCCTTCCCCCGGGGCCCGAAGGCGACGCGCGCCGGCGGCTCGCGGTCGAGCTGCTCCACCCCCGGCCTTCGGGGCCGTGACCGATCGGCTGCGGATCGGAACGCGCCGCAGCCCGCTCGCCCGGGCCCAGACCGGGGAGGTCGTCCGCCGGCTCGCGCGCTCGGGCTCCGGCGCGCGATTTGAGACGGTCCCGATCGAGACGAGCGGCGACCGCGATCGTTCGACCGGTGGCTCGCCCGACTTCACCGACGCGATCGACCGCGCTCTGCTCCGGGGCGAGATCGATCTCGCGGTGCACAGCGCGAAGGATCTACCGGTGACGCTCAATCCCCGGCTCGAGCTGGGGGCGTGCCCCCGGCGCGCCGATCCGCGCGACGGGCTCGTCGTCGCCGCGGGCCTTGCGGCGAACGCGCTTCCCTCGGGAGCCCGGGTCGGCTCGAGCAGCCTTCGGCGGCGCGCCCAATTGCTGCGCCACCGGCCGGATCTCGCCGTCGTCGAGATCCGGGGGAACGTGGACACACGCATCGCGCTCGTCCGGTCCGGCGCGCTCGACGCGGCCGTCCTGGCCCTCGCGGGACTCGAGCGCCTCGGCCGGCGGCACGAGGCGGCGCGGACGCTCCCGGCGACAGAGTTCGTCCCCGCCCCCGCCCAGGGCGCCCTCGCGGTCGTCCAGCGCGCGGGCGACCGGAAGATCCGTTCGATCGTGCGGCGCGTCGACCACCGGGATACCCGGTCGTGCGTCCTCGCGGAGCGGGCGTTCGCGGCGGCCCTCGGCGGGGACTGCCGGATGCCCCTCGGGGCGTTAGCGACCGCCCGCGACCGATCGATCACGCTGGCCGGACAGGTCCTTTCGCCCGACGGGCGCCGCAGCCTTCGCGTCCGGGGTTCGGGCCCCGCCACGCGCCCGATCGCCCTGGGAGAGCGGCTCGGTCGGGAGATGATCGCGCGGGGGGCCGAGGAACTGCTGCGCTCGACGTCGAGGTAGCGCAGGGCATGCGGAGCTCGGTCGCCGCGGGCACCATCGCGCTGCTCGCCACCCC
>JASIBA010000023.1 GCA_030041735.1 Thermoplasmata archaeon | reverse complement strand
GGCGATGGTCCAGCTCTACGAGTCGGTCGACGAGCTGCGCCGCCGGGCCGACGACGTCCAGGCGCGCCTGATCGAGGCGAAGAGCGCCGCCGACGAGGCCCACCGCGCGCACATCGCCGCCATCGAGGAGGTGCGCGACATCGAGAAGCTGCTCTACGCCGCCCGCGGCGGGCGCGCCCCGCCGAGCTGGGCGGACGCGGAGCCCCCCAAGGAGGAGGACTTCCTCGCGCGCCTGAAGAAGGGCGAGAAGGTCTCCACCGAGGATCTCCTCGAGCTCCAGAAGAGCGGACGCGCCTGACGGGCGGCCAACCGTGCCGCTTCCGTTCGGGAACGGGACCATCGACGGGGTCGTGCTCGACCTCGACGACACCGCGGTGCCGTTCCTCACGCCGGCGGCCTGGCAGTGGGCGTGGCGCCCCCAGGGTCCGGTGCTCGGCGAGCGGCGGGTCCGCTCGGCCGTGCGACGGTCGATCCGGGCCTGGGACCGGCGGCGCTGGCGGGGGCTCACCTCGCGCGAGCCCCCGGCGGACCTTGCCGCGCTCGATGCGCACCTGCGGGCGACGCTGACCGCCGTCGCGGGCCACGCCCTCCCTCGCCCCGAGGAGGACGCGGTCGTGCGGCGACTCCTGCGACCCGCCGGCGAGCTCGAGACGTTTCCCGACGTCCTCCCCGCGCTGCGCCGGCTCGAGGGCGCGGGGGTCCGGATCGGGATCGCGACGGAGCTCCCGACGGAGTCGGCCTCCTGGCTCCTCCGCCGGGCCGGGATCGACCCGGTCCTGCTCCGGATCGCCGGCGAGGGTCCGCAGCCGCTGCCGGACCGGGCCGCGTTCCGCGCCGCCGCGGCCGCGCTCGAGCTCCCGCCCGACCGCGTCGCGTTCGTGGGCGACCTCTTCTGGAGCGACGTGCGCGCCGCCGGCCGGGCTGGTCTTCCGGCCGTCCTGCTCGACCGCCACGATGCCTGGCCCAAGGTCCAGTCCGGCCGGATCGTCGCGCTGGACGGGCTCGAGGCCGCGCTGGCGGCCGGCGGCCATCGCGCCGAGGGTCCCGAGGAGCCGGACGACGCCGCGGCCTGAACCGCCGCCCTGCCGCGACGAACCTATATACGAGTCTCCGCGGTGACGGCCGCGGTCATGCGTTACGTCAAGATCGACGAGGTGGAGCTCCGGCAGATCAAGGAGCTCTACGAGGGCGTGATGTCCCACGCCTGCCACGGCCTGTTCTTCAAGGAAGGATCCGTGATCGGGACCGACATGGCCGAGGAGGCCCTGAAGGACCGACCGAAGTTCTTCGAGCGGGCCGGCGCGATCCTGAAGGACCGCGGATGGGTCGAGTCGATCTCGTTCGCGGACGGCGAAGTGGTGGTCCAGGGATCCATCGAGGTCGCCCCCAGCGACATCCCCACCTGCCACCGGTTGCGCGGCATCCTCCGCGAGTTCTACGAACGTTTTAAGGGGGGGCGCGTTAAGTGTACCGAAGAGATGTGCGCGAGCACCGGCCAGCCGGAGTGCCGCTTCCGTATTGAAGAGATGTAACGGGGGAGCGGGGGGATGATGGCTACCGGGAACGTCGGCGCGGTGATCAAGGACCTCAAGACGCGGATCGGCGGCATCGCGACGGCGCTGGTCTCCCGCGATGGGCTGGTGCTCTACGCGGACGTGCCGGCGGGTGTCTACACGGAAACGTTCGCGATCATGTGCGCGACGATCCTCGGCGCGGCGGCGACCGCGAACACCGAGCTGAACCGCGCGCCGCCCGAGCGGATCGTGATCGAGGGGAACGACTCCAAGACGATCATCGTCGGCAGCGGCAAGAAGGCGCTGCTCGTCGCGGTCATCGACCAGACGGTCGACGTGACCAAGGTGCTCGGCGAGGTCGTCAAGGTCGCCGACCTCCTGAAGGCGAACTAGCCCGTCGCTACGCGGTCGCGCCCGCCGTTCGCGCGTCGGGAGAACTCTCGGGGGCGAGTCGCCGCCCGCCGGCCGTGAGCACTCGCGTCCCGTAGCCCACGAGGGCGGCCGCCAGCCGCGCCCAAGCGATCGCGCTGCGCTGCCCCTCGATCAGGCGTCGGACCCGATAGCGTCCCCACAGGCTGCCGTGCTTCTCGGTCAGCTGCTTCCGTCCGTACCCGTTCCAGAACGCCTGGTACAGGAACCGGAGGAAGGTCGTCCGCATGTGGTGGTAGACGACCGCGTCGGGCACGTACCGGATCGCCGCCCCCGAGCGGACCGCCCGCAGGTTGAGGTCGATGTCCTCGGCGGTGATGAAGCGGGGGTCGAAACCGCCGAGCCGTTCGAACAGCGGCCGGCGGTACGCCAGGTTGCAGGACGGATAGGTGACGTCGTAGCCGCTCTGGAACAGCTCGACCCGTTCGAGGTTCCCGTACTGGGGCTTCCCGACGGTCACCGTGCGGCCCGCCAGTACCGACGTCGAGCTCGCCGAGCCGCGCAGGGCGTGCAGCCACTGCGAGTCCGGGAAGCAATCGCCGTCGATGAACGCGACGAGGTCCCCTCGGGCCTCCTCCACGCCCGCGTTGCGGCCGATCCCGCGGGATCCGGGTCGGGAGAACACGCGGATCAGGTCGGGGTAGCGCCGCGCGTACTCCCGCGCGATCTCGAGCGTCCGATCGCGACTCTCGGATTCGACGACGACGACCTCGAACGGTCCCTCCTGGACCACGAGGCCGTCGAGCAGCCGGGGCAGGTGGGGCGCTTCGTTCCGGACGGTGATGACGACCGAGATCAGGGCGCGTCCGGCGGGGTCACTTCCCAATGTCCATCACGACGACGTCCTTGACCGCGCGCATGCTCTTGAAGGGGAGCACGAGGCGGCCCGACGCGTCGCTCTGGAAGAGCCGAGACTCGACGTCCTCGCTCGGGGTCACGAGGACGTGGGCGATCCCCCCGGTCACCGTGTCGACGACGAAGTTGTCGATCGCTCCGAGGATCTGTCCGTCGTTGGTCATCACGGTCTTGCCGCGGAGTTCGGTGAGGAATTTGCGCATGGGGGAACGGCCTCGCGCGGTCGATGGCGGAGTTCGGTATTTAACCGTTGGTAAGCATCGGAACCTCGCCGGCGAATCCCGGCGCCCGGCGAGCGCGCGGGCCCCCGGCCGCGCTCCCGCCGAGGCAATGCTTATATCGAGAACACAGGTCGAGGCCTCCCCGCCCTATGCCCGTTCCATTTCGTCAGAAGAACCCGGAGCTGCACCGCGTCGTGGTCGCGCTGCGCAAGGCGGCGCGCGCGCACGAGGCCGCGATCTGGGGCTCGGTCGCGGACCGGCTCGAGCGGCCCCGCCACGGGGTCACCCCGGTCAACGTCGCGCATCTCGAGCGCCTGACCGCGGCGGACGACTGGGTCGTAGTGCCGGGGAAGCTCCTCGCCGACGGGGCGCTTTCGAAAGCCCTTACCGTGGCGGCGACGTCGTACTCGACCGGCGCCCGGGCGAAGATCCACGCCGCCGGCGGCACCGCGCTCACGATCGACGAACTGCTCCAGGCCCGGCCCGACGGCGCGGGGGTGCGTCTGCTTGGCTGAAAGCCCACCGGCGCCCACGGTCGTCGACGCCACCGGCCTCATCCTCGGCCGGGCCGCGAGCCTCATCGCGCAGCGGCTGCTCGCCGGGGAGCACATCGTCGTGGTCAACGCGGAGAAGAGCGTGGTCACGGGCTCGCGACGCCAGGTGGTCGCGCACTACACCGAGGCCCGGGCCCGTGGCTCGGTCCGCTCCGGCCCGCACTTCCCCCGGTACGCCGACCGGATTTTCCGGCGGACGGTGCGCGGGATGCTGCCCCACCTGAAGACCCGCGGCAAGGTCGCGTTCCGACGGCTCGAGGTCCACCTCGGCGTGCCCGAGGCGTACCGCTCGAGCCCGACGACGACGCTCGACGGCGCCAAGGCGCGGCCGGCGCTCCGGCCCCCGGTGACGCTCGCCGAGGTCACGCAGCTCCTGGGGGCCCGCGCATGAAGGCGCCCCAGATCGTCCTCGCGACGGGCAAGCGGAAGTCCGCCGTGGCCCGGGCCAGCGTCCGCAAGGGCGCGGGCCTCGTGCGCGTGAACGGCCGGCCGCTCGAGCTCGTGGAGCCCGAGGTCGTCCGCCTCAAGATCCAGGAGCCGCTCCTCATGGTGGGCGATCGCAGCAAGGCGCTCGACATCGCCATCGAGGTGCGCGGCGGCGGGATCGTGGGCCAGGCGTCCGCGGCGCGCACCGCCGTCGCGCGCGGGCTGCTCGAGTGGCTCAAGGACGCCGAGCTCCGCGAGACGTTCAAGCACTACGACCGCTCGCTGATCGTGAACGACCCGCGGCGCAAGCTGCCGAAGCGGCCCGGCGGCCGCGGCGCCCGCAAGCGCCGGCAGAAGTCGTACCGCTGAGGGATCCGGAGGCGCACGCATGACGATGATGGTGCCGGTCCGCTGCTTCACCTGCGGGGCCGTCATCGGCCAGTACTGGGACGAATACCGCGAGCGGACCGCCCGCGGCGAGCCCGCGAAGGACGTGCTCGACGGCCTGGGGCTCCACCGCTACTGCTGCCGCCGGATGCTGCTCACCCACGTCGACCTCCTCGACGAGGTCGGGCCGTACGGCTGAGCGGTCCCGTTCGTTCCCTCGGTGTCCCGGTCCGCGACCGGGCGCGATCGCCCGAGCTCAGCTCTCGTCGTCCAGATCGTCATCCTCGTCGGACGACGACTTCGACTTGCTGGCGCTCGAGCGGCCGCCCGAGCGGGCGGTCCCGCCGCGGCCGGTGCGGCGCCGGTAGAACACGATGAGCAGGACGATCACGACGACCACCACGATCGCGACCGCGGCGTACTCGAGGAGCTGCGTCGTGGGGCTCGGGTTGACCGTGATCGACTGGCTCACGACCCCGCTGGCGTAGTTCCCGATGTAGCCGTTGCCCGCGGTCACGTTGGCGTAGAGCCGCCAATTGCCCGTCGCGCTCGGCGTCCAATGGATGAGCGCACGATAGGTGGTCCCGTACGCCATCGAGGCGACGGATCCCGTCGCGAACGGCGTCGTGGTGTTGATGAAGCCCGTGCTGTTGTACGCCCAGAACTGGACCGAGGCCGGGGACCCTCCGATGAAGTTACGGGTGGTTCCGGTGGTCGTGGTGAAGTAGAACGACACCGTGACATCGGTCGCCGTCGACTTCGAGCCGCCCTTCGCGGTGAGGTTCACCCAGATCGTGTACGAGGTCCCGGCGTTGTAGGTCGTGGCCGCGGTGAAGTTGGCGGCCACCATGATCGGGGTGGTGGTGGAGTTCACCGAGACCTGCAGCGACGTGTTCGTCCACGCGCGGTTGCCGTTCAGGTCGTAGACGGTCAGGTTGATCGTGTACGGCTTGGTCTGCGGCGTCAGCCAGTAGCTCGGGTACGGCTTGACCGTGGTGACGTTGGTCGCCTTGTACACCGACGAATTGCCCGAGTTCGAGATCTGCCAGTAGTAGCGCGTCAGCGACCCGTTGTTGGGATCCGTCGAGTTCGCGGCGTTGAGGTAGATCCGCGCCGTGAGGTTCGAGCCGGTAATCACGCCGCTCCCGCCGGCCGGCCGGAGCGCCGAGTTCAGCACCTGGAACGCCGGGGTCGGCGGCTGGGTGTCGTTGACCAGCACGACGAGGTAGCGCACCCCGAGCTGGCCGCTGCCCGACCAGATCCCGAGCGTGACGTTGTAGCGCCAGCCCTTGAAGTAGACCGTCGTGCCGTTGATCACCGTGTTGTTCTTGTAGTAGACACCGGCGCCGAGGAAGGTGTACGTGAAGTTCGAATCGACGCTCGCGCCGGTGGCGGTCGTGTAGTTCTCGATCTTGCTGTACCCTTTCGCCGTGATCGTGAACTTCGCGATCGTGAGCACGTTCGAGATCGGCGCGGTGGACGAGATGTTCGCGTAGCTCCCCGTCGCGTTGAACTGCACCGTCGTGCCCCAGTTCAGGTACATGTACGGTTGCGTGCCGGCGGTACGATTGGAGCTGGAGCTGGCATTATTGGTGATCACCGCATTGACGGGACCGTTCCCCACCCAAACGTAGAACGTCGTGTTGTTCACCAGGCCCCCCGAGCTCGTCACGATCAGGGTCCCGTTGTACGGGAACCGCCCGCTCGCGGTGTGGTAGGTGTGGTTCGTGGTCGCGGTGCCGACGGTCGAGGTGCCGCCGTCCCCGAACGTCCACGCGAACTTCGTCCCGTTCGTCCCGGAGGGGTACGTGGAGTTCAGCGCGCTGAACGTCACGTTCTCGCCGACCCCGACCACGACGGTGTAGTTGTTGTGGGTCGCGTTGAGCACGTTGGCGCTCGAGTAGTAGAACGACTTCGACGTGATGTTCACGTTCGCCGTCATGTTCGAGTACTTCACGATCGAGAACGACGCGGTCCCCTGGGGGCTCGTCGACGGCAGCGACTGCAGCGTGAACGACGTCCACGTGTTGTCCACCCCGAGCGGCACGAGCTTGGTGTTCGCGGGAGCCGCCGTGCCGGCCGCGAGCGAGTAGCCCGCCGGCAGGACGACCGTGTAGTTGTAGGCGTCCGCGGCGAGCGGATGCGCGAAGCCGAAGCTGACGGTGTACGCGCTCGAGTTCGATCCCACGGTCCCGTTCAGCTGGTAGGTCGTGTTCCACCCGAGGGAGATGTCCCCGGCCGTGGCGAGACCGCAGCCCGAGGGGCAGCCCGTGGTGGTGAAACTGGTCAGCGGCTGGGGCTGGGTCGGGCTCGGGTTGATGAAACCGGTGCCGTTGAACGTGAGGCCGGCCTGGATCGCCGGGAAGAACGGTCCCGAGGCGTTCTCCCAGTCGAAGAACGCCGAGAGGTCCGACTCCGGGAACGGCAGCGTGTGCGCGAAGTCGAGACCGAGCTGCGCCCACATCTGGCCCACCGTCACGTTCGGGAGGTTCGCGAAGACCGTGTTGTTGCCGAGGTAGGCGCTCGTGTTCACCGAGACGCTGCCCTTCCCCGTGGCCGGGTTGATCGTCGCGAAGTCCAGGGTGGTCGTGTAGCTGCCGCGCTGGGACGTCTGGACGGCGGGGACCCGCACGATCCGCTGGACCTGGTTCGGTCCGGTCACCTGCAGCGTGTACGTGGTGGTCGCGTAGCCGATCGACGACAGGATGACGTTGAAGCTCTGCGTCGCGGGCGCGGTGAAGTTGTAGTCGCCGAACGAATAGAATCCCCCGCCGGTCGTCGGCGTGGAGAAGATGTACCCGGTACTGGGATCGTAGACGGTCACGTTCCCGGCCGTCGGCACCGGGCTCCCGCTCAGCTGGTCGATGGTCCCGTAGACGAGGTAGTTCTGGATGTTCGGATCGACGGTGAGCGTCTTTCCCTTCGTGACCGTGACCTGGGTCATGTTGTACGAGGGCGGAGCGCCGGGCACGATGGTCTCGAGGACCCAGTTGCCGGGTGGCGCGGCGATCGAGTAGTAGCCGCTCGCGTTGGTCGTGTTGTTCCCGAGCGAGAGGTCATTGAACCCGGGATCCAGCAGCTGGACGGTCGCCTGCGGCGAGATGAGCGGCGAGCCGCTCTCCATGACGGTCCCCTTGATCGTGCCGCTGTAGGTCACGATCGAGATCGTGAGGATCGGAGAGTAGGTGGTCGTCGTGAGGTCCGTGACGTTGAGGTACGAACTGTACGGGGTCTGATTCACGGGCAGGATGGCACACAGGCCGGTCTTGCTGCCGCAATTGCCGCCGTACGAGACGTTCGTCTGGGCGGGCACCCAGAGGGACCAGTACCCCGGCACGAGCGCGCCGCTGGTGCTCGAGGTCGAGAAGGTGAACTTCCCGCCCGTCGTGTTCACCGCGGTGGTGAAGATCTGGCCCGTCGCGCGCGACTGCAGGTCGACCACGGTGCCCGAGATACCCTGACCCAGCGAGGTCCTCGCGTATCCCGTCAGCACATAGTTGGTCGACGATGCGGCCTGAGCTCCTCCCACTGTCACCAGCGCTCCCGCCAGCAACAGCAGTACCACCACCCAGAAGGTGGCGCGCGGCAGGGGACTTCCCAACTGACTCACTTCTCCCGTTTCGGGCTCCCCCTCTATCGGGGGCGCGGCGCCGAACTTTGCCTTCCTACTTATAGCTTGGCCCTTCCGAAGTCGGGCGTGCGCCGGGACCGCGCGTTCCCTATCGGTAGATCGCCTGGCCGGGCTCCTCGCGGCGGCGCGCGACGCGCTCCCGCATGAGGTGCTTCTCGAACTCCTCGTAGAACCGCAGCACGTCGGGGTCGCACGACGCGCGGACCTGCTTCATCGCGAGATCGAAGTGCGCGCGGGTCACCTTCGACGCCTTCAGGTTCTCGCGGATCGCGCTCAGGCCCGCCTCACGGCACAGGGCGGCCAGGTCGCTGCCCACGTACCCCTCCGTCCGCTGGGCGATCTCCGCGAGGTCGACGTCGTCGGCGAGCGGCATCTTCCGCGTGTGGACCTTCAGGATCTCGAGCCGGCCCGCCGCGTTGGGAGGCTCCACGTAGAGCATCCGGTCGAAGCGTCCGGTCCGGAGCAGGGCCTCGTCGATGATGTCGGGGCGATTGGTCGCCGCGATCACGAGCACCCGCTCCAGCGACTCGAGCCCGTCGATCGAGGTGAGCAGCTGGTTGACGATCCGCTCGGTCACGCCGCTCGAGGTCTGCAGCCCGCGCCGCGGCGCGATGGAGTCGATCTCGTCGATGAAGACGATTGACGGGGAGGCTTGGCGGGCCTTCTTGAAGATCATCCGGATCGCCTTCTCGCTCTCGCCGACCCACTTGCTCATCACCTCGGGGCCCTTGACCGAGATGAAGTTCGCCTGGCTCTCGGTCGCGGCGGCCTTCGCGAGCATCGTCTTCCCGACGCCCGGCGGCCCGTACAGCAGGATTCCGCGGGGTGGGTCGATGCCGATGTGGCGGTAGACCTGGGGGTTCTTGAACGGCAGCTCGACCGACTCCTCCAGGATGCGGCGCACGCGCTCGAGACCCCCGACCTCGTCCCAGTGGGTCGTCGGGACCTCGACGGCGACGTCGCGGAGGCTCGACGGCTCGATCTGCGTCAGCGCCTCCTTGAAGTCGGTGTCGGTGACCTTCATCCGCTCGAGCAGCGAGAGCGGGATCGGCTGGTCGAAGTCGATCTCGGGCAGGTAGCGGCGGAGCGCCCGCATCGCGGCTTCGCGGGCCAGCGACGAGAGGTCGGCGCCGACGAACCCGTGGGACATCCCGGCGAGCTCCTTCAGGAGGCGTTCGCGGTCGCGCTCGCTGCCGTCGATCGGCATGCCGCGGGTGTGGATCTGGAGGATCTCGAGGCGCCCCTCCATCGTGGGCACCCCGATCTCGATCTCGCGATCGAACCGTCCCGGGCGGCGGAGCGCCGGGTCGATCGCCTCCTCCCGGTTCGTCGCGGCGATGACGATGACGTTGCCGCGGCCCGAGAGGCCGTCCATGAGGGTGAGGAGCTGGGCCACGACGCGGCGCTCGACCTCGCCGACGACCTCGTCGCGGCGGGGCGCGATCGAGTCGAGCTCGTCGATGAAGATCACGCTGGGGGCGTTCTTCTCGGCCTCCTCGAACTTCTCACGGAGCTCCTTCTCGCTCTCCCCGTAGTACTTCGAGATGATCTCGGGCCCCTGGATGCCGATGAAGTGGGCGCCGGCCTCGTTCGCGACGGCCTTCGCGATCAGGGTCTTCCCTGTGCCGGGCGGTCCGTACAGCAGCACGCCCTTCGGCGGGGTGATCGCCAGGCGGTCGAACAGCTCGGGGTGCTTCAGCGGCAGCTCGATCATCTCGCGCACGCGCCCGAGCTTCTCCTTGAGGCCGCCGATGTCCTCGTACGAGACCCGGGGGGCCGCGACCTCGGTCTCGCTGACCGTCTCCTCCTTGATCGTGATCAGCGTGGACGGTGCGACCTGGACGATCCCCTTCGGCTGGGTCGCGACCACCATGAACGGCAGCGAGCCGCCCATGAGGAACACGCCCGGGATCACGAACACGTCGCCGCGGACGAACGGCCGGCGCGCGAGCGCCTTCGCGACGAAGCTCTCCAGCCCCGGCCCCAGATCCATCCGGGCGCTCCCCGCGTAGATCGGCGCGATGGTGACCGAGTCGGCGCTCGGGCAGTCGACGCGCTGGACCTGCACGCGGTCGCCGATGCTGACGCCGGCGTTCCGGCGGACTACCGCCTCGATCCGGAGGAGGCCCTTGCCCTCGTCGTCGGCCTGGGCCCGGCTCACGATCGCCGGCGTCGCCTTGCGCCCCCGGACCTCGATCACGTCGCCGAGCCCGACCTTGAGGCGCTGGCGCGTCTGCACGTCGAGGCGGGCGGTGCCGAGGCCGATGTCCTGCTGGAAGGCCTCGGCGACCCGGAGCGTGATCGCATCGCCCATCGGCGGGGAATGTGGGAAGGAGCCGCGGCTAAAAGTTTGCCCTCGTCAGGTCGGCGGCTCGCCGCCGCCCAGGGTCCGCTGGCCCGCGTCCCGCGCGGCCCGGGTCAGATCCGGGACCGGTTCCCCGAGCGCGGCCGCCACCGCCGCGGTCGTGCCGGGGCCGTAGCCCATGAAGTGGTTGTTCGCGTAGGCGTACACGGGGTCGGCCGACTGGGCCTCGTCCTCGAAACGGGAGCGCATCCGCGCGATGTCGGCGCTCCGGTCCCGCTGGACGCGGTCGAAGGTGGTCAACGCGCGGTCGCCGACGAACCGGGCGTAGACGAACGGGCCGGTCACCCAGGCCGGCGGCTCGGTGCCGGGCACGACGGACCAGACGAGCGCGGCGCCCCGCGCGTCGA
>JASIBA010000022.1 GCA_030041735.1 Thermoplasmata archaeon | reverse complement strand
GCCGGCCACTCGACCGTGCGCCGGATCATGGAGGCCGGGGCGCGGGGCTGCCAGGTGATCCTCTCGGGCAAGCTCACCGGCGAGCGGCACCGCACCGAGCGGTTCAAGGCCGGGACGATCAAGTACTGCGGCGAGGCCGTGCACCTCTGGATCGACAAGGGGTTCTCGCAGGCCCGCCTGAAGCCCGGCGTGATCGGCGTCAACGTCTGGATCATGCGCCCGACCGCGAAGCTGCCCGACGAGATCGTGGTCAAGGGGGTGCAGGAGCGGCCCAAGGCCGTTGCGCCCGAGATGCCGCCGCTCGAGGAGCCGGCGGTCGTCGCCGGGCCGACGCCCGCCGAAGTCCCGGACGCCGCGGGGGCCCCGTGACGCTCCTCCGCATGAAGGAGCTGCGCGAGCTCTCCGACGAGGAGCTGCAGCGGAAGATCGCGGACGTGGAGAACGACCTCCTGCGCGAGCGCGGGGTCGCCGCGATGGGCGGCGCGCCGCCGAGCCCGGGCCGGATGCGGGCGCTGCGCACCAACGTCGCGCGCGCGCTCACGGTGCTGCGGGAACGCGAGATCGCCGCCGGGGGGACGCCGCCTTCGTAGGGGGCCGGACGGTGCCACGATGTCGGGCGCAACGATCTCCGCTTCGGGTCCCCGTCGCGTCGACCGCACGACGCTCGCCGGGGAGATCCTCGGCGCACCGGTCGTACTCGCCCCCTCGCGCGGGATCCCGCGGGAGGTCCGGGGCACGGTGGTGGACGAAACGCTGTCCACGCTCCTCGTCCGCGAGCCGCACCGCGCGCGGCCGACCCGCGTGCCGAAGGCCGGCCTGACCGGGACGATCGTCCTCGGCGGCGGAGAGTTACCGTTAAGTGGGGAGCTCCTTCGGCAGCGTCCCGAGGACCGCACCAAGCGGCTCCTGACCGGTGGTCCTCGGAGGTTCCGATGACCCCGACCCGAGCATCCCCGTCGCGCCGGGCCCGCGATATCGGGCTCGACGTCCGCGCCCCGAAGGCGCGCTGCGACGACCGGCACTGCCCGTTCCACGGGCGCCTGCCCGTCCGCGGCCAGGTGCTCGAGGGGACCGTCGTGTCGACCTCGATGCAGCGCACCGCGGTCGTCGAGCGGACGCTGCTGCACTACGTGCCGAAGTTCGAGCGGTACGAGAAGCGGCGCCGCCGCTACCTCGCGCACGCGCCGCCGTGCCTCGGCATCTCGGTCGGCCACCGGGTCCGCATCGCCGAGACCCGCCCCCTGTCCAAGCTCGTGGCGTTCTGCATCGTCGAGGACCTGGGCGAGGTCGCGCTCCCGGTCCGCGGCGAGGAAGCGGCGCATCCCGCCGACGCCGCGCCGGCGACGGAGGGCGCATGAAGGGCCTCGCGGGCCGTCGCGGCCGGGGCCTGCCGAAGGGCGCGCGCCTCGACTGCGTCGACAACACCGGCGCGAAGGTCGTCGAGATCATCGCCGTGCGCAACTGGCACGGGACCCACCGGCGCTACCCGCGGGCCGGGATCGCGGACCTCGTGATCGTCTCCGTGAAGAAGGGGACGCCCGAGATGCGGCGCCAGGTGCTCCACGCCGTCATCGTGCGGGCCCGCGCGCCGTTCCGGCGGCCGGACGGGACGCGGCTCCAGTTCGAGGACAACGCCGCGGTCATCACGACCGAGACCGGCGAGATCAAGGGCTCCCAGATCAAGGGCCCGGTCGCGAAGGAGGCGGCCGAGCGCTGGCCGCGCATCGCCGCGGCCTCGTCGATCATCGTCTAGGAGGAGGTCGGTCGATGGCGTCGTCCCCGCACTCTCCGCGCCGTCAGCGCAAGGCGCTCTACACCGCCACGACGTTCGAGCGCCGCCGCCGGATGACGGTCCCGCTCTCCCGCGACCTGCGTCGCCGCTTCCACGCCCGCGCGCTCCCGGTCCGCAAGGGCGACACGGTCCGGGTCCTGTCGGGGAGCTTCGTCGGCCGCGAGGAACGGGTCGCGAAGGTCGACCGCCGGGCCTACGCGGTCGTGCTCGACAACGTCACCGTCAAGACCGGCGAGGACAAGCTGAAGCCGCTGCCGATCCGGACGAGCCATCTCGTCATCACGCGCCTGAACCTCTCCGACGCCTGGCGGCGCCGCGTCCTCCAGGTCGCGGACGAGGACGTCACGCCCGAGGAGCGCGGCGAGGTGCCCGAGGCCGGCGTGGAGGCCCTTCCGGCCGAGGCGACCCCCGCCCTGCCGCCGGCCGAGGCGCCCGCCCCCGCCGCCGCGCCCCCGTCCGACGACGACGATACGGAGGACGCCGCATGACGCGCCGCCTGAAGCGCCGCGCGGCCCCGCGGACCTGGACGATCCCCCGCAAGGGAACGAAGTGGGTCCAGCGGCCGAGCCCCGGGCCGCACGCGCAGGACCGGTCGATCCCGCTCGCGCTCGTGCTCCGCGACCTCCTGCATCTGGTGGCCAGCGCGCGCGAGGCGCGGATCGTCGTCCGCTCGGGCGCGGTCCGGATCGACGGAAAGGTCGCCAAGGAGCTCGACCGCGGGATCGGGCTCATGGACACGCTCTCGCTCGCGGCTCCGCTCGACACCCACTACCGCGTCGTCAACGACCGGCACGGCCGGCTCGTGCTCGTTCGGATCCCGTCGGCCGAGGCCGGCGTCAAGCTGGGACGGGTCCGCGCCAAGCACACGGTCCCGAAGGGGCAGGTCGAGGTGACCCTCCACGACGGGCGGAACCTCCTGGTCCCTCCCACGAGCCCGTACCGCGTCGGCGACTCCCTCAAGCTCGAGGTCCCGGCGCAGAAGGTCACGGAGCACCTCAAGCTCGCGCCCGGCGCGCTCGCCTACGTCGCGGGCGGCTCCCACGTCGGGGAGCTCGCGCGCGTCGAGCGCATCGAGGTCCGCAACTCGTCCCAGCCGAACCTGGTCCATTTCAAGGAAGGGTTCTCCACGATCAAGGAGTACGTCTTCGTCGTCGGCCAGACCGCGCCCGAGGTCACCGTCTCCGAGGGGGTCGACCGGTGAGCGCGACGGCCCCCGCCCCCGCGAGCGCCCCCGCGCCGGGGAACCCGCACCGGGCGATCCGCATCATCAAGATCGTCGTGAACGCGGGGGTCGGCGAGTCCGGGGAGAACCGGACCAAGGCGGAGAAGGTCCTTCAGATGATCACGCACCAGACGCCCGTCGCGACGCGGTCCCACTCGACGAACCGCGACTTCGGGATCCGCAAGGGCCAGGAGATCGGGGCCAAGGTCACGCTCCGCGGCGCCGTCGCCGTCGACTTCCTCGGCCGCGCCTTCGAGGCGCGGGACCGCCAGCTGGACATCGACTCCATCGACCGGAACGGGAACTTCTCGTTCGGGATCGCCGACTACACCGATTTCACCGGCATGAAGTACGATCCGCAGATCGGCATCCACGGGATGGACGTCGCGGTCGAGCTGGGGCGGACCGGCTACCGCATCCGGACCCGGCGGGCCCGGTCGCGCCCGATCCCCCACGCCCTGCGCTCGACGCCCGCCGAGACCCGCGCGTACCTGGAGGCCCAGTTCCAGGTGAAGGTGCTGGAGTGAGCCGATGAAGCCGAAGAAGCATTTCGGACGGAAGGACGGCTGCCTGCGGTGCGACCGCAAGCGCGGCATCGTGCGGCGCTACGGGCTGCACCTGTGCCGGCAGTGCTTCCGCGAGGTCGCGGTCGACCTCGGGTTCCGCAAGTACCAGTAGGAGGGGACGATCGTGCGACAGGACCTGCTCAACGACGCCCTCGTCACGCTCGGCCACGCCGACTTCGACGGCAAGCCGAACGTCGCGATCGCGCCGACCTCGAGGCTGATCGCGGAGGTGCTCCGCATCTTCCGCGAGCACCAGTACATCGAGGAGTTCACGTTCGTGCCGGGCGGCCGAGGCGGGACGTACGACGTCCGCCTCTCGCGGCGCATCAATGCCTGCGGCGTGATCAAGCCGCGGCTCTCCGTGCCGTACGGCCGCCTCGAGCGCTACGAGGCGCGCTTCCTGCCGGCCCAGGACTTCGGGATCCTCGTCCTCTCCACGAACCGCGGCGTGCTCTCGCACCGCCAGGCGCGGGAGCTCAAGATCGGAGGTCGGCTGCTCGCCTATGTCTACTGAGACCGACCGCGCGCGCGAAGTGATCGCCCTGCCGCCGAAGGTCTCCTTCGAGGTCAAGCCCGGCGTGCTCGCCGCGAAAGGCCCCCTCGGGGCGATCGAGCGTCCGTTCCCCTCGGACGTGCTGGAGCTCACGACCGCGGCGGGGGCGGTGACCCTGCGGCTCAAGATCCCGCCCGGGCGCAAGCGCGCCCAGTCCCTGCTCAAGACCTGGGCCGCGCACGTCCGCAACCTCGCCGGCGGGCTCACGCTGGGCGTCGAGGCCCGGATGAAGGTCGTCGCCGCCCACTTCCCGATGAAGGTCTCGGTCCGCGGCGAGGAGCTCGTGATCGAGAACTTCCTCGGGGAGAAGTTCCCCCGCTCGACGCGGCTCCGGCCCGGCACCCGCGCCGCGGTGGAGGGCGACCTCGTGATCCTCTCGGGGCACGACGTGGAGCAGGTCGGCCAGAGCGCCGCCAACATCGAGCGCGCCACGCACATCCGCGACTACGATCCCCGCGTCTTCCAGGACGGCATCTACCTCATCGAACGCGCCCACCTCAAGGAGGCGGCCTGATGGCGGACGAAGAGCCCGCGGAGACGCCGCCGCCGAAGCCGCGCGCGCGCCGCAAGCCCGCGGCGGAACCGCCGAAGGAAGCGCCGCCCGCGAAGGCGGAGAAGGTCGAGGAGGAGGTCCGCGTGCCGAAGCGGGCGGCCCTCGCGCCCGAGCGCGCCCGGCTCCTCTCCCTGCGCCGGACGCTCGACGACCGCCGCCCGATCTTCGGCCGGCAGGCCGCGCACCGCTACTATCGCATCGGGAGGGACGGCGCCTGGCGCCGGCCTCGCGGGCTCCAGTCGAAGCAGCGGCGGCACTACGGCTATCGGCCGCGGATCGTCCGCATCGGCTACCGCTCGCCGGCCGCCGTCCGGGGCCTCGCGCCGAACGGCTTCCGTCCCGTGATCGTCCGCACCCCCGAGGACCTCGACCGGCTCGACCCGGCCCGGGAAGCGGCCGTCATCGCCCGGACCGTCGGGACCCGCCGGCGGCTGACGCTCGAGGACGCCGCCCGGCAGAAGGGCATCCATGTGCTGAATCCGATCGCGACCGCGGAGCGGGAGACCTAGGACCATGACCGATCTCGCGAACCAGCGCCGGCTCGCCGCGACCCTCCTCAAGTGCGGCGAGGGACGCGTCTGGATCGATCCCTCGAGCCAGGAGGAGCTCGCCGACGCCGTGACGCGGAGCGACATCCGCAGCGCGATCAAGGCGGGCGTGATCCGGCGGGGCCCGGTGCGCGGGACCTCGCGCGTCCGCGCCCGGCGGCGCAGCGCGGAGCTCGCGAAGGGCCGCCACGCCGGTCCGGGCTCGCGCCGGGGCACGCCCCGCGCGCGCCAGACCAAGAAGGAGCGGTGGATGCGCCGCATCCGCGCCCAGCGGGACCTCCTGCAGGAGCTGCGCGCGAAGAAGCAGATCACCCCCGCGATCTACCGCCAGTTCTACCGGCGGGCGAAGGGCGGCATGTTTCGCAGCCGGGCGCACCTCGTGGTGAACCTCCGCCTCGCCGGCCACCTGACGCAGGAGCGCCCATGAGCAGCGGCCCCCGCTACCGCGTCCCGTTCCGTCGACGGCGGGAGGGCCGGACGGACTACCGGATCCGGCTCCGTCTCCTCAAGTCCGGCCGGGCCCGGGCCGTGGTGCGCCTGAGCGATCGACGCGTGCGCGTCGCGGTCGTGGCCTACGACCCCGGCGGGGATCGCGTCGTGGCGGCCGCCGACAGCCGCGAGCTGGGCCGCCTCGAGTTCCCGGCCACGTCCCTCGCGTCGACGCCCGCCGCGTACCTCACGGCGTACCTCGCCGGGCTCCGCGCGAAGGCGGCCGGGACCGCCGCGGCGGTCCTCGACGCGGGCCTCCGCCATCCGACGCAGGGGGGCCGCCTGGCGGCCGCGTTGAAGGGCCTCCTCGACGCGGGGATCGACGTCCCCCACGGCGAGGGCGGGTTCCCCACGAACGACCGCCTCAACGGGACGCACCTCGCGAAGCCGCTGCCCACTCCGCTCGAAGCGTACAAGACCCGACTGCCGACGCTGCTCCACGCGCCGGCGGGAGCGGCGACGTGAGCGCGGGTGCGATGGGACCGCCGCGCGGTCCTCCGGGAGCCGGCGGACCGACCGCCGCGCCGGCGCCGCCGTGGGTCCCGAAGACCGAGCTCGGGAAGCGCGTCGCGGCCGACGAGATCACCTCGATGGGGCAGGCGCTCGCGACCGGCCTCCCGCTCCGCGAGCCGCAGATCGTCGACAAGCTCCTCCCCGGCCTCCACGACGAGGTCCTCGACGTCAACATGGTCCAGCGCATGACCGACTCCGGCCGCCGGTTCAAGTTCGCGGTCACGGTGGTCGTCGGCAACGGCGACGGGTTCGTCGGCCTCGGGCGCGCGAAGGGCCGCGAGGTCGGCCCGACGATCCGCCGCGCGATCGACCGGGCGAAGCTCGGGATCGTCGAGATCTCGCGCGGATGCGGCAGCTGGGAGTGCGGGTGCGGCCGCGCGCACTCGCTGCCGTTCCAGGTGCACGGGCGCGCCGGCTCGGTCGTGGTCACGTTCAAGCCCGCACCCCGCGGCGTCGGGCTCGCGGTCGGGGACGTCGCGAAGCCGATCCTCCGGTTCGCCGGCATCACCGACGCGTGGGGCTACACCGACGGCCACTCCAAGACGACGGTGAACTACGCCCAGGCGGCGTACCGCACGCTCGTCGCGCTCGCCCAGCTCAAGGTTCCTCCCGAGGACGCGCAGCGGCTCAAGATCGTCCGCGGCGCCGTCGGCACCTCGATCCTCCCGCCGAGGGAGGAGGGGGTCCGACCGGTGCGCGGCGGACGAGGGGGCCGGCGGCCGGGCGGACGCGGCGGCCCGCCGGGCCGCGGCGGGCCCCCCGGCCGGGGGGGCCCGGGTGGCGGCTCGGGTCCGGGACGGCGCCCCGCGGGCGGGGGACAGAGGTAGAACGATGGCGTGGATGGTGGTGCGGGTCCGGGGGACGATCCATGCGCGGCACGACGTGCTCGAGACACTGCAGTTCCTGCATCTGACTCGGCCGAACCACGCGACCGTGGTGCCCGAGGCGGCGGCGTTCCGCGGGATGCTCTCGAAGGTCCAGGGGTACGTCACGTGGGGGGAGGCCGAGCCCGACACGGTCGACCTGCTGCTGCACCAGCGCGGCGAGACCGTGACCGGGCACGCGATCACCGACTCGGTCCTCGGCGACGAGCTGCGGGCCAAGGACTTCGGCGAGCTGACGCGCGCGGTCGCCGAGAAGGGCCTCCCCTCCGTCGCGGGCCTGCGGCCGCTGTTCCGACTCAAGGCGCCGAAGGGCGGCTGGCGCTCGACGAAGAAGCCGTTCTCGCTGGGCGGAGCGCTGGGCTACCGCGGCCGCTCGATCAACGAGCTCGCCCGCCGGATGCTGTAAGGGGTCGAGGACGATGCCGAGCCGCACGCGGAAGTTCCGAGGGCTGCGCACGCATGGCCGCGGCATCAAGGCGGGCCGCGGCGCGGGCAAGCAGGGCGGGCGCGGGAACGCCGGTCTCCACAAGTACAAGTTCAAGTCGATGCTGATCTACGCGCCCGACCACTTCGGCCGGCACGGCTTCAAGCGGCCGGCCGCCATCGTGGCCACGCCGCGGTCGCTGAACGTGGGGGATCTCGACCGCGCGGTGCCCGCCCTGGAGGCCGCGGGGGCGCTGTCGCGCGACGGGGACGCGTTCGTCGCCGACCTCACGAAGTTCGGGGTCGACCGGCTGCTCGGAAAGGGGTCCGTCGAGCACCCGTGGAAGGTCGTGGTCGCGCACGCCTCCCGCCACGCCCGCGAGAAGGTCGCGGTGATCGAGGGCGCGGCGGCCGCGCCCGCCCGCCCGTAGACTATATAATCGCCGGCCGGGCTCGAACCGCGCCCGATGGCGGACGAGGAGACCCCCCGCGATAACCGCTGGGCGATCGCGCTCGCCGTCGTGGGGATCGCGTTCCTCGCGCTGGTCTGGTACTGGGGCCATCCGACGCCGATCGCCTTCGCGATCGCGGGCGTCCTCGTCTTCGTCGTGATGGGCCTGCTGTACATGGGCCTCTCCTACGACGGCCCGAAGTCGCGGCTGTACGGGCTGAAACCGATCACCTCGCGGATGCCCGCGGTGACCCAGCCGAAGGGCCACGTCCATTTCCGGACCAAGATGGCCTGGACCATCGGGATCCTGCTCCTGTACTTCCTGCTCACGAACATCTACCTCTTCGGGGTCGACCAGTCGACGATCATCGACCTGTTCGCCAGCTACCGCGCGATCCTCGCGGGCGCGGAAGGGACGCTCATGGACCTCGGGATCGGCCCGATCGTCACCGGGTCGATCATCATGCAGCTGTTCGTCGGGGCGAAGATCATCGGCCTCGATCTCACCGACGACGAGGACAAGGGGATGTACCAGGGGACCCAGAAGGTCCTGGTCGTCGCGATGATCTTCATCGAGGCGGTCCCCCAGGTGTTCGGGTACATCACCCCGAGCGCGAGCCTCATCACGGGCCTCGGGGCGGTCTCCCCCGGGAACGGTCCGCTCCTCGCGGACGTCGTGATCATCGCCCAGCTCGTCTTCGGCAGCTACCTCGTCTTCCTGATGGACGAGGTCGTCTCGAAGTGGGGGATCGGCAGCGGGATCTCGCTGTTCATCGCCGCCGGGGTCTCGCAGCAGATCGTCCAGGGGACGATCAACTGGCTGCCCGAATCGCCGGGCTCGGCGATCTCGATCAGCAATCCGCCGAGCGGCACGATCCCCAAGATGTTCTACGTCTTCACCCACCTCTCCGCGAGCCAGATGGCGAGCGGCGGCTGGGAGATCGTCCTCCTGCGCTCGCCGAACCCCCTGATCGCGCTGATCGGGACCGCCGCGATCTTCTTCCTGGTCGCGTGGACCGAGTCGACGCGCATCGAGCTGCCGCTCTCGCACGCCGAGGCGCGCGGCGCGCGCGGTCGGTACCCGTTGCGGCTGATCTACGCGTCGAACATCCCGGTCATCCTGATGAGCGCGCTGCTCGCCAACGTCTCCGTCTTCACGATCCTCCTCTGGACGAACCCGACCCTGATCCACTTCCCGCTGATCGGCCATCAGTGGTGGATCGGGTCGTACCCGACCGCGACGCAGGCCTCGGCGCTGGGGGTGAGTCAGACGCAGCCGCTGACGGGCGGCGCCTACTACTTCTCGACGGTCAACGGCCTCGAATCGTGGCTCCTGCCGATCCTCAACTACGGGCAGTACGGGGCCTACCTCGTGGGCCATACGTGGTGGCAGGGGCTCGTGCACGTCGCCGTCTACTTCGG
>JASIBA010000130.1 GCA_030041735.1 Thermoplasmata archaeon | reverse complement strand
CCCCGGTTGCCGAAGGTTATCGAAGGGGTTCTGACGTGAGGGATCGAGGCAACTCGGAACGGACGGGGCAGGGACGGGCGGACGGGACGGACGTACGAACGGGCCGGACCGGGAACGGGACGGGACGGGTTGCGGGACGGGAGCGGCAGGGGTCGGGAGAAGGAACGGATGCATAGTTCAGCGGGGCAGCGATCGCTGCCCGGGAGGCAGTTCGATGAACCCTTGGGTGAGGCCGCAGACCGCGCAGAACGAGATCCGGAGGGTCAGGTTCCTTCGGATCGGGCTACGGCACCTTGCACAGACGTATCGGGGTTCGACCTCGATCGGTCGGTCAGGGGGGTGAACTGAGCGACGAAGTTCGGTCGGTTGTCTTGACAGGCCCTGCTGCCGGCATCGACTCCGCTTGGGGGTCGGCCGACGCTGCGAAAGAAAGGCCGGGCCGGCCCAAACCGGCCCGGTGGAAACGGTTGGCTCTACTTGCGGCGGTGGCAGCTGGAGGGAGCGCAGCTTGGAGGCAAACGCTTGGTTGAGTTCGTCCAGGTCTCTGTGGTCGACGGGACAGGGGGGTGGCCGGGCCGAAATCGACGAAAAGGTACAATCTCTTGTCGAGTAGCCCCGAGCGGATTCGAACCGCTCGGCGGTCGAACAAGAACATAATCTGCAAGCATTAAAGTAATGTGGTGCCTCTCAGACATGCGATGGCCGCGGATCCGATCACGAGCCTAAGCATCCACACGTCGACGCTCCGAATGCTTCGGCCCTTCAAACGCGGCGATATGACGTGGGATGACGTCCTCCTCGATTTCATCGAGGAGCACGTCCCGAAGGAGTTCTTGGAGGAGATGGTGCACCGAGCCGAGGTACGCCCGCATGTCAGCCTCAGCGAGCTCCGCCGTCGTAGCCGGCTCTAGGCGCGGCCTGTGGCCCACGTCGAGTTCACCGATGAGGCGGCCGCTCAGTTCCGTCGCCTGCCGCGCGCGGCGCAGCTGGACTTCAATGAGATCTTCGACTGGCTTCAGCGGAACCCGCTTCGCCTGCCCCCGTGGGTCGAGTCCAAACAGATCGGGGAGCGCCGGGGCCAGTCGGTCTTTCGCGTTCGCGTCGGGCGATTTCGAGGCATCTATTGCTTCGACGGCGAGGTTGTGACGTTCACTCGGTTTCGAGACCGTCCCAACATAAAGTACGGTGCTCAGCCCAAATTCTGAGTCCTCATACGAAATCCATGCCCGCTCGCTTCCCTCGGAGAGCACCTATTCCTGGGGTGAACCCCGGAGGACGGCGCTTCGGTGTCCCTTCATAGCGCACGACGAGGGATCGCGCGTCGCGGTCCCAAGGTAACGAACGAGCAGGAGCTCGCCGGTGCGTGGCAGGACGAGTACGCCCGACTCGCGCGCGCCGTCGCTCGGTCGATGCGCCCTACCCCCTCCGAGATAGTGGAGGTCGGCGGAGGTGACGGAGCCTTCACCGTGCCGCTCGCGCTCTCTCTTCCCGTCGCTCGACTCGTGGTCATCGACCGTTACGATGCTCCGTATACCTCCAGCCACCAGCGATTGGTTCGCGCGCTGCGTCGGCGCGACCTCCTGGGCCGGGTCCGTGTAGTCATCGGCGATGCGAGAGTTGACATGCGCCGCCTCGACCTCGGCCGAAGATCCCGGGCCGTGGTCTCTTGCGAGTTCCTATCGGAGCTCACGTCGGCAGAGATGACCGGGTTCTTCGAAGCGTGCTCGCGGGTCCTCGCGGTTGGCGGGGTGACCACGCATCTCTTCCTCGCGCCCGTCCCGCGGAACGCCTCGCAGCGTCTCACTATCGACGCGGACACCGATCCCCGCTGGACCCGGCATCCCCCTCGGGAGTGGTTCAGCCCGACTCCAGAGCTGGTTGCCGCGAGCTTGTCTCAATGCGGTTTCCGCAGGGTCCGGCTCCAAACACTCCGCAGTCGGATTCGCATGGTCGGCCGGGCGGCACAGGCGCAACTCCGGAGATGGGGCGTGCGTGAAACGTTCGCCCGGGAACATCGACGACTGCTGAATGGGGAGGGCCTCGAGCTCCCCGACTGGATGATGCTCTCGGCCACCCGGTAGCGGCGGTCCGGTCCCGCTCAGGGTAAGCCGCCGATCGACCCTCGGAGGGGTCGGAGAGAGCAAGACCCTACCGTCCGCGAACGAGCGACCCGGCTCTATAGCCCCGAGCGGACTCGAACCGGTCGGCTGACCTCGGACGTGAACGACACGAGCATGGGTTGCTCGCTCGCGGGTCGCCGAGGGGGCGTCAGACCCCTTCTTGAGACGCGTCGCGAGTTGCCAGGAGTCCGCGAGTCCGTCGAAGTCCCTTGTAGGTGGCCGCGTCCCGGTGAACAAAGCGCACGAACAGTACGGTCGTTCCCTCGACGCTGTAGACGCCCCGGTATCCAGGGTCCCCCCGCGGCCGATGCACGGCGATCCGGAACAGCGGAAACGGAGCTTCGAGGGGCCGGGTGTCGAGCGGAATCTCCGGGAATTGGGGCAGGACCTGGGGGGAGAGCTCGAGACCACGAATCGCCCGGCGGAAGGCGTCCCGGACCGGCGGCGGAAGAGCGTCGAGCTGCTGGCGCGACTTGCCGAGGTATACGACCGTCGCCACCTACTTGGCCCGAGGCGAAGCGTGTCGGGGGGAACGTGGCCGCCCGGCCCCGTTCCGTCCCCTGCCGCGATGGTACGCGTTGAGCAGCCGGGCCGCGAACCGAACGTCTTCTCGGTCCATCTCGCGCTCGACGAGTTCGAGGAGGAATCGGTCCCAGTTCTGGGCCCCGGTCTTGAACTCTTGAAGAAGCCGGAGCGTAGATGCGTGCACCGGGACGCTCGTCATCGGATCCGACGAAGTCATGCGACGGCTTGCAGCCCTAGATGATTTAAATGATTATCATGGAAATTGTGCCGCCTCGACCGGAACGACGGAGGCCCGGTCCCCGCGCGGCGAGCCCGATGCCTCGGTGCCCCACTTCGACGCGGCCGGCTCCCGAGAGCGGACCGTGTCCGGCGTGCGGAGTACCGCGCTCGCGAACGACCGCTGCGTTCCCCTCAGACTCACGACCGTCTTCTGAAGATGGATGGGGACATCGGCCAGCTCCTCCATCGCATCGTCCTGAGTGAGGCCACGGGCGCGCGCCCCTCCGTCCTCGAGCTTCGTCGCGAGGTTGCAGAACGCGCCGACCTCGCGAGCCAGTGCGGTGGCCCAGGACAGACGAGCGACGTCCCGCCACCCCGGATAGACCTCGCCGGAAACTCGATTCGCATCGTCCCAGACCGGCTCGCCCGCGACCATCCGCGCGCACCCGTCCTCCCGTACGCGGTGGTGTTGCATGAGGTCGAATGTCGACCCCTCGCGTCGGTGCGGAGAACGGTGGGCCGACGCGACCTCGACTCGTGCTTCCGGCTTCGATCGATGGGGCGCGGCCGTGCCCGGACGCCGCGCACGCCCGCTCCCCGCAGCGGCCGGGGTGGTGGGGCCGGGGCGGCCCCGGCCTCAGTTGTCGTTCGGGTAGCTCGAGGTTCCCGCCTTTCCGTTCGACCCGGCCGCCCCGTTGGCGCCGGTCGCGCCCAAGGACCCGGAGGCCCCGCTCGCCCCGGGGACGCCGAGCGCGCCGGACGACAGCAGGTTGGTCCCGTTCATCCCGCCGGAGCCGCCGCTACCGCCCGGCGCACCGGAAGCGCCGTCGCCGCCACAGGCGTAGAGGTTGCTCGGTCCGCATCCTCCGAGTCCGCCGAGGCCGGCCAAGAGGTAGTTGAAGAGGACGGCCGCGCCGATCGAGGAGCTCACGGTCCCGCTGGAGTAGTAGCCTCCCCCGATCGCATCCCCGCCGGCGCCGGCGTTCCCGCCGGCTCCGCCCTTGCCGCCGTTCCCGCCGTTGCCGCCGTTCCCACCAGTGCCCCCATCGCCGCCCAGGCCGTTCGGGCTGCCCGCGTTGCCGCCCGCGCCGCCGCCGCCGCCCGTGGCCCCACTGGCCGCGTTTCCGCCCTCCCCGCCGGGGGCCCCGTTGCCCCCGTCGCCGCCGTAGGCGCCGTTGTAGACGAGGGCGTCGTTGTCGAGCGAGAGCGTGCCGGAATTGTAGAGCCCGGCTCCGACGCCGGCGCCTCCGACACCGCCCGTGCCGCCCTTACCACCCGCGCCGCCCGCGCCTCCGTTGCCGCCGACCGATCCGTTCCCCCCGGCGCCCCCGTCGCCTCCCACGCCGTACGTCCCGGCCCCGCCGTTGCCCCCCGCGTTGTTGGTCGAAGCGCCCCCGGCGCTGCCTCCGCTGCCACCGGTCCCTCCGTCTCCCGGGGACCCGCCCCCGCCGCCGTCCGACTCGTCGTACAGGAAGAGATCGCCGGTGAGCGAGGCGGTGCCCGCGTTCGCGAGCGCTCCGCCGTCCGCGACCGCCCCTGGGCCGCCGGCGCCTCCGGCGCCGCCCGCCCCGCCGGGGCCGCCCGAGCCAGCCCTGC
>JASIBA010000129.1 GCA_030041735.1 Thermoplasmata archaeon | reverse complement strand
TCACCATGCCAACCGCCTGCATGTGGGCGTAGAGGATGGTCGAGCCCACGAATCCGAAGCCCCGCTCCTTGAGGTCGTCGCTCCACGCATCCGATTCGGCGGTGGTCGCGGGGATTCCCGTGGAGCGGGTCCACCGGTTCGAGCGAGGACGCCCGCCCACGAACTTCCAGCAGTACGCGTCGAAGCTCCCGAACTCCCGCTGAATCGCGCGGAACGCGCGAGCGTTCTGGACCGCCGACTCGATCTTCCGGCGGTTGCGGACGATGGTCGCGTCCTCCAGGAGCGCGCGGACCCGTACGGGCGAGAATCGGGCCACTCGGGCCGGGTCGAACTGCGCGAACGCCCGGGCATAGCCGGACCGCTTGTGGAGGATCGTCGACCAGCTCAAACCGGCCTGAGCGCCCTCGAGCAGGAGGAACTCGAAATGCTTCCGGTCGTCGTGGACGGGCACTCCCCACTCTCGGTCATGGTACTCGAGCATCACCGGGTCCTCGCCCGTCGCCCACGTGCACCGCTTCATTCTGCTCCCTCGCGCTCGGGCCGACCCCCCGGATTCCCGCGCAGACCGTCGGTCGCCCATAAGCCCGCGCGGAGACGACCACGACCGGGCGGCCACAGCGTTCACGGCACACCGACCGGTGGCTCTTCGCCGCCCCCGGCGGGAATGGGTTGGTCGACTCGAGGACCGCCGCCGGCTAGGTGAACGGCACCGCGACGAGCACGGTCGCGCCGTTCACGGTCACGTCGCCCACGACCGAAGGCACCCCGGCCGAGCTCGCCGTGTACGCGTAGGTCCCGTTCGGGATCAGGAACGAGAGCGACTTGCCCGTCGTGGACTTCGTGACGCCGTTCACGGTCACTTGCCAGCTCGCTCCCGAGTGCAGCCCGGACTCCGTGAACTTGACCGAGTACCTCAGCAGCGTCCAGTGGGTCGCGATCGTCGCCGCCAGCGATCCCTGCCCGACACCGGAGATCGTGACGGTCCCGGCGTACGCGTTGCCGTTCAGGGTGTAGTTGGCGACGGTGCCGATCGTGTAGCTGTAGGTCCCGTTCGCCACGCCCGTGAACTTGATCGACGTGGCCCCGGGGGTGGAGCATTTGGTGACCGAGTTCAACGTCACGCACCACGTCGTCTTCCACGCGACCGTGAAGCCCGTTTCCGTGAACTTCACCGAGTACGTCGTCTCCTTGAACGCGACGTTCACTCCGAGCGTGGTCCCCACGACCGAGAACGAGCCGACGTCCGTCGCGTGGTAACCGGCCACGATGCCGATCTGGTAGGAGTACGCCCCGTTCACGAGGTAGAATGGGATCTTGGTGGTCGCCGACGATTCTGTGACCGCGTTGGTCGTCGCCTGCCACTCGGTGCCCGAGGGGAGACCCGTCTCGACGAAGGTCACCTTGTGGAACGCCGTCGGGATGGAGACGGCCGCCCCACTCACCGTGACCGCATCGGGGAAGCTCCCGCCGTCCGCGGTCGCGACCGCGTAGCCGTAGGTCCCGTTCGGTTCCTGCAGGACCAGGCTCGTGCCGCTCGTCGACTCGGTCGCGGCTCCGACGGTCACGGTCCACACCGTGTGGACCGGGAGACCCGTCTCCGAGAACGTCAGGGCGTAGGTCACGATCGCGAACGAGTCCGTCTCCGCGGCGGCCGCTCCGTTCACCGTGAGGGTGCCCGCCGTGTACGCGGGGGCGTAGGTCTTGTCGTTGGTGGCATAGGTGTACGCGTAGGTCCCGTTGAACAGCGAGCTCGTCAAGCCGGTCACGGCGCCCGACGCGGACAGGTCCGGCCCGCCCGTGACGTTCACGTACCAGACCGCGCCGTCGGGCAGACCCGACTGGGCGAACGAGATCGTGAAGGTCACTGGGGAGAAGGTTACGGGGATCCCCACCGGGAGGCCTTCCACGAGGACGCCGCCCGAGTACACCGACGGGGCGTAGGTGGGGGTGCTCGAGGCGATCCCGTACGCGTACGTCGCGTTCGGCTCGGCGAACGCGATGGAGGTCCCGGTGGAGGTCATCGGGGCTCCGCCCAGCGTCGCAGTCCAGCCGGTCCCGCCCGGCAGCCCGGACTCCGTGAAGGTCACGGAGAACGTCTGCAGGGTGAACGTGATCGGGCTCGCGCTGACCGAGGCGCCGTAGACGGTGACGCTCCCGGTGTACGCGTTCGGCGCATACTGGGAATCGTCGGTCGCCACCGTGTAGTAGTAGGTGCCGTCCGGCAGCTCGGTCGAGAGTTGGGTCGTCGCGCCCGGCCCGGCGAGCGAGGGGCCGGAGGTGATGTTCACGTACCACTCGGCACCGGCCGGCAGTCCCGACTCCGAGAACGCGACCGCGTACGAGAGCTGGGAGAACACGACGTTGACCCTTGGCACACCCGAAGCCACCACCGATCCGGAGGAGACCGACTGGCTGTAGCCGACCAACGACGGGATCGAGTAGGTGTACGTGCCGTACGGAATCGGTATCGAGATGCTGGCCGAGGTCACCTCGTACGTGGTTCCGTTGAAGACGACCGACCACTCGGTCCCGCCGACGAGGCCGGCTTGCGTGAACGTCACCGTGGGGCCGTAGGGGGCGTAGTCGCCCCCGACCTGGATGCCGTTCTCGTACGCGCCGACGACCGCGGGGGCGGTCCCGCAGGGGGCGCCCGGGGCTTGGATCGACCCGCATCCGAGCGGGAAGATGTTCGACCAGTCACTGTAGTAGAACCGGGAAACGTACGGCGACGTCGTCAGCCAGTTCGGGCCGGTCCCGAGGTTCCAGTAATAGTTCCCGCCCTGGGTCGTGACGCTGGGCCCGAGAACGTTCCCGTTTAGGGCGAAGCCGTTCACGGTGTTCACGACGTTGTCCGCCGACTGGGGGACCACGTTCCAGGTGTCGCCGATGACGTTCGCGAGGACGTTGTAGTACCACCCGTTCGTGGTCGGGTTCGCGTTGTTCCCGCACCCGCCGAGGCTTTGCGGGAGACAGTCCGCGACATTGTCCCAGTTGTACGGTAGGTAGACGACCGGGTTGTCGACGGAGAAGTTGTTGTTGTAGATCAGGTCGTTCGCCTCGGCCAGACCGATCCCGGCGTAGGTGGACCCGAACGCGGTGTGGTAAGGATCCCGGAACGTGTTGCCCCAGACCACGTTGTTCCCGCCGCCGTACAAGACGAGCGCGTCGGGCGCGACGTGGCTGCCCGTCGCGGCCGTCCCCACGAACGTGTTGGACATGATCAGGTCGTCCGTCGAGTTCCAGACGAACACCTCCGCCTGCGGCGCGGGGTTCTGGGTCGCGGGCACCGAGATGTAGAAATCGATCTCCTCCCACTCCGACCAACCCCGGATCGCCGCGGCGTTCGACAGCGTGAGGTGGGACGTCTCGAAGAATTCGAACCCGAGATAGTAGGTCGTGGTGGTCGACGTCGTCCCGCGGGTCGTCGTATGATCGACGGCGAACGACACCGGCGCGTTCAGGTCGACGTACGCACTGGTCCCGTCGAAGAGAACGCCCGGGAACGACGGGAAGTCGTAGTCGTCGAGCGAGTAGAAGTTCGCGCTGATGTTGCTCGCGGGCGCAGCGTAGGTGCCCGGGGACGGGTTGTTGAACGGCAGGTACTGGCTCGATATCGTGCCGGAACCGGAGGACGAGATACCGGCCAACTCTGCGTTACCGAACGCCCACAGCGGGGTGTAGACCCCCATCGTCGCGTTGTACGCGAGGTTCGCGGTGAGCGTGGTAGCCGACGATCCCACGACCAGGGTCCCGTTCACCTGGTCGTAGTCGGCCAGCATGAGCTCGTAGTTGTAGGTCCCCGGCATCAGGTACCACGTGGGCTGATCGGGTACCCACTGGTAGCCCTGGCTCGAGTACGCCGCGTCCTCCATGAAAACGAAGACATACGGCTGCGCGGCGAGCGCCCCCTCGGGGTCGCCCGAGACGGTGATCGCGTTCGTCACCGGAGTGGCGCCTTGCGCGACGCCGGTCTGCCCCGTGTAGTTCCAGAGCCCGTGGGTGGTCAGGGGTCCCGGGTTCAGCATCGCCTCGGCTCCACCGTTGGGCCCATCGTAACTGAACGTCACTCCCACGCCGGTGGTTTGCTCGCCGGTCTGGCTGCCGTACGAGACCGCTGCGGGAACGTTCGCGTAGGAGAAGCTGGTCGGAGTGCAGTACGGCACCTGGACGCAGTACTGTACCTGCATGGTCGCGTTCTCGTTCAGCATCAGCTGGTTAGAGCCGTCGTCCGCGCCGATGAACGCGTCGAACTCGTAGCCTTCGGTGACCTCGTGCGTGGTCACCGCGCTGGCCTCGAAGTCCGGCGGAGCGAGTGAGATCGGGGTTCCTGAGAGGGGCTGCGAGTTGAAGACGAGGTAGTCGTAGTTGCCGTTCCCGATGAAATGCCCCTGGCTCTCGATGCTGTAGTTGTACCAGAGGATCTGGTCGCCGGCGGAGTTCACCGAAGTGTTCACGTACGCCGTGGCGGTGAACGGCGGCGGGGCGTAGTAGTACGGCGAGTACGCGACCCACACGCCGGTGTAGTTGCCCCCGTTGGGGGACCAGTCAACGAGCGAGGATGCGAACATGTCCGCGTTGCCGTTGGTGAAGTTCCACGTGTCGTCGACGAACGAGATCGTATCGTTGAACGAGTCGTACGAGATCACGTTCTGCACCCAGAACGCGTAGTTCCCGGTCGCCTTGCCGGTCGCACAGGGTGCCTTCGGGCACTGCGACCCGAAGAGGGTCACGTTCGGCAGGACGACATTCTCCTGCGCGCCCCACTGGGTCGGCGTCCCGCTACCGGGGTAGAAGTTCTGGGTCTGGGAGTTGACCGTGAGGATGCCGGCCACGCTGTTGGAGTCGAGCTTCTGATCGACCACGGTCCCGGCGACATCGGATGCACCATCGTAGGCCACGCCGGTCGGGTCGGTCTGCGAGGTCGTCTGCACGCCCTGCTGGCACTGCTGACTGAGCTGGCTACCGGCCATCGCGACGCCATCGACCGTCTGATCCGGGATCGTCCCGGTGTACGGAAGGTGCTCGCCCACGCTCGAGAGGCCGTCCGCCGCGGCGCTGTGCGCGATGCTGTTCACGTGGTTGACGAACTGCGCGTACCCGGGATCGTTGTTCACTGTCTCGAGCTGGGAGCAGTAAGAGGGGAGGGCTGCGGAACTGGTTGAGGTCGAAGCCGCGGAGGAAGCGTCGGTCGATGGAGGCGCACCGCCCGCGCTGGCGGCGGGTGCCCCGGATCCCGCAGGAATTCCCGCCGCGCTGCCGGCAGGCAGCGCCCCCGACGTGATGGCCACCAGGGCCATTCCCACCATCAATGCCGCGACCAGAATCACTACCCACGACGCACTGCCGAGGTGCTTCATCGACGGGTCGATTGTGTCCGGTTAGTTAAACCTGCAGCAAGAACCCCGCGCAAATTCTGCGGCCCGGGAGTTGCGACACACGCGAAACGTTCCGGCGTTCGCGGGATTTTCCCCGGCGCCCGAGCGCCCGGGGTAACACGCCGCAGGACGGGGCGCCCGCCCGCGGTCGGTCAGAGCTCGTGGACGCGCGGTATCCGGAAGGATTCGTCCGGCAGCGCCGCTGCGTAGACCTCCCCGTTCCCCCGTCCGGCGGTTGGGGGCACGCCGCCCCGAACTCGCCCGGGGAGGTGGCCCTTCTTCATATCCTATCATATCCTATATTGCGTCATGACGGATTACGTCGAATGCCCCTTCTGCGAGCGGATCTTCGAAGCCGAGTCGTACCACGGAATGGTCCACGGCAACCCTCTCGAGGCCCACATCCGAACGGACCACGCGATGGTCAAGGTCCGAAAAGGCTCGAACTACCGGTGGATCTCGGCGCACGAAGCACGGAAGCGCGTCGCGAAGAGCGGCTGAGCGCGACGATGGAGGCCCAAATGTCCTCGAACGGTGGGCGGGCCTCGGATCCGACCGGTCGCGCGCGGTGGAGCGGATGACCATCGCGCCAGTGGCGACGACGGGTCCCGCTTCCGGACCGTTCCAATCGTTGCTCCTCGCGGTCGACCGGAAGGATCGCGATGGATTTCGGGGGACATCGCCCTGGGACGTCGTTCGCTGGACCGGCGCTCGCACCACCGTCTGCCACGTCGTGATGCGACCGACCGCCTACGCGAGCAATGAGGCGGACGGGGCTCCCGCCGATGCGGAAGAGCGGGCGATCCTGCAAGCCCTCCGCGCCGCCGCGGTCGACCGGCTGGGCCCGTCCGGTCGTGCGGTAGAGCTCCGGATCCTCCACGGCGACGTCGGTCAACGGATCTGCGAGTTCGCGGACTACCTGCACTCCGATCTGATCGTCATGGGACCTCGACAGAAGCGTGGCCTCGCGCACGCCCTCCGCGGCAGCGTGAGCCGGTATGTGGTTGCGAACGCCCGCGCTTCGGTAATCGTGCTCGGCGAGTCCGGGCACGGATCGGGGAGTGACCCTACCGACCTCCCCGCGCCGGCCGACCCGCGTCCCAGGATCGGCTGAACTCCCGTGGCCGCGAGCGCCGTTCCGCCGTCCGGCCGACCGTTGGGCGCCGCAGAGCTCGGGGACTTCACGACCGCCAACCGGCGCATGCTCTACGTCGTCGCCGCGGCCCTGGTCATCGGGGTCATCGCCGCGTTCATCGCGGTCGCCCTCCTCGACCTGATCGGTTTCTTCACGAACCTGTTCTACTACGGCCGGATCTCCTTCTCGTTCGCCTCTCCGGCCGGCAATTCGCTCGGGCTGCTCGCGATCGGCGTACCGGTCCTCGGCGGCTTGATCGTCGGGGTGATCGCGCGGTTCGGCTCGGAGCGGGTCCGCGGCCACGGAATCCCCGAGGCCATCGAATCGATCCTGATGAATCGGAGCAAGATCGAGCCGAAGGTCACGGTGCTGAAGCCGGTCGCGACGGCGATCTCGATCGGGAGCGGAGGACCGTTCGGCGCCGAGGGCCCGATCATCATGACCGGCGGCGCGTTCGGCTCGGTCCTCGGACAGTTCCTCCGCATCTCGGGCAGCGAGCGAAAGACGCTGCTCGTCGCGGGGGCGGCGGCCGGGATGGCGGCCACATTCAACAGCCCGCTCGCGGCCGTGCTGCTCTCGGTCGAGCTGCTGCTCTTCGAATGGAAACCGCGGAGCCTGATCCCCGTCGGCGCGGCCGTCTCGGTCGCGACCGTCGTGCGGTGGCAATTGATCGGCTCGAACCCGCTGTTCCCCATCGCGGCGACGGCGATGCCCACGGCCGCGACGCTCGGTTCCGCCCTGCTCCTCGGCGCGGCGGCAGGTCTTCTGTCGTTGGTGCTCACGTGGTCGGTCTATGCGACCGAGGACTCGTTCCGCCGCTTGCCGATCCACTGGATGTGGTGGCCCGCCCTGGGGGGCATCGCGATCGGGGTCGGGGGTCTGATCGCGCCGCGCGCCCTGGGGGTGGGATACAACTCGATCGACGCGCTGCTCCTCGCCCAGCTGGGCCTCGCGGTGGTGCTCGGCCTGCTCGTGGTGAAGGCCGTCATCTGGGCGATCTCGCTGGGGTCGGGGACCTCTGGGGGCGTCCTCGCGCCGCTCCTCATCATGGGGGGGTCCATGGGCGCGCTCTTTGCGCTCGTGCTGCCCGGGGGTTCGGTGCCGCTCTTCGTGCTCGTCGGGATGGGGGCGATGATCGGCGGGACGATGCGGTCGCCCTTCACGGGCGTGGTGTTCGCTCTCGAGCTCACGCACGACTTCGACGCTCTGTTCCCGCTCTTGGTCGCGGCATTGACCGCCGACGCGGTCACGGTCCTCCTGATGCGGCGGTCGATCCTCACCGAGAAGGTCGCTCGACGCGGCGTGCACGTGGCGCGGGAGTACTCGATCGATCCCCTCGAGCGGATCCCGGTGCGTTCGGTGATGCACACATCGCTCAAGCTCGTCCCCGCGGACGTGAGTGTGGAGGAAGCCCTCCGCGCCTCGGCGGAGCCCGAGGCGGGCGACGTGGGGCTGGTGCCGGTCGCGCCGGGCGGGCAGACGCTCGGGTTCGTCTCCCGGCATGACCTCGAGGCCTTCGTCGATCGAGGCGGCGATCCCTCGACGCCGATCCAAGGACGACTGCTTCCCCTATCGGTCGCCACCTTCCCAGACGAGCCGGTCCGGGTGGCCATCGACCGACTCACCCCCCTGGACGCGAGCGCGCTCCCGGTGGCCGACGCTGGCGGTCCGACCCACATCGTGGGGTTCATCACGCGAGAATCGCCGTTCGAGGCGCGGGCCATCTGGAACGAGAACGAGCAGGAACGGGAACGGTCGCTCACGTTCTCCTGGCCAAGAGGATGGCCCTGGCCGAATCGGAGGGACGAGGACCCTCCGTGAGCCCCGGCCCTCCACCGGTGAGCGGCGGAGGAGCCGCCCTCATCTCTCGAGGCGTCGGGGTCAGGACCTCTTGCGCGAAGCGCCGAGTCGCTCCCGGACCTCGGCTTCGGGTACCCAGCGATAGTTCGACCCTTTCCGAACTTTCACCATGTGGTGGTCGTGGCGAATGTGCGCTTCGACCGGGCGTTCGCGGACGAGTCCTTTGAAGGAGACCGCTTCGAATATCCGATCGCAGAAGGGGCACTCTTCGAAGTCGGTCATCGGGCGCCCGAGCTGAGCGGCCGGGGATGAGAGCCTCCCGCCATGAACTTGGTGGGTCCGATGGGAGGCCCTCGACGCCCCGTCGGATTCGCGCCCGGTCGACGGCGTTCTGCCGATGCGTCGGCGTGAGCCGGAGCGGGGATGCTCCTCCTATTAACTCGAGGAGACGCTGGGCCGCTCGGGTCGAGGCCGATGAAGGCAGAAATGAGCGTCATGCTGAACGTCCGCGACGTGGAGCGCTCCGTGCGATTCTACAAGTCGCTCGGCTTCGATACGCGTTGGGAGAACCCGGGGGACGACGGCCGCCTGAACTACGCGGGCGTCGGCATCGGAGACGCGGTGATCGCCCTCGGACGGATCCCCGACGACGTCCGGTCCATGGCGAAGGACTACGCCGACTGGGTCAGCACCCCGCTCGGCGCCGGGGTCATGATCACCGTAGAGCTCGACGGAGTCGAGGACATCTACAAGCTCGCCAAGAAGGCGAAGGCGCCGATCGATTCGCCGCTGTCGAAGCGCCTCTACGGGACCGCCTTCATGATCAACGACCCGGACGGTTACGTGGTGCGCTTCCTCCGGCCGACGGGAGTGTACGCCTGAGCCGTTCTCGGTCGTCGAGGCTGTAAGGACTGTTGCACCCCGTCGGCTCAGGGAACGGAGCCCGACAGGATCGTCATCAGTTTCCCGGGGTCGATGTTCCCGCCGGACACGACGGCGACGATCGTGGCCGGTTCCTTCTCGGCGGCCCGCGCCGCGGCGACCGCGGTGCCGGCGGCGCCCTCGGCGATGACATGGTGCCGCTCGAACACATAGCGGATCGCGGAGGCCGTCTCCTCGAGGGTCACGACGCGGGACTCGGTGACCAGACCGTTCAGGCGGGCCCACATCTCGGGGAACACACTGGAGGACCCGGAGCCGTCGACGAAACTTGGGGTGCGTTCGACCTCGCTCGCTCTGCCGGCTTTCAACGACGTCGTGAACGCGGTCGCCGTCTCGGGCTCGACCGCGATCACGCGGGCGGTGGGTTGGAGGCTCCTCAGGGCCGACGCGATGCCCGCGATCAGGCCACCCCCTCCGATCGCGACGTAGACTTGGTCGATCTGGGGCAGATCCTCGGAGAGCTCCAGTCCGATGGTCCCGTTGCCGGCGATCATGTCGGGGTGGTTGAACGGGGGAACGTAGAGTCGGTCCCGGAGAGGGGCGTACGATCCTGAGAGCGTGATGTTCCAGACGGTATCCCAAGGGAGTTGGACGATCTCGGCACCGGACCGGCGAATCCCGGCGAGCTTGGACTCCGGAGCGGTGTCGGGCACGATCGTCGTGCAGGGTATCCCCAAGCGCTTCGCGTGCCAGGCCAGCGCCTGGGCCATGTTCCCCGCGCTGGTCGTGTAGACCCCTTTCACAGGCCCGCGTTCGAGCGCCGCGAGGATCGAGTTCCCGGCGCCCCGGACCTTGAACGAGCCGGTCGGCTGCATGCACTCGAGCTTGAGGTAGACCTTGGCCGCTCCCAGGGAGGTCTCGAGCGGGATGAGCGGAGTCCGGAGAACGGTTGAGCCGAGACGGGCCCGTGCCCGTTGGATCGCCTCGAGGCCGATCGGCTGCGTCGACGGCATGCTCCAGCGCCACCGTGCGCGGGTACTTCTGGCCACCGCCGCGGCTCCCGGGCGTTCCCGGCTCGAGCCGCGGGGACCGACCCGGCGAGCCTCCGCGACGATGCGGAGGCCCGGGACCTCGTTCCCGCTGCGTTTGGACTCCCCGTTTAGTAGGGTCGGGGGGCTGCGAGGTCGATGATACTGCCCGGCCTGGTTTCGGTCGCGTTCTACCGGCGCCGACCCACCGTCCTCCAGGTCGCGGGGGGCCTGGCCTTCACGATCGTCGTGTCGGGCTTGCTCGGGTACGTCCAGGACGTCGGCACCTCGCGCGTTTGGGAGAACGTCGCCATCGCCATCGTGGGCGGAGTGA
>JASIBA010000021.1 GCA_030041735.1 Thermoplasmata archaeon | reverse complement strand
GATCGCGTTTGGTACGCGGGCTCGATCGCGCGACCGGGGACGGACTCCCAGCTCCATCTCGTGGACGAACGCATCACGGGGAAGATGCCTCAGACGCTCGACTTTGTCCGCGCCGCCGCGCTGCCTCTCACCTCGTTGGCGGCGTGGGAGCTCCTGTTCGATCGGCTGCAAGTGACGAGCAACCCCTCGCCGCCCGGGGAGCAGCTCCTGGTCATCGGAGCGACCGGCGGAGTGGGATCGGTGCTGGTTCAGCTCGCTCGGAAGCTGACGCCCCTGACCGTGGTGGGCACGGCCTCGAACGCGGCGGGCCGAGCCATGGTCCTCTCCAACGGAGCCCACTACGTGATCGACTATGGCGACCTCCCGGGTGAGCTGAAGCGGGTCGGCGTGCCTTCGGTCGCGTACGTCGCCAGTCTGACGCACACGGACACCCACCTCGCGGCGATCAGCGAGGCGATACTCCCCGGCGGCCGTCTCGGGATCATCGATGATCCCGTGGGTCTCGACACGATGATTCTCAAGTCGAAATGCGTCTCGGTGCACTGGGAGTTCATGTTCAGTCGGTCCCTCTTTCAAACGCAGGACATGGCGGAGCAGGGTCGGATCCTGTCGCGCGTGGCGGAGCTGATCGACCAGGGCACGCTCTCCCCAACGATCGCTGAGAACTATGGGACGATCAATGCCCAGAACCTTCGTCGCGCGCACGCGTCAGTGGAAGCCGGGCACACGCACGGAAAGATCGTCCTCGAAGGCTTCTAACCCCCGAGCGTCGGCAAGGGCTACGTAGAGTCCTGCGGGGAGCTCCCCCGCGCGAACTCGACCGGTCGGGGCATTCTACAACGCGATCGCGTCGATGGAATTATCCTGTCCAGCACCTGTCCTGCGTTCGTGTGCCAGTTCTGCACCTCTACGGGGAGCGACGTCGAGGAAGGGGGTACGCCTCGCGAGTGTGAATGCGACTGCTTCCCGAGGGATCTTCTGCCGAATCCGAAGCGATGCAAGGTCTGCTACCACGACCTGCGCCGCATCGATCCGGCACAAGAGTAGCGGGAACGGAACTGGCCGACTCCGACCCGTGCGCGCGAGACGCGGCCTGCGGGAGTTGGTCCGGCGGCTGAAGCTCCGCGCACCACGTCGACCGGCGCGCGTCGCCGAAGAGCGCAACGATTGTTTCCGCCACTCGCCCCGAGGCCGCTCCGCGCGGTCGAGCGGGTCAAGTCTTTGAGTCCGGCGGACTAGAGGACCGGGCCGTGCTCCCCGAAGAAGACGTGCCCCCCGCCCCGCCACCCGCGAGTCCGCTGCGAGTCCTCAAGAACCGCAATTTCGCCCGCCTCTGGGTCGGATCCCTCACGTCGGCCGCAGGCACCTCGATCGGGTCGATCATCATCATCTGGCTCGTCTACGCCGCCACCCATTCGGCCATCGCGATCTCGATCCTGGGGATCGTCCAATTCCTTCCGACGCTGGGCTTCGGCCTGCTCGCGGGAGCGTTGATCGACCGGCTGGACCGGCGCCGACTCATGCTCACGTGTGATATCGCTCGCGCGATCACGTTCGGCGGCCTCGCGCTCTTCGTGCTCCTCTACGGGGTGAGCATCGTCACGTTGATCGCGGCCGTCTTCGTCGTGGCCACGTTCAGCACGGTCTTTCGACCCGCCACGAACGCAACGATCCCCCGACTCCTTCGCTCGGAGGAACTGGCCGACGGCAATGGCCTCCTGCAGGGGGGAAGCACGATCGCGCAGTTCGCGGGCAGTCCGGTGGGCGGGCTGGTATTGGTGACCGTCGGCGCTGCGGTCGGGCTGGCGATCAATGCGGCGACGTTCGCGGTCTCCGCGACGATGATCTTCCTCATGGTCATCGGGCTCGGGTCCTCGCAGGCGCCCGGATCCGGGGCGCCACGCGCGTCGGTGCTGCACGACGTCGGCGAGGGCCTCCGATACATTCGGTCCCAGCCGGTGCTGCTCCTCATCACGCTCACCGCGATGGGCGGGAACTTCTTCCTCACGATGTGGGGAGGTTTCACGGTCGTGTACGCGGCCAGCGCGCTCCATCAGGGTGCAACCGGGTTCGCGTTCCTGGTGGCCGCAACGACCGGGGGCTTCGCGGTCGGAGCGATCCTCCCCGGTCGCTTGCACCTCGACCGGAAGCCCGGGATCTGGGTACCCATCTCGTGGACAGGCGCGGGGTTCTTCATCGTCGCACTGGCGGTGACGCATTCGCTACCGTGGGCCGTGGTGCTGTTCCTGGTCGCCGGCCTCGGGCTCTCCCTCGGCAACACCGTCTGGATCGTCGGAGTTCAGCGCACCGTGCCGGACGACTTCATGGGGCGGTTCTTTGCCACGGACGAAGCGGGGAGCTACGCGATGATTCCCGCGGGGCTGGCCATCGGGGGAGTCCTGGTGGTGCTCTACGGGATCGACTGGACGTACATCATCGCCGGCGTGGGGTCGACTGCCATGACCCTGCCACTCCTCCTGTCGGCACGAATCCGCGCCTGGGGTCGCCCGACCCGCGCCGCGGCTTCCCCATAGTGGCCGCTGCGAGGAGTCCGCCGGATCGATCCGGGCGAAGAGCGGGCGTCCTGCGAGCTTACCGCCCGCGCATCTGCCGCTCTTGGTCGGCGCACGGACGGAACCTCGAAATGAGGTTCGCAGCGGATTCTCTCGAAACTCCGGGTTTCGCTTCACTCTCGCAATCGGGAATGCTCCGACGCCTTTTGTATAACAGGCAAATGGACCGCCCATGAGGCAGGCACGCCTGGCCGTTCTGTCCGCCGCGATGTTCCTCCTGTTGGTCTTGCTGGTTTCCGCCGGGGCGACCGTCCCGGTGTCGAGTGCTGCCGGCGGGGCTACCCCTACCGCCTCGGCCGCCCCCGCCTCGACGAGCGCCAGCCCCGGTGCCGCTTCGAGCTCTACGTCAACGGCGGTGACCTTCGGCACCAACGAACGGCTCGCGTCCACCGTCTCGGCCGACGAGCGCTCGATGGGCGCCGGCGGAGCGGATCCCACGTCGATCCACCCCCCGAATCTTCACCAGGCCCCCTCCCTCGCTTCCACGGGAAACAAGGTCACCCCACTGTACGACATCGCCCCGGCGCCGATGGGCGTCGGGTACTTCGGGCTCAACGACACAAACGGCGCGGTCGAGAGCACGACCGTGAACACGACGAGCCTCGCCGGTAGCTATTCGACCAGCGACCCGCTGGGAACTCAGACGGAGGAGTTCGACGTTTCCACCGGTTCCAGCCCCTACGTCATCCAGCCCTCGACGGATTCGTACGGGGCCCAGCTGAACTCGGTCATCACGAACGTGACCCTGTTCGGCAAGACCTCCCTCTACAACCCCCAGGACCCCGACGCGCCCGCCGGCTGCCCCGGATACGATGGCAACCCGTTGACGGGTCCGGCGCCGTGTCCGAACGAGTTCTGGCTGCAGAACTACATCGAGTACGTCCCGGCGACCGGGATCATGATGATCGGGGACGAGATCTGGAATTTCTCCAACCCGACCGCCAGCTGGGGCGTGTACAACGGGAGCACCGTCGACCAGAACTCCCTCGTGGGGTTCGGGTCGATCAACTACGGACTGTACTACCTCTCGAACACTCCCAGCGAGTACGGCCCGACGATCCACATCGACTATCCGTTCACGCTCGTCCTCTACCTCAACGTCACGCGCGGACCCTGCCATTCCGACATCGTCCCCGGAACGGGCGTCCCGAGCTGCACGGCGCACGGCAGCAAGGTCAGCACGACCGAGCCGGTGAACGAGATCTTCTTCAACTACAGCGTCTGGAAGACCTCGAGCCAGGCTTGCCCCTCGGGCGACGTCTGCCAGGGCAACCACGTCTGTCCCGCGGTGGAGCCGTACGCGGGCATCGTCTGCGGCGAGTACGATGACATCTTCTTCAATTCGGTGAACCCCGCCACGCCCCACGTCGGGGTGCCCGCCGACGGACCGAACGGTCGGATCGGGTCTGCGGTCATCCAGGCCAACGGGAGCGCCTACGATCCGGTCGGGCTCACGAACGATTTCGAGTTCGACTACGGCATCGGGTCCGACGACGGCGACACGAACAGCGTGGCGTACCAGGACGGGACCGTCGGCGTCAGCTACTGCGACCAGGCCGACACGCTGCAGAACGGCGCGTGCTCGAGCTACAGCGCCCCGCCCGCGGCGTTCGACTTCGGGGGGGAGACCGGTGAGACCAGCACCGGCGAGGTCGACTACTGGGCGCCCCAGTCGACGCCTTCCGGGGCGGGTCTGCTCACGGGACCGGGGGCTCCGGTCGCGCACGAGACCACGGGCCCGTCGCTCCTGATCGGGCTCTGGAACCTGTCCGGTTACCCGTACCCGGAGGGTGCCGGCGACCACGCCCTGAGCTACGCCCACATCTCGCCCGCGAACGCCTGGGTCGGGATCGCGCAGGGCGCGACGACCTCGCAGGCTGCCTTCCAGGTCGCTCCCACGTTCGGCTGGTTCTCGTACTGGAAGGGTTCGGGCGGCGCGACCAGCCCGACCGAGCTGGGCGCGAATCTCTACCTTCCGCCGGGCGTCTACACGCTCGAAGTGCTGCTCGCCGGCTACCGTCCGGTCCTCGACATCGTGGACCTCTCGACGTCCTCCCAGGCGCCCCACATCGCGCTCGTTCGGGACGCCTCGTTGGGAGTCTACACCCCGCTGTATGCGTTCAGCAGCTCCGACCTCGCGAACATCTCCTCGAACGCGGGGAGCCCCGGCCTGGGCAGCTCGTCGAACCCGTACCAGTTGGAGAGCCTGACTCCTACGCTCGGAGCTCCGTTCGGGACACCCGGATCGCTCTCGTGGTTGTTCTCCAACCTGAACGACTACCTGTTCCCGGTCTGGTACGGGGAGTACCTGAACTCGACCACGGCGTACGCCCAGTCCGACCCCGCCCCGTCGTTCGAGATGATCTACCCATCGTGGCAGCTGTCCGAACTCGGCTTCTTCGGCGCGCCGAGCACCTATGACTTCCAGCTCTACTTCCACGACGTGGACGACTTCACCCTCGCGGGGACCTCCGACATCTCTTCGTGGGCCCTCGGAGAGGCGTTCCCGCTGGCCAGCGTCACCTTCTACGACGGGTCCCACGACCTCGTGGCGAACAACTCGTTCGAGGACGCCGACATGGGGCTGGTGTTCGAGGGCGGAGGGCCGGCCGCGCCGACGGCGGCCTTCTCCGACGGCTCGCGGAACATCGTCTGGGGAAACACGTTCACGCCGGACCCCCTCTCCGACCAGTACCCCGGGCTCCTCTCTCCCTCGACCGCGCTGAGGATCGGCGAGAGCTTCGATCGGATCTACAACAACGCCTTCGACAACATCACCGGGTTCCGTTCGAACGCGATCTCGCCCGCCCAGTTCTCCAACTGGTGGAACGTGACCTGTCAGGCTGACTACGCGCCGCTCACCTCGGCGTCGTATCCGGGACCGGTCGCGTGCGAACCCTCTACGTACGTGCAGTACGCGAACGGGTTCTCCCTGACCGGCAGTATCCTGGGGACCGAGTACCAGGGCGGCAACTTCTGGTCCAGCTACGGAGACCACGCGAACCCGTACGGCGTGCTACCGTTCAAGGAGCAGCGCGCCTCGCTCGGACCCGGCATCGGGAGCTCCGCGGCCTCGTTCGCGGGAGACTATGCGCCGCTCATCCCGACGAAGGTCTACCGGGTCACCTACACGGAGCTCGATCTGCCCGCTTCCGCGAGCGCGAACACGTTCGTGGTGAAGATCTCGAGCGCGGACGGCGGACCGGTCCTGTGGCGCAACGAGAGCGCGACGGATCGGATCCTCGCGGGCTGCCCCGTCGCGTCGATCTGCGTGACGTTCTACGTTCCGGACGGGTACTACGAGTTCCAGGTCTCGAGCTTCACCGTCCACGACACTGCGTATCTGCCGGACCCGGC
>JASIBA010000128.1 GCA_030041735.1 Thermoplasmata archaeon | reverse complement strand
AGCCCTTGCGGCCCTTGCCGTCGGCAATCCCTCCGACCTCCTCGAGCAGGTCGAGCGACTTCAGTTTGTTGATGTGGCGGTAGACGGTCGGCTTCGAGGTCTTGAGGAGCGCCGTGAGCTCGTCCACGTACCAGGCGCGGGTCGGGTTCTTGAGCAGGCAGTCGCGGACGAGGCGGTAGGCGAGGCTCGAGGCGATCGGGCCCTCGGACCCGCGCCCGTCCTCCCCCTCGGGCAGGTAGCCGACCAGGCGCAGGAACTCGCGGAGGACCTCGTCGACGTCCGTGAGCGGCGTCAGCGGCGTGCTGTAACGCAACGAAAGTTCGAACGGCATGCCGGCGCGCTGCCAAAACCGTCCCAAGAGATAAACCGGCAGGGTCGGTCCCGTCGCGGACCGAGCGAACGGATAAGGGCGAACGCGGGGCTGGCGTCCCGTGACGCCGTTCTCGCTGGTCGCGCCCGCCTCGGTCGACGAAGCGGTCGCCGCGCTCCGGTCGGACGCCGCGGCGGGGATCCTGGCCGGTGGGACCGACCTCCTCCTCGACCTCGACGAGGGCCGGACCCGCGCGGAGCGCCTGGTCTCCCTCCGTCGGCTCCCCTGGCGCACGCTGGACTGGACCGGAGAGGCCCTCGCCATCGGGAGCACGCTCCCCCTCCGCGAACTGGAGGACGACCCGGACGTGCGCCGCCGACTGCCCGGCCTCTGGCAGGCCGTCCGCGCGGTCGGATCCGTCGCACTCCGGCACCGGGCGACGATCGGGGGCAACCTCGGGCGGGCCGCCCCCGCCTCCGATCTCATTCCGGTCCTGCTGACGCTCGACGCCGAGATCGAGCTCGTGGGCCCCGCCGGAACCCGGACCCTCCCGGTCGACCGGTTCGTCCTCGCGTCCCGACGCACGGCCCTCGGTCCGGCCGAGCTCATCCGGTCCGTGCGGATCCCGGCGGCCCGCGCCTCGGCGTACCGCTGGCAGCGGGTCCGGCCCGCGAACGACATCTCGCAGCTCGCCGTCGCGGTCGCCCGCGTCGCGGCCGACGGGGGTTGGCGGGTCGCGGTCGGTGGGATCCCGCCCCGCGCGACCCTCCTCCCCGACGTCGCCGAGGCGCTCGGCCGGGGTCGCCCGACCGACGCCGCGCTCCGGGCGGCCGCGGACCGGGCGTCGCGCGACGTGGCGCTCGTCGCCGACCGACGGGCGTCGGAGGAGTACCGGCGCCGCCTGGTCGGCACGCTGCTCCGGCGCGCCGTGGCGGACGGGCTCGGCGGCGGAGGGCCCGCGTGACCGCGGCGCCCGCGACCCTGCGGGTCAACGGGGCGACCGTCGCGCTGACGCCGGTCCCGGACGACGAGCGGTTGCTCGACACGCTGCGCTGGCGCCTCGGGCTGCTCGGGACCAAGGAGGGCTGCCGCACCGGCGATTGCGGCGCCTGCACCGTGCTCGTCGATGGGCGGAGCACGCTCGCGTGCCTGACTCTCACGCACGAGATCCCCGGGACCGAGGTCCTCACGATCGAGGCGGCCGGCGTGGACCCGGATCTGGAACGCGCGCGCGCAGCGTTCGCGCGCGCGAGCGCGCTGCAGTGCGGCTACTGCACGCCCGGTTTCGTCCTCGCGCTGACGGGGATGCTGAAGGAGCGGGGCCGCGACGCGCCCGCCGACGAGCTCCTCGACGCGCTCCAGGGCAACCTCTGCCGATGCACCGGGTACGCCGCGATCGCCCGCGCGGTCGCGGCCCTCCGGGCGGAGGCTCCGTGAGCGTCTCGTTCCGTCCCGACGCGGCGGCGAAGCTCGCGGGCGCCGCGCAGTACGGCACCGATCTCGCCGCCCCCGGAATGCTCTGGGGCGCTCTCGTCGGAGCGCCGGTCGCGCACGGGCGGCTGCGGGCCGTGGATCTCGCGCCGGCGCGGGCCCTCCCGGGCGTCGTGGCGGTCGGTTCCGCGGAGCTCGACGCGCTGATCCCGGGCGGGGGCCGCGACGCGGACCGGCCGCTCTTCGCGGTCCGCGAGATCGCGTACCGGAACCAGCCGGTGGCGGCCGTGGCCGCACCCACCCTCGCGGCGGCGCGCCGGGCCGCGGCGGCGGTCCGCGTGGAGGTCGAGGGGGCGCCGGCGGTGGTCGACCTCGAGACGATCTTCCCCGAGTGGCCGGGGTCCGGGGCGGCCGGCTCGCCGCACGTCATCGCCCACGTGCGGGCGCGCCACGGCGACGTCGCGGCCGAGCTGCGGCGGGCCGAGCACGTGGTCGAGGAAACCTACCGGACCCCGAGCGTCCACCAGGTGGCGCTGGAGCCGCACGCCTGCCTCGCGACGGTCGGAGACGGGATCTGGCACGTGGCGACCTCGACCCAGAGCCCGTTCGGGGTCCGCGAGGACGTCTCCTCCCTCCTCGGGATCCCCGAAGCGTCGATCGTCGTCGAGGGGACGTGGGTCGGCGGCGGTTTCGGCGGCAAGGGCTCGTCGCTGCTCGAGCCGTTCGCGCTCCTCCTCGCGCGCGCGGCGGGGCGTCCGGTCCGTCTCGCGCTCGATTACCGGTCGGAGTTCGAGCTCGGGCGCACGACCCTCCCCTCGGTGATCCGGCTCACGACCGGCGTCACCGACGGGGCGATCGTGGCCCGCCGCGTGCGCCTGCTCCTCGATGTCGGCTCGTCGCTCCCCGGTCGCGACTTCGCCACCGGCTACTCCATCGGCTTCCTCCTGGGCCCCTACCGCACCCCGGCGTTCGAAGTCGAGGGGTACGGGATCCGGACGAACAAGCCGCCGTTCGGACCCCACCGCGCGCCGTTCGCGCCGCAGTGCGTGTTCGCGGTCGAGTCCCACCTAAACGAGGTCGCGCGCGTCGCGGGCCTCGATCCGGTCGAGTTCAAGGCCCGCCACCTCTGGAAGGAGGACGACGCGACCCCGCTCGGACAGCGCGTGCTCGCGTTCGGACTGCCGGCCGCTCTCGAGCACGCGCGGGCGGTCGCCCGACGCTGGCGGGCCGAGGCGGCGCCCGGCGAGGGCGTCGGGATCGGCCTGGGCTTCTGGTCGACGAGCACCGGCGCGGGCGGCGAGGTCCGGCTTCTGCTGACGCCCGAGGCCGTCACGGTCGAGCAGGGCGAGCGCGAGATCGGCAGCGGCAGCGTGCTGCGGGGCCTCGCGGCGGTCGCGGAGCGCGCCCTCGGTCTTCCGGCCGACCGGATCCGGATCGCGTACGCGGACACTGCGCGCGCGCCGTTCGACTCGGGCGTGTACGGCAGCCGGACCACGGGAGCGCTCGGACGCGCGATCCTCGAGGCGGCCGAGTCGCTGCAGGCCACGCTCGCGAAACGCATCGCGGGCGAGGGGCCGGTGACCCTGGTGGTCCGCGACGGCGAGCTCGTCGTCGCGCGCGCGGGGCGGAGCTCGCCGGTGCGCGAGCTCCTTCGTCCCGACGAGGTCGAGCGCGGGATCGTGGCCGCCGGCCGGCACTACGGCCGCGGAGGCTCGATCGACGAGGCCCGGGTGGTCGACGGGACGTTCTATCCGTACACCGACTTCACCGGCGCCGCGCACGTCGCGTGGGTCGCCGTCGACCCCGAGACCGGGGCGGTGCGCGTGCGACGGTACGCGGCGTTCCACGACGCCGGCACGGTGATCGATCCGGCGACCGCGCGGGCGCAGATCGAGGGCGGCATCGCGATGGGCCTCGGCATCGCGCTCACGGAGGAGGCGATCTGGTCCGAGGACGGGCGGCTGACGAACCCCCACCTGCTCGACTACCGGATCCCGACGCTCGGGGAGGTCCCGATCCCCGAGGTGACCTTCGTCGAGGGGTTCCCCGGGGCCGGTCCGTTCGGCGCGAAGGGGCTCGGCGAGCCGCCGATCATCCCGGTGCCCGCGACCGTCGCCGCGGCCGTGCGCGAGGCGAGCGGCGCGCACGTCACCGAGCTGCCGCTCACCCCCGAGCGCGTGGCGCGCGCCCTTAAACTCCTCTGAGGGTGCCCCCGACCATGCCGCTCGACCTCGCCGAGGTCCACCGGCTCGTCGCGGAGTACCGCGACCCGCCGACGGTCGGCGTGGTCGGGTCCCACTCGGCGATCGACGTCGCCGACGGCGCGGTCACCGAGGGCCTCGCGAGCCTGGTGCTCGTGCAGCGCGGCCGCGACGCGACGTACTCCCGCTACTTCCGCACGATCCGGGACGCGGCGGGGCACCGGGTGCGCGGATGCGTCGACGAGGTCTGGGAGTACGCGCGGTTCGCGGACCTCACCGCGCCCGAGGCCCAGGCCCGCCTGCGCGAGCGCCACGTGCTCTTCGTGCCGAACCGTTCCTTCAGCTCGTACGTGCCGATCCCGACGATCGAGGACGACTTCCGCGTGCCGATCGTCGGCGCGCGCCGGCTCCTCCGCATCGAGGAGCGCACGGAGAAGGAGAACTACTACACGCTCCTCGCGGCGGCCGGGATCCCCGCGCCCCGCGCGCTGCCCGGACCCGACGCGATCGACCGCCCCGTGATCGTGAAGCTCCCGCACGCCACCCGTCGTCTCGAACGGGGGTTCTTCACGGCGGCGAGCCCGGCGGAGTTCCGGGAGAAGCGCCGCGCGCTGCTCGAGCGCGGCACGATCACCGAGGACGACCTCGCCCATGCGCGGATCGAGGAGTTCGTCCTGGGCCCCGTGTTCAACTTCGACTTCTTCTTCTCCCCGCTCGTGCCCCGCGCGGACGGACTCGAGCTGCTCGGGGTCGACGAGCGCGTCCAGAGCAATCTCGACGGGCTGCTGCGGTTGCCCGCGGCGCAGCAGCTCGCGCTCTCCGAGTCCGACCGGCTGCCGGAGTACACGGAGGTCGGGCATCGCGCCCTCACGCTCCGCGAGTCACTGCTGGAGGAGGTGTTCCGCATCGGCGAGCGGTTCGTCGACGCGACCCGCGAGCGCTACCCGCCGGGGATCCTCGGCCCGTTCTGCCTGCAGACCTGCATCGACCAGGACGGCCACCCCGCGGTGTTCGACGTCGCGCCGCGCATCGGCGGCGGGACCAACATCCACCTGGGGCTCGGCCACCCGTACGGGAACGCGCTCTACCGGGGCCCGATGAGCTCGGGTCGCCGCGTCGCGCTCGAGATCCGGCGGGCCGCGGCCGACGGGCGGCTGCGGGAGATCGTGACGTGACGACCCCGGCGGCCCCCGCCCCCGCGGGCGCGGCCGAGCCCGCACTCCGCCGCACCGCGCTCTCCGCGTTCCACGTGCGGCACGGGGCGCACTTGGTCCCGTTCTCGGGCTGGGAGATGCCGCTGTACTACTCCAGCATCCTCGCCGAGCACCGTGCGGTCCGCTCGTCGGCCGGGCTGTTCGACGTGAGCCACATGGGCCTGCTGACGGTCGACGGAGGCCACGCCGCCGCCCTCCTGTCCCGGCGCACGACCGCGAACGTCGAGCGCGAGGTGCCCGGCCAGGTCCGCTACACGTTCTTCCTCGAGGCGAGCGGGCGGATCGTCGACGACCTGTTGATCACGCGCCTCGACTCGGGCGAGGAGCTCGCCCGGCGCTTCCTCGCGATCCCGAACGCCGGGCGGGCCGACGAGGTCGAACGGATCCTCCGGTACCACCGAGCACCCGACACGACGATCCAGCGCTGGAACCCCCGCCTCGCCCTCCTCGCCGTGCAGGGGCCGGAGTCCCGCGCGCTGCTCGAGCGGCAGTTCGGCTGGGACTTGGGCGCCCTCCCGTTCTACCACGCCCGTGCGTTCCCGCTCCGACCGGGCGGCGGCCCGGCCGTGGGACGGATCGGGCTCGCGATCCCCGGCGACCTCGCCGGCGAGGTGCTCGTCAGCCGGACCGGCTACACCGGGGAGCTCGGCTACGAGGTCCTGCTCCGGGCCGAGGACGCCGACCGCTGGGCCGAGGCGGTCGTCGGCGCCGGGGCCGTGCCGTGCGGTCTCGGCGCCCGGGACGTCCTGCGGCTGGAGAAGGGGTATCTCCTGAGCGGCCAGGAGTTCCACCGCGACCGCACGCCGCTCGAGGCCGGGCAGGACCGGTTCGTCGAGTTCGACCACGAGTTCGTCGGGCGGCCCGCGCTGGACAAGGAGAAGGCGGAGGGACCGGCGGCGCGCCTCGCCGGGATCGAGGTCGACGCGCCGGGGGCGATCCCCCGCCACGGCACGCCGGTCCGGGCGGACGGGCGCGCCGTCACCGAGCTGACGAGCGGCGGGCTCTCCCCGATGCTCGGGCACGGCATCGGGCTCGCCTACCTCCCCCGGGAGCTCGCCCGGCCCGGCACCGCGGTGACGCTGGAGATCCGGGGCCGCGAGGTCCCCGGCCGGGTGGTCCCGCTCCCGTTCGTGCCGGCCCCGCAGAAGCGACCGTAAATAGGCGGTCGGACCCATAGAGCCCGCGGCATGGCGGTCGAGGCCGGGAACGACCGACCGTTCGTCGGACGGCTGGAGGCGGTCGAGGCGCTGCATCGGCGCTTCGAGGACGCCCGGGCCGGCCACGGCGGCGTCACCGTGGTGATCGGCGAGACCGGGGTCGGGAAGTCGACCCTGGTCTCCGAGCTGGTCCGCGACGTCCGCGCGCGCGGCCTCCGGGTCCTCGAGGGCCGGGCGCCCCCGCTCGACGCGCCGCCCCCGTTCGTGCTCATCCGGTCCGCGCTCGAGAGCGGGCGCGCCTACGCCGAGGCCGGAGGGGCCCCGGCGCCCGGAGCGCCCGGTCCGGAGGGGTTCCTGATCGGCTTCGCGCCCCGGCTCGACGACTCCTCGGCCACCTCGCCCGTCCGCATCGAGGAGCGGCTGCTCGACGCGCTCGGCGAGGCGGACGAGCGGGGGGACGCGATCCGCGACCCGCTCTGGACGGGCCTCGCGGAGCAGTTCCTCGCCTTCACGCGCCGCGGCCCGACGGTCCTCGTGCTCGAGGACCTCCACCGCGCCGACGAGCCGTCGCTCGAGGCGATCGAGCAGCTCGCCCGGCAGTTGCAGAACCGCCCCCTGTGGATCCTCGCGACCGCCCGGCCCTACCCCAGCCTCCCGGACGACCGGCGCTCCCGGCTCGAGGCGTTCGAGGCCGGGACGCATGCCGGGCGGATCGTCGTGCGCCCGTTCACCTCGAGCGAGGTCGCGGAGTACCTGCGCCGCCACGAGCCGATGCGCGAGTTCTCGGCCGAGGAGGTCGCCCGGCGCCACTCCGAGACCGGCGGGAACCCGCTGCTGCTGGAGCAGCTCGAGCGCCGCCTGCTCGGACCCGCCGAGGGCGGCGGGGACGGCACCGCGGCCCGGGCCGTCCCGGCGTCGGCCGGGCTCGCCGCGCTCTCCGAGGACGAGCAGCGCGTCGTCTCGGTCGCGGCGGTGCTGGGCGCGGAGTTCGACTTCCCGTCCCTGCTCCGCGCGAGCCACGAGGAGGAGGAGCCGCTGACGGAGACCCTCGACCGCCTCGTCGCGCGGGGCTGGCTGGTCGAGCGGCCGGGCGAGCTCCTCGCGTTCCCCGACGACCGGCTCCGCTCGGAGGTCTACGACGGCCTGAGCGAGAGCCGCCGGCGCCTGCTCCACCGGCACGCGGGGGAGGCGCTCGAGGCGAGCGGCAAGCGGGACCTCCTGACGGTCTACGCGCTCGCGCGCCACTACTACCTCGCGCGCGTCGACGAGAAGGCCGTCGCGTACAACCGGGAAGCGGCGGAGATCGCGGTCCAGTCGTTCTCGCCCGAGGTCGCGCGGGAGCACCTCGAGCGCGCGCTCGAGAGCCAGCGCCGCCTCCATCCCGACAGCTGGGACGAGGAGACGGAGATCGTCATCGAGCTCGCACGCCAGATCGACCACCAGGGCGAGCTGAAGCAGGCGGAGGCGCTCCTGCGCGAGCACCGGGCCCGCCGCGGGCTGCGGCGGAAGCTCTCCCCGCACGTCCTCGCGCTCCTCGACCTGTACCTCGCCCGCATCCTGACCGACCAGGGCGCCTGGCGCGACGCGGAGCGGACCGCCCGCGCGGTGCTCGACTCGGTCGACCTGGCCGGCCACCCGCGCACCCAGATGAACGGCCGCCGGCTGCTCGGGGAGGCGCTCTACTACATGGGGCGGTACGACGAGGCCCTCAAGGAGAACGACGCGCTCCGCCACCTCGCCGAGGAGCAGGGCGACGAGCGCGCGACCGCCTCCGCGCGGATCTGGCGGGCGAACGTGCTCGCCATGATGGGGCGGAGCGAGGGCGCGTTCGCGGAGGCCCGCGAGGCCGCGCGCACCCTCGAGCGGCTCGGGGACGCGCGGGAGGCCGCGCACGCGCACCTGTTCCTCGGCGTCCTCATCGCCGGCTCCGCCTCGCTGACGCCCCGCTACTCCGAGTCGATCGCCGAGTTCCAGGAGGCGATCCGGCTCGCGGAGAAGGCGCACGACGTCCGGCGCGTCGGCTGGGCGCTGTTCAACGTCGCCGACATCCTGCGCGAGGCCGGGCGGCTCGACGAGGCCGCCGAGCGCAACCAGCGCTCGCACGACATCCTCGAGCGGATCGGGGACCGGTTCGGGCTCGTCCAGGCGCTCATCGTCCAGGGCAAGATCGGCCTCGACCGCGGCGAGTACGACCGGGCCGAGGCGGACCTCCTCGACGCCTACCGGATCGTGCGGGAGCTCAAGGCGCCGGCCGACGAGGTCGACGTCGTGCTGCGCCTCGCCCAGCTGTCGTACGCCCGCGGCGATCGCGCCACGGCCCGGCGCCGCGTCGCCGAGCTCGAGCGGCAGAACCTGCCGCAGCTCCGGCCCGACATCGCCGCCGACTTCCACCGCCTGAAGAGCGCGCTCGACTCGAAGGACGGCGCCGACCGTGCCGCGTCGAGCTAGGGCCCCCGGCGTCGACGCCGCGTTCGCGCGGCGCGCGCTCGGGGAGGATCGGTTCCGCGACGACCGGACGAGCCGGGCGGTCGTGCCCGCCCGGGCCCGCGCGGAGGGGCGCGTCGTCGCGCAGGCGCCGGGCCTGCTCTCGGGCGTGGTCGCGGCGGCGTCGATCGCGCGCGCGGCGGGCCTCCGGGCCACGATCGTGCGGCGCGACGGGAGTCGGGTGCGCGCGGGTTCGACCGTGCTCCGCATGGTCGGGAGCGCGCGCGCGGTCCTCGGCGCGGAGCGGACCGTGCTCAACGTGGTCATGCACGCGAGCGGGATCGCGACCACCACCGACCGCGCGGTGCGGGCGGCCCGCGGCGCGCCCCGACCGCTCCAGGTCTGGGCGACCCGCAAGACCCTCCCCGGGCTCCGGGACCTCGAGAAGGCCGCGGTCGTCCACGGGGGTGGTCGGCCGCACCGGCGCGACCTCGCGGACGCGCTGCTCGTGAAGACGAACCATCTCCGCTTCTCCTCGCTCTCCGAGGCGGTGCGGCGGGCGGCCGCCGCCGCCCGACCGGGGGAGCCGGTCGAGGTGGAGGTGCGCTCGGCGACCGAGGCGATCCGGGCGGCGCGCGCCGGCGCCGGCGCGCTCCTCCTGGACAACCTGCCCCCCCGCCGGGCCCGGGCCGTCGTGCGCGCGCTGGAACGCTCGGGCCTGCGGCGCGGCCGGTGGGTCGAGCTCTCCGGCGGCATCACACCCGAGAACGTCCGGCGCTTCCGGGGCGTCGGGGCCGACGCCGTGAGCCTCGGCGCGCTCACCCACTCGGCGATGGCGCTCCCGTTCCATCTCGAGCTCCGCCCCGCCCGCTTAAGTCGGCGACGTCCCTAGAACGGCCCCGGGAGGACCCATGTCGCTGGAGGCCGAGGTCGGCCGGCTGAAGGAGGAGCGGGACGCCGTGCTCCTCGCGCACAACTACCAGCGGCCCGAGGTCCAGGACGTCGCCGACTTCGTCGGGGACTCGCTCTACCTCTCCCGGAAGGCCCGGGAGGCGGACCGCCGGGTGATCGTCTTCGCCGGCGTCCGGTTCATGGCCGAGACGGCCAAGATCCTGAACCCGAGCCGGACGGTGCTGCTGCCGGACCTCCGGGCCGGCTGCGCCCTGGCGGACGCGATCACGGCCGAGCAGCTCCGCGACTGGAAGGCGGCGCACCCCGGGGCCGCGGTCGTGGCGTACATCAACACCTCCGCCGACGTGAAGGCGGAGTCGGACTACTGCTGCACGAGCTCGAACGCGGTGAAGGTCGTGGAGTCGATCCCCGCCGACCGCGAGATCCTGTTCCTCCCCGACATGTTCCTCGGGGACTACGTGCGGAAGCGCACCGGGCGCGCGATGCACCTGTGGGTCGGCGACTGCCCGGTCCACGCGCGCATGCGCCCCGAGGACATGGATCGGGCCCGGCGCGCGCACCCGGGCGCGCCGATCCTCGCGCATCCGGAGTGCGGGTGCGCCTCCCAGGCGCTCCCGCAGGTGGACCGCGTGCTCTCCACCGACGGGATGGTACGCTATGCCGAGGAGACCCGCGCGCCCGAGGTGCTGGTCGCCACGGAGGTCGGCATCCTGCACCGCATGCAGCAGATCAACCCGACCACGCGGTTCACGCCGCTCGACCTGGGGACCGTCTGTCCGTTCATGAAGGAGATCGATCTCGCCGACGTCCGCGACTCGCTCCAGCTCCAGCGCTACGTGATCGAGGTGCCGGACGCGACGGCGGACCGCGCGCGCGGCGTGCTCGAGCGCATGATCGCGTCGTGACCCGGGTCGGTTCCGCCCCCCCGGTGCGGGGCGCGAGCGAGCTCCCTAGAAGTGCGGCATGATCGGTCCCCCGCGCTGGGTCCAGAGCAGGTAGGCCGCGCCGAACAGCACCAGGGCGCCCAGGAAGACGGTCCCGATCGCGAGGAACGAGGGCTTCCGGGTCAGGTAGAACGTGGGGCTGAGGGGGTTCACGCGGGTCGAGAGCAGCGAGCCGGCCGACACGAGCAGGACCAGTCCGAGGACGGCCGTTATCAGAATCGTGTAGGTTCCGAGATAGAGCCCCAGGACGACCAGCGCGACCGCGACCGGGATGGCCGCGTTCGAGCGGGGGAGTTCGGACGGAGACTTGCGTCCGCGTCCGTCAGCGGGACGGCGGCCTCCGCTCACACCGGGGGCGCTCGGGGGCCGCCTACTTCAACGTCGTCGTCCACTGGAACGGGCGGTCGTCGAGACGAGCGAATAAGAACCCCCGCGTGGTGCGACGTCCCGTGCCTGACAGCCGCCGCCGCCCGGGAGCGGCGGAGGTTCCGGGACGCCCGGCACCTCCGAGCCCCGCCACGAGCCCCCGTCCGGGCCCCAAGGCCCGGCCCGCCGAGCCGCCGGCCTTCCGAACGAACCCGCTCGCGGTGCCCCGCGCGTGCGTGAGCTGCGCCGCGCCCCTCCACTACGGCGGATCGACCCCCCGCTGCTGGGGGTGCGGCCGGGCCCTCTGCCTCGACTGCTACTGGCGCCACGGCGTCGAGCCGTCCGCGCACCGCTGCGCGAGCTGCCTCGCGGCCGCGACCAACGCGGCGGCGGTCTCGGGCGGCCGGACGGTCACGCCCCGGAGCGGCTTCGTGCCGTCCGTGCCGCCGACCCGTTCCGGGTAACGGACGCCGGCGACGCCGCGTTCCGCACCGACCCCTTCTCCGCACCGGCCCGGCGCGCGAACCCGAGCGAGATTGGGGCGGCCGGGTCGTCCGGGTCGCGGCCGACGCCGGTCACCACGCAGAGCCCGATCCCCGCCTCCAGCGCGGCCCGCGCGGAGACCGAGTCGATCCGCTCCGGTCCCGGGCCGACCTCGATCGCGCCCGAGGCACCGCGGAGCCACTCGATCCAGGGCCGCGCGGCCTCCTCACCTCCGAGGTGGGCCACGATCGGCCCGAGCGTGGGTCCCGGCTTCCGGGAAGGAGGCCGGGGGACGCCCCGCGTCGGCCGGACCACGATGCGATCCTCCCCGGCGGGCCACGATTCCGGGAGACCGTCCGCGGGAACTTCCCGCACGCGCTCGAGACGGAGCGACGTCCCGCTCTCGTGGGCGATGCGTTCGAGAACGGGCCGCGGGAGCTCGAACCTCGAGCCGTCGGCGCGCTCGCCGGCCACGACGATCCCGACGTAGCGCAGCTTCGCCTGCCGCGCCCCGGCGACCACCCGATCGACGTCCGCCGGGCGCGCCTCGTCGGGCAGGTGGACGTGGAGGTCGCCGGTCAGGTCGCCCGCCTCGACCAGGCGCGGGACGGCCCCCCGCGCGGCCTGCTCGACCTCGCCGCGGTCCTCCCGGATTTCGGGCGGGATCCAGGAGAGCCGGAGCGCCCGGTACATCTCCTCCTCGGTCCGACCGCCGACGCGCTCCTCGCCGCGGTAGATGCCGTACTCGTTGATCTTGAGGCCGCGGTCCCGCGCGATCGTCCGCAGGTGCACGTTGTGGTCCTTCGACCCGGTGGAGTAGAGCAGCGCGGCGCCGAACTCCTCGGGCTCGACGACCCGGAGGTCGACCTGCAGCCCGTTCGTCAGGAGGACGGTCTCCTTGGTCGGTCCCCGGAGCCGGACCTCCCGGACGTCGGGAAGCGCGCTGAACGTGTCGAACACCCGCGCCGGGGTCTGGGACGTTGCGAGCAGGTCCAGGTCCCCGACCGTCTCCCGGCACCGGCGGAAGCTGCCGGCGATCTCGAGCTGCTCGGCCCCCGCGGAGGCCCGCAGCCCCGCGAGGAGCCGCTGCGCGATCGGGTAGGCCTCCTCGATCGGCAGGCGCCCGGACGGGGGGGCCGCCTTGGCCGCCGCGAGAGCCGCGCGCACCTGCTCGATCTTCTTCGGTCCGAACCCCTTGAGCCCGGTGAGGCGGCCCGCGTCGATCGCCGCGGCGAGCTCGTTCGGTCCCTCGACCCCGAGCTCGAGCCAGAACCGGCGGGCCGTCTTCGGGCCGAGGCCGGGGAGCCGAAGGAGGTCCGCGATCCCCGGCGGGACCTGCTTCGTCAGGCGCTCGTAGTAGTCGACCTTGCCGGTCTTGAGATACTCCTCGATCTTCTCCGCGATCGCCTCCCCCACCCCGGGGATCGTCCGCAGGTCGCCGCGCGCGGCGACCGCCTTCAGGTCCTCGGTCAGGCTCTCGATCGAGCGGGCGGCCCGGCGGTACGCCTCGGGCTTGAACTTCTCGCCCAGCACGTCGAGGAGGTCGGCGATCTCCCGGAACATCTCCGCCGCGTCGGAGTTCGTCGACATCCGCGGGCCGATACGGGGAGGGCTGAATTAGGCGTTGGGGAGCCCCGTCGAGGAACCTAAATGGGCGGGCGTCTCCCGACCCGCGGTGGTACCCCTGGCGGGAACAGAACCGACCCCGGCGAAGGTATCGGCGGGCCGGCGCGGCGTGCGGCGCGCGGATGCGAGCGACAGCGCCCGGCTGCCCGAGCTGGTGTTGCCGGTCGGGGATCGGGACCATCGGATCGGGGAGCTCGGGGCGAAGTACACGCTGGTCGAGTACGGGGACTACGAGTGCCCCAACTGCCTCGACGGGATCGAGGCGGTCCGCGAGCTCGTCCGGGACCTCGGCGACGATCTCTGCTACGTCTTCCGCAACTTCCCGCAGCCGACGATCCACCCGAACTCCTTCCCGGCGGCCGAGGCCGCCGAGGCCGCGGACCACCAGGGCAAGTTCTGGCTGATGCACGACCGGCTCTTCGAGCACCAGACCGAGCTTTCCCCGGCCCTCTACGACCGCCTCGCGCGGGCCCTGCCCATCGACATGGCCGTGTTCCGCCGGGACCTCGACTCGGGGGCGCCGCGACGCCGCGTCACCGAGGACCTCGAGAGCGGCCAAGAGGCCGGGGTCGAGGCGACGCCGACGTTCTTCGCGAACGGCCGGCTCGTCGTGGGCCGGTACGACTTCGACGCGCTGCGGGCCGCTCTGGTCGGCTGAGCGGCCGCGGCCAACGGTAAATCCCCGGCCCGGGTGCTCGGCTCGGATGAGGGCCTACCGGCCGACCCCCGAACTGCCCCGGCACCTGGAGCAGCTCTACGCGCGCTTTCCGTTCGATCGGTCGCTCGCGGACGACCCGATCGCCCCGATCCGGGCGCTCGCGACCGACCCGAAGCGGGCCGAGATCGCGGGCATCCTCGGGGCCACCCTCGCGATCGGCAACACGACCGCGATCCGCGGCGCGATTCGCCGCGTGGCCGGGCTCGCCGGCGGCGACGTCGCCTGGCTGGTCGATCCCGCCCACGGCCGCGAGCGCGCGCGTCGCCTCCGGGGATTCCGGCACCGGTGGATCCGCGGGGACCAGATCGACTACCTCTGTCGCGTCCTCGCGGACCATTATCGCCGGCATGCCTCGCTCGAGAGCGCGTTCGTCGCGGGATGGGAGGAGGGCGGGTTTTCCGGCGGACTCGATCGGCTCGCGCGCGCGCTGCGCGGCGAAGGCCGGGAGCGCGTCCTCGGCCGACCCCCGGCCGGATACGCGGCCCTGTTCCCGAGCCCGCTCGACCGGTCCCGCAGCCCCTGCAAGCGGATGACCCTCTTCGTGCGGTGGATGGTCCGCGACCGCTACCCCGACCTGGGGTGCTGGCGACAGGTCCCCACGGGGGAGCTCCGGATCCCGCTCGACCAGCACGTCTACTGGATCTCCTACCACCTCGGACTCACGGGGCGGAAGACCCGCTCGTGGCGGGCGGTCGAGGAGGTCACCGAGGCCCTCCGACGGGTGGATCCGCTCGATCCGATCCGCTACGACTTCGTGCTGTGCCACACGGGGATCTCGGGCGACTGCCCGAAGCACCGGGACCTCGCCGTCTGCGGGCCGTGCTCCGTGCGGCCGGACTGCCGCCTCTGGCACGGTCGGAACGTCGCCGCATGAGCGCACCGGCCACCGTCCTACCGATCGATCCCGGGCTGCTCGCCCGCTACCGCGAGGCCGGCGGGAAGATCGCCTGGCGCGCGGCGCCGAAGGGAGCCCGACGCCCGCCGGGCCGCACCGCCCGGATCGCGCACCTGCACGACGAGGAGGCTCGCGTGGAGACCTGGGGGACCGCCCGCCGGGCCGGGATCGCGGTCGAGTCGGGGCCGGTGGGCGCGCTCGTCCTGCTGCTCGAGATCGACCGCCGCGGGCTCCCCTCGGCGCTCGGCTCCGCGAACGCCGGACGGGACCCGGCGTTCCCCGCCGGGGCGATCGTCGCCGCCTGGGGCCCACGGACGGTGCCCGCCGACGCCCGCCCGCGACTTCAGGACCTCATCGAGCTCGCCCGCTACGCGCTTGCTTAGGCGGGCGAATAGTTATATTCTCTAATGTTTAGACAGCCTAACAGTTAGGTGCCCTCATGACCGCTCTCGCCGCCCCCGCCCGCCGCACCGCGAACGCCGCCGCCGCGGCGGAGATCGTCGACGCCGTCCACGGCGTGATGAAGACGATCCTCCACTTCGCCCAGCCGACGCTCGAGACGGCCGGGATCTCGATGAGCCAGTTCTGGACGCTCCACATGGTCTCCAGCATGGACAGCCCGTCGGTGGGCACCCTCTCCCGCTGCCTCGCGGTCTCCGCGCCCTCGGCCTCCGCGAACCTGGACCAGCTCGAGGCGGCCGGCCTTCTCGTCCGGCGCCGCTCCGCCAAGGACCGGCGCGCGGTCGAGATCGAGATGACCCCGAAGGGTCGGAAGCTCGAGTCGCGCCTGTGGACGGAGATCGCCCGCCTCATGGCGGAGGCGAGCGCCGACCTGCCGCCGGAGGACGTGCAGACCGCCGCCCGGGTCTTCCGCGAGGTGCGGAAGGAGCTCGACCGGTGGCCGACCCCGCCCGAGGTGTCGGCATGAGCGAGACCGTCGCGACCGGGACGGGGACCTACGAGCCGCGCTACGCCTGGCGCGTGCTGCTCATCCTCGCCGCGATGGCGATCATGGTCACGTACGTGGAGACGATGGTGCTGCCGGCGTTCAGCAATTTCGAGTCGTTCTTCCACGTCACCGACGCGAGCACGATCGCCTGGATCCTCTCCGCCTACCTCCTGGTCGGCGTCGTCGTGACCCCGATCTTCGGGAAGCTCGGCGACATCTACGGGAAGAAGAGGATCCTCCTCGTCGCGATGGGCGTCTACGCCGTCGCGGTCACCCTCGCCGGATTCTCGCCCAATATCGGCGCGGCGTTCGGCCTCTCGCGCCCGAACCAGATCTACGTGCTGATCCTCGTCCGCGCGATCCAGGGCGTCGGGATGGCGATGTTCCCGCTCGGGTTCGCCATGCTCCCCGAGATCTTCCCGTCGGCCCGGGTCGGACAGGCCCAGGGCGTCCTCTCGGGCATGTTCGCGACCGGGGCGGCCGCGGGGCTCGTGGGCGGCGGCTGGATCGCCCAGAACTACGGCTGGCAGCTGACCTACCACACGGTCATCCCGATCGCGATCCTGGTGTTCATCCTCGCGACCCTGTTCGTCCGCGAGTCGGTGGTCCGCCTCGCGCGGAAGATCGACATCCCCGGCGTCACGAGCCTCGGCTTCGGCCTGACCATGCTCATGCTCGGGATCACCGAGGGCGCCTACTGGGGCTGGACGAACTTCGCCGGCCACTCCTTCGGCCCGATCTCGTGGGGCGTCCCCCAGTTCTTCCTGCTGGCGCTGGTCGGCTTCGGGGTGTTCCTCTGGTGGGAGCCCCGGGCGCCGAGCCCGGTCGTCCAGTTCTCCTCGCTCAAGGAGCGGAACATCGCGATCTCGAACATCAACGGCGTGATCGTCGGGATGACGATGTTCCTCCTGTTCACGGTCCTGATCATCTTCGGCGAGTACCCGAGCCCGGGCTTCGGGCTCAGCGAGTTCGACGCGGCCCTCGTGTTCATCCCGGCAGTGCTCTCGATGATGGTGACCGGGCCGTTCCTCGGCCGCGCCATCAGCCGCTTCGGGCCGAAGCCGGTGATGGTCGTCGGCTTCGCGCTGATCTTCCTGGGGGCGGTGGGACTGATCGGCCTCCACGCGACCACGATCCAGATCGCCGTGATGTCGATCCCGATCATGGTCGGGAACGTCGGCGTCCTGATCTCGATGTCGAACATCATCGTGCTCTCGGTCGACCCGAAGACGATGGGGGTCCAGACCGGGATGAACCAGACGTTCCGGAACCTGGGCAGCGCGATCGGCCCGGTGCTCGTGACCTCGATCCTCGCGAGCTACGTGTTCTCGCAGACGGTCTACCCCGGGTTCTCGTTCCAGAACTACCACGTCGCGGGGTACCTCGCCGTCTTCGCGCTCACCGCGGTGATCGGGCTGGTCGGTGCGTTCCTCTCGCTCGGCCTGCGGAACTTCCGCTTCCTCTCCGACGGGACGCGGAGCGGCCAGGCGGCGCCCACCGCGGCGCGCGAGGAAGCTCCGGCCTCGCCGACCGTCTCCGCCGCGGGCCGGCCCTAGGGGCCGCGCCGCCCTACGAGCAGCCGCTCGTGGAGCCGCAGACGGTGCACGCGTAGCACGTGCCCGACCGTACCATGATGCCGCCGCAGACCGCGCACGACGGCGCGTCCTCGCTGACCCCGCCCGCGGGCGCGGGCTCGGCCGCGAACGCGTCCAGGACGCGCGTCTCGAACTTGACGGTCTGCCCCGGCGGGTTCGCTTTCGGGGGCGGCGCTGCCGCGTGGCCGTTCCCGTTGCCGTTCCCCTCGGCCGCCGGACCCTCGAGGCCGATCGCCCGCCGCTCGTCCTCGGTCAGGAACTCGAGCGCGAGCCACCGGGCGACGTAGTCGGGGATCGACTTCGCGAAGCGGATCTTCGGGTTGTTGGTCGCGCCCGCCGGTTCGAACCGAAGGTGCGCGAGCTTCCGCACGAGGTCCTTGAGCGGCACCCCGTGCTGGAGCGCCATCGACATCGAGATCCCGAGCGAGTCCATGAGACCGTTCACCGTCGAGCCTTCCTTCGTCACCCGGAAGAAGATCTCGCCGGGACGCCCGTCGGGATAGAGGCCCACCGTTACGTAGCCGTCGTGGCCGCCGACGGAGAAGTGGTGCGTGATCGCCTCCCGCTCGTCGGGCAGCTTCTCGCGGATCGGTCCGCGGGGGCCGCCGGGTGCGCCGGCCCGCCCCTTCCCCGTCTCGAACGGCTGGCTCGCCTTGCAGCCGTCCCGGTAGAGCGCGACCGACTTGATGCCCTGCCGCCACGCCTCGAGGTAGATCTTCTCGATGTCCTCGACCGTCGCGTCGTTCGGGAGGTTGATCGTCTTCGACGCCCCGCCCGAGAGGAACGGCTGGACCGCCGCGAGCATCTTGAGGTGCCCCATCGGCGGGATCGTCCGGACGCCGCCCATCGGGGCGAGCGCGCAGTCGAACACCGCCAGGTCCTCCGCGTCGAGCCCGGGCGCCCCCTCGATCGTGCCGGTCGCCTCGAGGTGCTGCGTGATCCCGCGGATCTCCTCGGGCGAGTAGCCGAGCGCCGCCAGCCCGTCGGGGACCGTGCGGTTGGTCATGCGGAGGACGCCGCCGCCGACCAGGTTCTTCAGCTTGATCAGCGAGAGCTCGGGCTCGAGGCCGAGCGTGTCGCAGCCCATGAGCAGCCCGATCGTGCCCGTGGGGGCGATGACGGAGATCTGTGCGTTGCGGTAGCCCCACAGCTCGCCGGCCTTCACCGTGTCGTGCCAGCGGTCGACCGCCGCCTGGACGATCGGGGTGAGGCGCGGGTCGTTGAGCGCGATCTGCTCGGCCGCGCGGGCGTGCTTGCCCATCACCCGGAGCATCGGGGTCCGGTTCTTCTCGAACCCGGCGAACGGCCCCGTCCGCTTGGCGATCTCGCTCGACATGTGGTAGCCCTCGCCCGAGAGCAGCGCGGAGATCGCGCCCGCGAGCGTGCGGCCCGCGTCGGAATCGTAGGCGAGGCCGTAGTGCATGAGCAGCGCCCCCAGGTTCGCGTAGCCCAAGCCGAGCGGCCGGTAGTCGTGCGAGTTCTGGGCGATCGGGGCGGTGGGGTAGCTCGAGGCGTCGACGAGGATCTCCATCGCCAGGATCATGGTCCGGACGGTCAGTCGGAACAGCTCGACGTCGAACTGGCCCTTCGCGTCGAGGAACTTCATCAGGTTGATCGACGCGAGGTTGCAGGCCGAGTCGTCGAGGAACAGGTACTCGCTGCACGGGTTGGACGCGTTGATCCGGCCGGAGTTCGGCGAGGTGTGCCAGTCGTTGGTGAGGTCGTCGAACTGGACGCCCGGGTCCCCGCACCGCCAGGCCGCGTAGGCGAGCTTCCGCCACAGCTCGCGGGCGCGGTAGGTCCCGGCGACCGCGTGGTCGGTCCGGTTGTACGCCTTCCACTCGCCGTCCCGGAGGACGGCGTCCATGAACGCGTCCGGGATGCGGACGGAGTGGTTCGCGTTCTGGTAGGCGATGGACGCGTAGGCGGAGTCCGGGTCCGTGCCGTCGAAGTTCGCGGAGTAGCCCTCGCGGATGAGCGCGGCGGCCTTGTCCTCCTCGCGGACCTTGCAGTCGATGAAGTCGACGATGTCGGGGTGGTCCATGTTGAGGATCACCATCTTCGCCGCGCGGCGCGTCGTGCCGCCCGACTTGATCACGCCGGCGAGCGCGTCGAACGCGCGCATGAACGAGACCGGGCCGGAGGCGATGCCCCCGCCCGCGAGCTTCTCCCGGCTGCCGCGCAGCGGCGAGAGGTTGGAACCGGTCCCGCTGCCGCCCTTGAACAGGCGGCCCTCGCTCGTCGCGAGCGCGAGGATCGAGTCCATGTCGTCGTGGATCGACTGGATGAAGCAGGCGGAGCACTGCGGCGGCTCCCGGACGCCGACGTTGAACCAGACGGGGCTGTTGAACGCCGCCATCTGCTGGACCATGAGGTAGGCGAGGCTCTCCTCGAAGGTGGTCGCCTCGTCCGGGGTGTCGACGTAGCCGAGCTCGACGCCCTTGGTCGCGATCCAGTGGCAGACGCGGCGGATCATCCCGTCGATGGAGGTCTCGCGGCGGCCGGCGATGATGCGGAAGTACTTCGACGCGGCGATGTTGACGCTCGTCTCGGACCAGGAGGCGGGCGCGCGGATCCCCTTCTGCTCGAAGATCACCGCGCCGTCGGCGCTCTTGATCGCGGCGTCGTGGCTGCGCCACTCGACGGTGTCGAAGGCGGTCTTGCCGCGCGGCACCAGACGCGGGACCGGAATCGGTTCCCGCCCGAGTCGGCCCGACGGTCGGGCGGACGGTTCCTCGGGGGCGGGCGTGGGACGCTTTCGTGCAACGGCCATGGATGTTTCTCCTGGAGGGCGCGAGCGGGCTCGAGCGGGAACTTAACGATGCCGGCGGGGTCTAAGCCTTCGTCGCCGTCGCTGGAACGCCCTCGGGAGAGGGCCGTTCCGACGCGGGGACGATGGGCCGGGACGCCACCGGTGCCGCTCGGGACACCCGTCGAAAACCTCCGGGTGGCGCCAACACCGTTTTGGTATAAGCCACCGAGGTCGGAGAAGTGCGCAACTCCCGCCGGCACGCGTCGCTCGAAGCGCACAACCCGTTCCTCCGGAAGAACGGTACCGTCCGCGGCCCGCCGATACGCGTCCGGGTCACGCGCACGTCGCGCCCGGGGCGACGAACGGTTCACTCCAGGAGGCTCCCCGCGGTACCGCCCGGCGCGATACTCGGCCTCCCATGCATCGCGGACGGCCGGGTCGACCGTGCCGGCGCCCCCGACTGGCCGAGCGCCGGTCAGGTGCGACGGGGCTCGGGTGGGGGCGGGAGGACGCGCATGGTGCATGGCATGAGGCTCCCGCAATCGCCGCAGAAGAGACCTTCCTCGGCGACCCAGAGGAAGGCGCCGCAGCGCTCGCACTTGCGCGGATCGTCCGGGTCGTTCCGACAGGTCATGGAGCACCCCGAGGCCGGACGCGGCCCCGGTATTTTTCCCATGCGATGGACCGGCCGAGCGCCGGGCGGAAAAACGGGGAGGGAACCTCCCCGGAGGGAGGCTCCCGTGGAAAGAGTGGGGGCCGGTTCAGGCGTTCTTCATCCGGGCCCGGGAGACGAAGCCCTTCTTGTCGAGGAAATACATGTACCCGTCCTGCCGGGTGATCTTCTCCGTCCCGACGCGGGCCTTCTTCCCCGACTTGTTCAGCTTCGTGGGCGTCTTCCACAGGTACCCGTCCTTCCCGAGGTAGTACAGGTAGCCCTTCTCGCGCTTGATCTGCTCCTTGCCGACTTTCTCCGCCATTGTGGCGACCTCGACCGGCGAGAGAGAAAGGGGTCCTATTTGAATTTACTCTCGGAGTCTCCTCGAGAAAACGGGATTTCCCTGACGGTAAACGGCCTCCGGAAGCGCGTCGAACCGGTAGCCCAGCTGCTCGACCGAGGCGAACGGGAACACCGAGAAGTCCGCCGAGCCGCCCGCCTGCAGGGTCCCGACACCGGGGAGACCGATCGCGTGTGCAGCGTTCACGGTCGCGGCCGTGAGCGCCTCCGACGGGGTCATCCGCCCCCGGTGGACGGCATGCGCCAGGACCAGGGGCATCGACTCGACCCAGGAGTTCGGGGAGCAGTCGGTGCCCAGGGCGACCGCGACGCCCGCGTCGACCATCTCGCGGCCCGGGATCCGGCCGGCGGGAGACGAGGTGTAGGCCGTGAGCGGCAGAAGGACGGCGGTGACACCAGCGACCGCGAGCGCGCGCCGGTCGCCCGCCGTCGACGCGAGCAGGTGATCGGCGCTCGTCGCTCCGAGGCGCGCCGCCAGCCGGGCCCCGCCGGAGCGGACGAACTCCTCGGCGTGGACCTTGGCGCCGAGCCCGAGCTCGAGGGCGGCCCGGAGCAGGCGCTCCGACTGGGCGGGCGAGAAGAACCCCGGCTCGCAGAAGACATCGCAGAAGCGGGCGAGCCGCTCGCGGGCGATCGTCGGGAGCGCGAGGCGCACGAGCCGGTCGATGTAGGCATCCGGCCGCCCCGCATGCTCGGGCGGCACCGCGTGCGCGCCCAGGAACGTGGGGACCACCGCGAGACCGACCTCGCCGGCGAGCCGCGGGATCAAGCGGAGCAGACGGAGCTCGCCGGGTACGTCGAGCGCATAGCCGGACTTCACCTCGACCGTCGTCGTGCCGTGGCGGGCCATGCGACGGATCCGGGCCGCCGTCTCGGCGAGCAACGTGCGATCCGACGCCGCGCGGGTCGCCCGCACGGTAGCGTACAGGCCGCCGCCGCGCCGGGCGATCTCGGCATAGCTCGCGCCCGCGACCTTGAGCGGCAGCTCGAACGCGCGGTCCCCGGCGAAGAGGACATGGGTGTGGGCGTCGACGAACCCCGGGACGACCGCCCCGCCTCCGGCGGACACGGCGCGCCCGCCGGACCGGAGGCGGACCTCCCGCGAGCGGCGACGCGCGGGACCGATCCAGGCGATCCGTCCCCCCGCGACGGCGATCGCCGCATCCCGCACGAGCCCGAGCTCGCCCATCGCGGTGCCCCGCCGGGGCACCGCCCCGGCGGCGAGCGTCGCCACCTCGGCGACGTCGGTGACCAGGAGGTCGGCCCGGATCATGGCTGGTGGACGAGGTAGTCGAGGAGGTCGCGGGCCGCGCGCGTGCCCGGGAAGGCGACTCGTGCCTCCTCCTCGAGCGGCTCGAGCTCCTTGTACCGGGAGGAGAAGTGCGTCAGGAAGAGGCCTCCCACCTCCGCGGCCCGGGCGAGCTCCGCGGCCTGACGGGCGGAGGAGTGCCCCCACTCGTTCGCCTCGGGCTCCAGGTCCTGCGCCGCGGTCGCCTCGTGGATCAGGACGGTGGCCCGGTGGGCGAGGTGGCGCACATCGTCGGAGGGCGCGGAGTCGCCCGAGTAGACGATCGAGCGGCCGGGGCGCGGCGGACCCATGACGTCGTCGGGGTGGACGACGCGATCCCCGACCCGCACGGGCTCCCCGGACTCCAGGCGACGGAAGTCCGGTCCCTCGATCCCGAGCGAGCGGGCGAGCGCCCCGTCGAACCGGCCGCGCTTGGGACCCTCCTCCAGGCGGAACGCGAGCGAGGGCACCGGGTGCTCCGTCCGTGAGGTCCGGACGGTGTAGCCGTCGAGCTCGACGGACGCGCCCGGCTGCAGCGGGTGGACGGCGATGGGGAACCGCTGCGTGAAGTACCCGAGCGCGAGCGCCCGATCGACGATCTCCCGCGCGTCCGGCGGGCCGTAGATGTCGAGCGCCTCGGTCCGGTTGTTCAGGTTCATGCTCTGGACGAGACCGGGGAGGCCGAGGAAGTGGTCGCCGTGGAAGTGGGTGAGGAAGATCCGGCGCACCCGCATGAACGAGGCCGGGGACTGGAAGAACTGACGCTGGGTGCCCTCGCCGCAATCGAGCAGGACGAGCTCCCGCTCGAGGTCGAGCGCGATCGCGCTCGCGGAGCGCTCCTTGGTCGGCCAGGAGCCGGCCGTGCCGAGGAAGGTGATCCGCATCGGGGGTAGGGCACCGTCGGCCGGGTAAAAGGCCGCGGGGGTCGGCCCTCGCCCCGGACGACCCTGCGCGGTGGTCCGGGCGAGGAAGGCAAAGAGGAAAAGGGGCGTCTCGCTAGCACCGGTGATGGTCGACTGGGACCGGGTCGAAGAGCTCCGCTCGAAGGGGTGGGGCTGGGACCGCATCGCGGAGGACGAGGACGTCGGGTTCCATCCCGAGGCCTCGGTCCGCGAGCCGGGGCGGGCGCTCCGGGCCCTGTATCATCGCCAGCGCCGACAGGTCGACCGCCAGGAGCCGGTCGAGCAGCGCCCGAAGAAGGCGGACCGGGACGCCGAGGAGCGCCGCTGGACGCTCGCCCGGATCGGGCTGGTCGCGACCCCCGTCCTCGGGATCTGGGCCGCGCTCGCGTACGTCGCCCCATCGCCCGTCGGCATCCTGCTCCCCACGATCCCGTGGCTCGCGCTCGGTTTCGCGGTCGCCGCGTTCGTGCTGCTGTTCGGACTCCTGCGCACCCCGGGACGCCGGTGGAAGCCCGTCTACCGAACGACTCTGATCAGCGCCGTCATCCTGGGGTTGGTCATCTCCGGCCTCATCGGTCTCGCCGGCTACGCGCTCGGCTGTCCCTACCTTCCCCCCAGCAGCTCGCTGACGAGCCAGCCGAACGGCTGGACCTCGAGCACGGCCATCTCAGCGTGGCACGAGAACGGCCTCCCGGTGTTCTACTTCTTCGGCGCGACGTGGTGCCCGTACTGCTCGGCGAGCAGCTGGGCGATGTGGAAAGCCCTGACCGAGTTCCAGGCTGGTTTCAATGGTCAAACAGACGGCATACCAGGTACCGTGTTCTACTACTCGAATCCCGGGGACGTGTATCCGAACACGCCGGAAGTCATCCTCGGCTCGGCGTCGGTCAGCTCGCCGGTGCTCTCGTTCCAGGTCTCCGAGTACTATTGGACCCAGAGCACCGGCACGGCCGGGACGTTCCCGGGCACTTCGAACTGTATCCAACAGGCGTACGTCTCCGCGTACTCGGGAAGCTCGATCCCGTTCGTCGTGATCAACGGCCAGTACATCCACGCCGGGGCGTCCCTGATCAACCCCGACGATCTCTCGAGCTATGCGACGGGCCCGAGCGGAAACGGCGCGCCTCAGGTCGCTACCTCGGTACTGACCGAGAGCGGCAACGCGTGGACCGTGGAGCAGGGCCAAGCGGCCCAGATCTGCGCTTGGGTGCTGATGAGCAACGGCTACACAAGCGTGAGCTCCTTCCTCGCCTCGAATCCGTCGCTGAAGGATCCGACCAACTACCAGTGGACCACGACGATGCAGGGGCTGGTCCAGGCCGACCTCTCCTAGGCGCGTCGGACCGATGCGGATCCGATCGGTGCGGTCGCTGATCTACCTCGCCGGCGGGCTCGGACTCATCGTCGCCCTGTTCGCGGCCGCCGAGTTCTTCGACGCGTCGCTCTCGAAGTTCTGCTCGCCGAGCTCCACGATCTCTTGCGCGGCCGTGGCGAACAGCGGGCTCACCACGACCTTGGGGATCCCCGATTGGATCTGGGGCGTGGCCGGCTTCATCGCGATCCTGGCGCTCGCGGCGTTGGCGGAGCAACACCGTCGCGACCTCCGGTACGCGTACGCTCTGCTGGGGCTCACCACCGCCGGGGTCGCGCTCTCGCTGTACCTGCTCTACGTGGAGGTCGGACGGATCGGGGCGCTCTGCCCGGTCTGTTTCACAGCGTACGTCTTCGGCTGGATCGCCTGGGGGGGCGCGATCCTGTTGGTCCGGAAGATGTCGGCGGCGCAGCGGGCGCCCCCCGACGCCGTGCCGGCCGAAAGCACGGCCTGATCGACGGATCCGGCGCCGTTCCGGGACGGCCGTCCCCGTCAGGAAACCCCGGCGCCCGGGCCGCCGACGGGGTGGGGGCTATATACCCGACCTTTTTCGGCCGCCGGGTTACGATATGGCCGATCCGTACGCCACTCTCGCCGCCGGGATCGCGATCGCGGGCGGGCTCATCGGGACGGGCATGGCCCAGTCCGGGATCGGCGCCGCGGGCATGGGGATCATCGCCGAGAAGCCGGAGAAGTTCGGGCAGGTCCTGTTCTTCTTCGTCATCCCCGAGACGCTCTGGATCATCGGGTTCGTGCTGGGGATCATCCTGCTGCTCGGCGTGATCTGAAGCCGGCGCCGAGCCCATGACCCTCGACAGCCTCATCGAGGAGATCCGCTCCCGCGCGGAGGCCGAGCTGAAGGCGACCGACACCGCGAAGCAGGCCCAGGAAGCCAAGATCGCTGCCGACCGGGATCACGCCATCGCGGACTTGGAAGCCGCATCCGCCCGCGCGACGGAGACGGAGGTCGCGCGCGAGAGGGCCCAGCGGATCGCCGCGGCGAAGCTGAAGGCGCGGAAGTCGCTCTACGAGGCCCGCGAGCACCGGCTCGAGGGCGCGATCGGGGCGACGCGCGACCTCCTCCGCGGTTTCACGGACCGGCCCGAGTACCCCAACGTGCTCAAGCGGATGGTCCAGGTCGCGACCGACGAGCTCGGTCGGCAGATCAAGGTCATGGGCCGGGTGGAGGATGCGGCCCGCCTGCAGAAGGCGGCCGGGAAGCTCTTCGACGCGACGCCCCAGCCCATCCTCGGCGGGATCGTCGCGGAGACGCCCGACGGGGACCGGCGCCTCAACCTCTCCTTCGACGAGCTGCTGCGCCTGCGCGAGGACAAGGTCCGCGAGATCCTCGCGTAGGAGGGGTTCCCGTGGCGGCCTCGGCGTACGCGAGCGCGCTCGGGCGCCTCAAGCCCGAGTTCACCTCGTTCCTCGGGCGGGAGACGTACACGAGCCTGCTCGGGGCGCGGGACGTCGGCGACATCGCGAAGGTCCTGGAGACGACGCCGTACGGGGCGGACGTCCAGCAGGCGCGCGCCGCCTACCAGGGCATCGCGCTCCTCGAGGTCGCGACCAACCGCACCTTCGTCCGGCGGAACCGCCACGCGCTCGAGGCGACCCCGTTCGCCGGGCGCGCGGTGGTCGGCGCCTACCTGACCCGCTACGACCGGGAGAACATCGAGCTGATCCTCTCCTCGAAAGCGCAGGGCCGGCCGGTGACCGAGACCGACGAGCACCTGATCTCGAGCCGCGAGATCCCCGCCGGGCTGTACGCGGGCGTGCTGACGCTCGACGACTACCGCACGCTGCTCGCGCAGCCCTCGATCGAGGCGACGGTGGCGCAGCTCGTCAAGTTCGGCTACGGGGGCACCATCCTGCCGCTGCTCGAGCAGTTCGAGCGGACCCACGACATCTTTCCCGTGCTCCTCGCGCTCGACCGCGAGTACTACGCGCAGGTGCGCGAGGCGGCGAAGTTCTTCCAGGGCGACGAGTGGGTCGTCCGCCAGCTGCTGGCGAGCGAGATCGATCTCCGCAACGCGCTCCTCCTGCTCAAGGGCAAGGCGGTCGACCTGCCGCTCGACGCGGTGACCGCCCGCTGGCTCGAGGGCGGGACGATCTCCGCCGCCCAGGCACCGGACCTCTACGGAGCGCGCGGGGTCCCCGAGCTCGCCGATCGCCTCGCGGACCACTTCCCGTCGATCCCGCAGGGGAGCGACCAGTTCCGCTCCGAGGGGAGCCTCACCGCGTACGAGGCGGCCGCCACGCGGGACCGGGCAGTCGCCGAGCTGAAACGGCTCAAGACCTACCCGCTCTCGCTCAGCGTGATCTTCACGTTCCTCCTGCTCGCGGAGCTGGAGCGCGCGGACCTGCGCCGGATCTCGTTCGGGAAGATGTACGGGATCCCGTCCGAGCGCCTCGAGCCGCTGCTCGTCTCGCCCCGGCTCTAGGCCGGCTCACGACGGCGGGCTCTGCAGGATCGGGCCCGTCGCGAGCCCGTCGGGCGTCACCGTGGACACGGTGTGCGTCCGGGCGGCACCGAACGGCCGGAACGGCTTCCCATTCCCCGTGTAGAACTTCGAGAAGTACTCGACGAAGATCAACCGCGCGCCCTGGATCCCCGGCTCGAAGACGCCGAGGATGACGTTGAACGACTGGCCGATCACGATGATCACGAGGCCGGCGATGATCCCGACGATCGTGCCGCCGACCACGAGCCCCGCCCCGATCGAGTTGATCACGACCGCGAGGATCACGCTCGCGAGCAGGATGCCGACCAACCGGGTGTACGAGAGGATGTGGCTCACCACCTCGATGAGGCCCATCGCGCCGGTCTGGATCCCCTCGCCGCCGATCATCAGGACGAGCCCCCCGATCATCAGCCCGAGGTACGCGTCGAACCCGACGAAGGAGAAGCCGGCCTGGTGGTGGATGACCGCGAGGCCGAAGAACGCGACGCCCCACGCGAACAGGATCCCGCCCGCCTTCGCGACGACCCCGCGGGGGTGGTGGTGGAAGTACTCCTTCAGGAGCCCGAAGACGAAGCCGAGGGTCACCATCCCGAGCCCGACGAACCCGGCGAACAGCAGCAGGAAGCCCAGGTTCCGCACGGGGTCGAACGGCGCGACGTAGCCGAACCAGTGGGAGAAGAGCGCGTAGCCGAAGAACTCGTCCCAGTAGAGGCCCAGCCCGACGGCGAGGAGACACCCCGGGATCAGCGTGTACGCCAGCGAGCGCATGCCGTACGGGCTCATGATGCGCTTGACGAAGTCCCGACCGAACTTCGGCAACCGCCCGGCGCCGGGGAATCCCGCGATCATCCAGAGGCACACGAGCAGGATCGTGAGCCCGTAGCCCCAGTCGCCGAGCATGAGCCCGAAGAACAGCGGGAAGACGAGCGCGAAGACGAAGGTGGGGTCCCACTCGTCCGCCTGGGGAAGCGAGTAGAACCGGATGAAGAACTCGTAGAGCCGGACCCCCGGCGGGTTGTCCATGAGGGTCGGGGGTTCCTCGGTCGTGATGACCCGATAGAGGTAGCAACGATCGCCCGTCGCGCCACGCACGAGCGCCTCGAGCCGGCCCACGTCGCGGGCCGGCACCCACGCCTCCATCGCGAAGGTCGCGCGGCCGGCGCCGAGCTTCGAGAGGACCTCGACCTTCCGGACCTCGATCTGGAGCGCCTCGTCGATCGCGGCGATCGTGCCGTACCACTGGGCCGCGATCGCGCCGAGCCGGGCGGCGATCTCCGCCCGTCGCAGCACCGCCGTGCGCCGCGCCGACTCCGCCTCGGCCCGCTCCTCGGGCACGGTCCCGGCGAGCACCGGGACCGCGACCAGCTTCACGCCGCTCCCCTGGGCCGCGCGCGTGAGCGCGTCGGCCTGCTGCGTCTTGAGCGAGACCAGGAAGCGACCCGGGGTCGCCGGGTCGTCCAGGAACTGCGCGTCGGCCTCGGGTGGGACGAGCGTTCCGATGCGGGTGCGGGCTTCGGGCGTGCCCTCGCCCAGGAACGAGACGAAGCTCTGCGCGTGCAGGTACTCCAGTCGGTCGGGGTAGAACGCGAGCTGTCCCAGCAGCCCGATCCGCTCGTCCAGCGCCCGCTCCTCCGAGGTCAGGCGATCGTCCTCCCGCTTCAGGTCCCCGACCTCGCGGTCGATCGGGACCGTCCGCGCGGCGGCCAGGATCTCCTCGACGGAGTCGAAGCGGCGCGGCGGACCCACGGGAGCGGGCGGTAGTGCGTTCTTGAGCCCGCGGAAGCGCAGCGCCTCGTCGCCGATCGCCCGCTGGGTCTCGGTCCCGCGCTCCGGCACGAGCTCGGCGAGCGCGGCCGGCGGCAGGGTCTCGATCTGCGCGATCCGGAGATCGTGCAGCAGGCTCAGGATCCGGCTCTCGTCGTCCCGCAGTCCGATCAGGCCGACCTTGGTCATCCGGGCCGGGCGGAGGATCCCCATCGCGCCGCCCCGTCAGTCCCCGAGGAAGCCCGCCAGGACGGCGCTCAGGATCGCGTCGGCGTGGTCGCTCGGCTGCTTGCCTTCGCCCCGGGCCGCCACGTCCGCGGCCTGGGCCCCGTCGGCCAGGATCGCGATCGCCTGACGGTCCGCGTCGCTCCGGGCCTCCTGGACCTTCTGCGCCCGCTCCTGGTCGGCCGCCGCCTGCGCCGACTTGACGGCCGCGTCGGCGGCCGCGCGCTGCTGCGCGATCTCCTCGGCCGCCGCCTGCTTGGCGGCGGTCACCCGCTGGTCCCAGTCGATCTCGCTCGCGCGCACCCGCTTGAGCGCATCGATCGCGCCGGCGGTCTGGGGCGTCTCGGCGGCGCTCACGCGCTCAGAACCCTCCCGTGAGGTAGTGCACGGCGACCACGATCAGGACGAGGACCGCGGCGATCTTCACCGCGAGGCTCACGAGCTGGACGGCGGCGAACCGCCGGACCGCGACGTTAGGCGGCCCCGGCGGCAACGTTGTCCTCCTCCTGCTCGATCTTGCGCTTGACCGCTTTGAGCATGCTGAACGAGTCGCGCTCGAGCTCGTCGAATCGGAACTTGATGTAGCGCACCGTCCCCTGGAGCCGCGGGATGAGGACGTTCTCGATCGCGCTCGCCCGCCGCTTCGTCTTCTCGATCTCCTTCAGGAGCCGGCGGAGCGCGTTCTCCTTCTCCGCGATGTCGAGGACCACCGCGTAGATCCCCTGGAAGTGGCGGATCGACTCGTTCACCGAGGTCGGGAGATCGAGGAGCTCGGGCGCGGCCACGGGCGTGTATGAGCCGCGATCGACCTGGGGCGTACGCACGCCCATCACGTTCTTCGTGGCGACGCGAACCGGGTGCACGTCGGGGAGGAGCATCGAGATGTTCTCGAGCCGGGTCGGACCCTCCATCATCTCGGCCCATCGGATCGACTCGTAGCCCCGCGCGATCCGCTTCTGGAGGTCGCCGCGGAGCTTCATCGCCTCCTTGGAGATCGCGAAGAACTCCGCGATCAGCGCCGTCCGCTTGAGCTTCAGCAGGTTGAGGCCCTTCTTCGCGACGACGATGCGCCGCCGCGTGCGCAGCAGCTCGAGGCGCGTCGGTCGAACCGTCTCTCCGGCCACGTCGACCCCCGCTACTGAATGAGGCTCGGGTGGGTCCGGTACTTCGCGACGAACTCGGGCTTGATCCGCTTCAGCTCCGAGTCCGGGAGGTCCGAGAGGATGTCCCAGCCGATCGTGAGGCTCTGGTCGATCGTCCGGTCCTCGTCGGGCCGCTGGTTGACGAACTCGGTCTCGAACCGGTCCGCCGCCTTGAGGTAGAGCCGGTCGACCGCGCTCAGCGATTCCTCACCGACGATCGCCGAGAGCGCGCGCTGGTCCCGACCCGTCGCGTACGTCGCGAACAGTTGGTCGGCGACCCCGCGGTGGTCCTCGCGGGTCCGCTCCTTGCCGATCCCCTGGTTCATGAGACGCGAGAGCGAGGGCAGCACGTCGATCGGCGGGTAGACGCCCCGGCGCTGCAGTTCCCGGCTGACGTAGATCTGCCCCTCGGTGATGTACCCGGTCAGGTCCGGGATCGGGTGCGTGACGTCGTCCGCCGGCATCGTGAGGATCGGCAGTTGGGTGATCGACCCCTTGCGTCCGTGGATCTTGCCGGCCCGTTCGTAGATCGTCGCGAGATCGGTGTACATGTACCCGGGATAGCCGCGCCGACCGGGCACCTCGTCCCGTGCGGCCGAGATCTCCCGGAGCGCCTCGCAGTAGTTCGTCATGTCGGTGAGCACGACGAGGACGTGGAGGTCCCGCTGGTAGGCGAGGAACTCCGCGGCGGTCAGCGCCATCCTCGGCGTGACGACGCGCTCCATCGACGGATCGGACGAGAGGTTGAGGAAGACGACGGCGCGCTCGAGCGCCCCGGTCGACTCGAACTCCTTGAGGAAGTAGTTCGCCTCCTCGCTCGTGATCCCCATCGCCGCGAAGACGACGGCGAACCCCTCTGTCGAGTTCCGCAGTTTCGCCTGACGGACGACCTGCGCGGCGATCTGGTTGTGCGGCAGCCCCGCACCCGAGAAGATCGGGAGCTTCTGGCCCCGAACGAGCGTGTTCATCGCGTCGATGGTCGAGATGCCCGTCTGGATGAACTCGCTCGGTTCCTCGCGAGAATACGGGTTCATCGCGTTCCCGACGATCTCGAGCTCGGTCTCGCTGACGATCTTCGGCCCGCCGTCGCGGGGCTCGCCGAGCCCGTTGAAGACGCGGCCCAGGAGCTCGTCCGAGACCGGGAGAGTTGCGACCTCGCCGAGGAACTTGACGCTCGTTGCCTCGATGTTCATGCCCATCGTCGGGCCGAACACCTGGACGATGGCGAGACCCTTCCGCGAATCGAGCACCTGGCCCTGCCGGCGCTCGCCGCTCGGGAGCTGGATCTCGACGATCTCCCCGTACGCGGCGTTCGCGACGTCGCGGACGAACAGCAGCGGTCCGGTCACGCGGTCCACGGTCCGGTAGTCGATCGGCACCTCCGACGGCGCTGGCGCCGGGCGGGCTCCCTTCGCGGCCATCCTAGGCGCCTCCCGAGGCTGCCACCTGCGCGACCGCTTGCCCCATCTCCAATTCGAGCGCGTCGAACTGTTTCTGCAGCTCAGCCTCGGGGATCCACTTCATCCGGGAGAGTTTCGTCCGGACGGGGAGCTTCTGGATCTGGGCCACGGTCGCGCCCTTCCCGACCGCGTCCTGTTCTTGGTCCCCGAACTGGAGGATCGCCCGCAGCATGCGGTACTGCTTCTGGATCGAGGAGTAGGTGTCGACGTCGTCGTAGGCGCTCTGCTGGAGGTAGTCCTCCCGGATCATCCGGGCGACGTCGAGCGTCGCCTTCTCACGCTCGGGGAGCGCATCGACCCCGACGAGCTGGACGATCTCCTGGAGCTCGGACTCCTTCTGCAAGGTCTCGAGCGCCTTCTGACGGAGCGGGACGAACTCCTTCGAGAGGTTCTGCCCGAACCACGGCGTGAGGTCGCTGATGTAGAGAGAGTAGCTCTGCAGCCAGTTGATCGACGGGAAGTGCCGGCGCGATGCCAGCGCTGCATCCAGCGCCCAGAAGACACGGGCGACGCGCAGCGTGTTCTGGCTGACGGGCTCAGAGGTGTCGCCCCCCGCTGGGGAGACGGCGCCCACGACGGTGACCGATCCCATGCGTTGTTCGGGGGAGAGCGTCACGACCCGACCGGCGCGTTCGTAGAACTCGGCGATGCGGCGCCCGAGATAGGCCGGGTAGCCCTCCTCGCCCGGCATCTCTTCGAGCCGGCCCGAGATCTCCCGCATTGCCTCGGCCCACCGGCTCGTGGAGTCGGCCATCAGCGCGACGTCGTAGCCCATGTCGCGATAGTACTCGGCGATCGTGATCCCGGTGTACACGCTCGCTTCTCGCGCCGCGACGGGCATGTTGGAGGTGTTAGCGATCATGACCGTGCGCTCCATCAGCGGGCGCTT